>JACPOD010000022.1 GCA_016185185.1 Sphingobacteriales bacterium | reverse complement strand
TTTTTTCTAAAATTTGAACAATACCGCTGGCGAGATCCCCGGCATATGTTGGCGTTCTTACCTGGTCATCCACCACTTTTATTTTTTCACCCGCAGCCAATTTACGATCTACCCATGTTACAAGATTATCTCTTCCTCCCTCAGTTTTTTTTCCATATACCAAACAAGTTCGTACAATGGCCCATGGAATTTCAGCAACAGCTATTACCGATTCCGTTTCTTTTTTGCATTGACCATACCAGTTAACAGGCCTGCATTCATCCTCTTCGTTATACATACCTTCCTCTCCGTCAAAAACAAAATCGGTAGAAACATGAATGATAAATGAACTACATAATTCTGCACTTTTTAAAGTATGCAGTGTTCCCTTTTGATTTACTTCATAACACTTCTCCTGGTTCAGCTCACATTCATCTACCTGCGTCATTGCAGCAGCATGTATCACCACATCTGGTCTCTCTTCAAACATGACATTATTTAGTTCAATATCCTCTGTGATATCAACCGGGTAGTAAGTAAAATTTTCCCTGGCCAAATTAACCCGGCAAAGTCCCCTGGAAATTCCTATAACAAAAAAACCTTTTTTCAAGAGTTGAATTGCCAACTCCTGACCCAGTAATCCATTTACACCAGTTATTAGAATTTTTTCCATGTTACCCTTAGTTCCAAAAAATAATATGTTGAGGATCGTATTTCTGTTACACGATATCCACCACTCATAAAACTATAGCTTTTGCAAACGTTTTCAATTTATAAGTTGAAAGTAATTAATACGTTATCGCTAACATCCGTTTGCTTTATAATAAGCTTTAATACATCCTTTTTTCATTTGTATTCCTTATTTTTGAGCCTCGCAAAAAAACGATTGTTTCAGGAATTTCGATGTTATTTCGCCATTTGAGGATTAAATAAATAAAAATCAAGACTAATTGTAGCAATGAGCAAGAAAGTTACCAATATCGGTGTTCTTACCTCAGGTGGTGATTCCCCTGGCATGAATGCTTGTATAAGGGCGGTGGTTCGCACTGGTTTGTATCATGGACTGGAGGTTTTTGGTATTATGAGGGGTTACCAGGGAATGATTGACGATGATATCGTACCCATGCACTCCAGGAGTGTGGCCAATATTATTCAAAGGGGCGGAACAATTTTAAAAACTGCCCGTTGCAAAGAATTTTTTGAACCAGAGGGAAGAAAAAAAGCTTACGATAATTTAAAAAAACATAGTATTGATGGCCTGGTGATTATTGGTGGTGATGGTTCTTTCAGGGGTGCACAAAAATTTTCTCACGAATTTGATATCCCCTGTATTGGTTTGCCCGGAACAATTGATAAAGATATTGCCGGCACTGATTTTACCATTGGATTTGATACGGCCGTAAATACAGCTGTTGAATGTATTGATAAAATACGTGATACAGCCGATGCACATGACCGCCTGTTCATTATTGAAGTAATGGGTCGTGATGCAGGTTATATAGCATTGCACAGTGGTATTGCTACCGGTGCAGAACATATTTTGATACCAGAAAGAAAAACAGATATTGAAGACATTCTTTCCTCTTTGGAAGAAAAAGAAAGAAGAAAAAAACTGGTGAATATGATTGTAGTGGCAGAAGGTGATGATTTTGGCGGGGCCAATGAAGTTGCCAAAGTAGTTAAACAACGTTTGCCGAATGCCGAAACCCGGGTGGCCATACTGGGGCATATTCAAAGAGGTGGTGCACCCAGTTGTATTGACCGTTTAATTGCCAGCCGTATGGGTTATGCAGCAGTGGAGGCGTTAATTGATGAAAGTGGTAAGTTGCATAATAATATGATCGGCATACTAAATAATAAGATACATTACACACCGCTTGATAAAGCCATTAAAGCAAAACAGAAGATAAGTGATGAGTGGATGAAGATTGTAAAGATACTTGCCAGCTAAGCAGGCTTAACCTTGCAGATGCCTTCCTTATAAAAACAAGAAACGAAACGGTAACAAATAATCAGAAACGAACGATTTTATGTCAAAAAATATTTCAAAGTACATGCATGAAGAAATGGACAAACAGGCAGGCATTGATCATTTTTCTGCACACAGAACAAAAATTGTTGCTACGGTTGGCCCAGCCTGTGATACTTATGAAAAATTGCTTGATCTCGTTAAAGCAGGAGTAAATGTTTTCCGTCTTAATTTTTCTCACGGAGCACATGAAGATAAAGCAAAGATCATCGAATTTATCCGTCAGATTAATAAAACACAACCTTACAATATAGCTATACTGGGAGATCTTCAGGGTCCTAAACTTCGTGTAGGCGAAATGGAAAATGGTGGTATCGATGTTAGTGAAGGAGATATTCTCACGTTTACGAATGAAAAGGTAATTGGCAACAAAGAAAGGATATATGTTTCCTACCCGGATCTGCATAAGGATGTAAAAATCGGCAATGTTATTATGATCGATGATGGCAAACTCGAAGTGATAATAAAGAATATTGAAAAAAACGGAGATGTGAAAGTACAGGTAACCCTTGGTGGTAAACTTTCATCAAAAAAAGGCATCAATCTTCCGGATACAAAGATTTCCCTGCCGGCATTAACTGAAAAAGATCTTGCTGACCTGGAATTTATAATTGATCAGCAATTAGACTGGGTTGCGCTTTCTTTTGTTAGAAATGTAAAAGACCTTGTTATACTTCGCAATAAACTGGATGAAAGAAAAAGTAAAACCAAGATCATTGCTAAAATTGAAAAGCCCGAAGCCCTCGTTAACATCAGGGATATTATTCTGGAAAGTGATGGCATAATGATTGCCCGTGGTGATCTTGGAGTAGAATTACCTGTTGAAAAAGTTCCCCTGATTCAAAAAGATATCATCCGCAAATGTATCCACCGTGCTAAACCTGTTATTGTTGCCACACAAATGATGGAAAGCATGATTGACCGTGTGAAACCTAACCGCAGTGAAACAACTGATGTTGCTAATGCGGTATTGGAAGGAGCAGATGCAGTGATGCTGAGCGGAGAAACAGCAACAGGAATGCATCCGGCACTTGTTGTAAAAACTATGGTCAAGATTATACAGGAAGTTGAGAAGAAAGAGTATCGTTATGATCGTGAAGATGATCTTGAACCACAACCCCACTCCCCTTCTTTTTTAAGTGATGCCATTTGCTATAATGCCTGTAAAATTTCACAAGATATAAATGCCGATGCATTAGTTGGAATGACACAAAGCGGATATACTGCATTTATGCTGAGCAGCTATCGTCCTAAAGCCCCCATGTACATTTTTACCAAAGAAAAATCACTGGTTAATCAGTTAAGCCTGAGCTGGGGCGTAAGAGCGTTCTTTTATAATGAAGAAGAAAGTCTTGATGATATTATATTTGACCAGATACGCATCTTAAAAGAAAGAGGGTTTATTTCCAGTGGCAGTATTGTAGTTAATACGGGGAGTACGCCTGTTCATCTTCATTTGCCGACTAATATGCTTAAGATTACGAAAGTAGAATAAGAAATACAATTTTAGAATATCAACCCAGGTTCATACCGGTTTTTTTATTCATCATAAATCGAAAGCAAAATTGGTCGTTGAGATTTATCAATAATTTTTTAAAGATATTTCAAATATCCCGGAGAAACGATAGGACATCCTAAACTCTGGCAAATATGTAATGGGCTTACTTCACCATCAGGTACACACCCATGCGAATGCAAGACAATAAACCGGTTAAACGAATTGTTGTTTGTACTGTCAAGACCGTATAATTTATAAGCAAGACCAAATCTACCCATGTAACTTTTACCAACCCTGTATTTTCCTAACGCTGTACAACCACAACCAATATTATTGCTAAATCTTTTACCCGTTAGCCAACTGCTATTACAACTTCCATGAGTTACCAGGCCAGCATTATAGATGCTATCTTTTTCCATTTGGTAAACAAAAAAACGGTTTTTACCTGATTCAATATTCATATTAATGAGAAAACAGGTCTGTGTATTATAGCCATTATTCAAGGCATATTTGCAAAGATCTGATGCGTTTTTTTTCAATTTTATTTTTTCTCTAAAATTGGGGGCTGTTTTTACAGAGATTATATTTTTACTGTGATTTAATTTAGGCTTGTACCAGGCGAACCATGCCAGAAGGCTTAAGCTGGCGATCAAAAAAATGAATAGCAGAAAAAATTTAAAAATAATCCTCATATAAAATAACTGCTGAGATGCATAACGGTTTTCTTTTCATAACATTTTAAAAGAAAGGTTAAAGAAAAATGCATGAGTCTTTTAATAAGTTCCCACTTTCATAGGGAAATAGTAGATTTGTCAATACATGGCTGATATTTGATGACCAAATTTTATAAGAATGCAAAAAAATATATTTTTGACCGTACTGCTAATATTCTGTGGAGCAATTGTAATAAACGCACAACAAACCCAGCAACCACAATACATCAGTGCAATAGCGGGTTTTTATAATCTTGAAAATTTGTATGACACTATTGATAATCCTGCCATAAATGATGAAGAATTTTTACCTGGCAGCGAAAAAAAATATAATACTGATATCTACAGGAAAAAATTGAATAATATGGCTTCGGTAATTGCAGGAATAGGGACAGATGTAAATCCCGATGGACTTGCTTTGCTGGGTGTGGTTGAAATAGAAAATGATACAGTTTTATTAGATTTATTAAGTACTGATGCGCTGGTTAAAAGAGGTTATAAATTTGTAGAATACCCATCTGGTGATGCAAGGGGAATTGATGTGGGTTTAATTTATAGTCCAAAATACTTTACCGTAACCGAATCCTTTCCGCACCATGTTGAATTACCTTATCATCATAATACCCGTGATATTCTTGTTGTAAAAGGCGAATTGATTGGGGATCCCGTTTATATTATTGTAAATCACTGGCCCAGCCGGAGAGGTTCATCAATTTCCACATATAGGGAGGATGAATATTATTTAAGGACGAGGAAATATGAAGCGTCACAGGGAGTACAGGTATCGAATGATACCCGTGTTGCCAATAATGCCAATTTCACAGGAGAAGAAACCAGCAGGCCAAATCGAATTGCAGCAGCCAAAACTTGTAAAACAATTATTGATTCTATTCAGCGAATAGATCCGCTGGCTAAAATTATTATTATGGGTGATCTTAATGATAATCCAACCGATTTAAGCGTTACCGAAGCATTAAATGCAAAAGCAGATATAGAAAAAGTAAAAGCTGGTGGTATCTATAACCCTTTTACCAATTATTTAAAACAGGGATTTGGCACTTTAGCTTATGATGGTAAATGGGACCTTTTCGACCAGGTAATGTTCACACAGCCCTGGTTGGATAAGCAAAATGGTTGGTTCTTTTTCAAAGCACATATCTATTACCGAGATTTTTTAATTGAAAAAAATGGTAGTTACAAAGGATACCCTAAAAGAAGTTGGGCCGGTGATAATTGGAACGATGGTTACAGTGATCACCTGCCTGTTTACACCATATTAGTAAAACAAATGAAATAATATTAAATAATATTTTCAATAACAATTGCACTGGCTCCTCCACCTCCATTACAAATACCGGCTGCACCGTACTTTGCATTGTTTGCTTTCAAAACATTAATTAGGGTCACAATGATTCTTGCTCCGCTACAGCCAAGAGGATGGCCTAAAGCAACGGCCCCTCCATGCATATTCACTCTTAATGGGTTTATATTCATTCGTTTAGTATTTTCTATACCAACTACTGCAAAGGCTTCATTTAATTCCCAGCAATCTATATCCTCTATTTTCAACCCTGCTTTTGATATGGCCTTAGGTAAAGCTAAAGAAGGAGTAGTTGTAAACCATTCAGGGGACTGTTCAGCATCAGCATAGGATATAATTTTTGCAATAGGAACCAATCCTAACTCTTTCGCTTTATCTAAACTCATTAAAACTAATGCTGCGGCACCATCGTTCATAGTGGAGGCATTTGCTGCTGTAACGGTGCCATCTTTCTGGAATGCAGGGACTAACAGTGGAATTTTGTTAAATTTTACATTAAATGGTTCTTCGTCTTTAGTTATGATTAATGGATCACCTTTACGCTGTTGAATTTCTACTGGAACAATCTCATTATTAAATAACCCTTTTTCCCAAGCTAGTTGAGCTCTTTTATAACTTTCTATTGCAAAATCATCTTGCTCTTTCCGTGTAATTCCACACTCTTTTGCACAAAGCTCTGCAGCATTGCCCATAGCCTTACCATCATATACATCTGTTAACCCATCTTTAGCCAATCCATCAATTAATGCTGAGTTACCATACTTGTTCCCCCACCTAACGCTATCAACATAAAATGGAACATTACTCATGCTTTCCATTCCACCGGCAATAACAATTTCAGCATCACCTAATAAAATACTTTGTGCCGCCTGTGAAATGGCTTTCATTCCACTAGCACAAACTTTATTAACAGTGGTACAATTAACCTTATCAGGCAATCCAGCAAACCTGGCTGCCTGCCTGGCAGGTGCCTGACCCAAATTTGCTTGAATCACACAACCCATTAACACATCGTCAATGTTTTCCGAACTAATACCTGCTTTAGCAATTGCTCCTTTAATGGCAACCGATCCTAATTGAGTGCCGGTTAAATTTTTTAATGAGCCGCCAAAACTGCCCATCGGTGTACGAACTGCTGAAACTATAACTATCTCTTTCATAGAAACTTTTTACACTTAAATAATTTTCTTGCGAAGTTAACATTTGTTAGCATTAAAACTTTATGCTATTAGTTATCATATAAACAAGATTCTCCATATTTAGAAAATGTAATTACTATAGCTCCCCAAAATATTAATTTCTTCAAAAGGTATAAAGTTGCCACCAATTACCTCTTAAAAATAAATATTGGCAAAATATCTATTTTTTTAATAAATATTTTTTTATTTAATAATATTAATATATTTTTATAAAAATTTTGATTTTAAATATATAAAATATATATTTAAAGTTCAAAATTAGATTAAATGTTTAGAAAAGATATTTCCCCTATTGAAGACATCCAGGTTTTAGAGATCCAGACCCTGCTTACGAAGTTGAAAGAGAGTTTACATTTTACTTTAAGCCTCTCTACAGAAGAAAGAAAACAATTATACAAAGTTGATGAAAGAAGATTAGGGTTTGTAGAAAATGCCTGTAGAGAAATGGAGACCAATAGTGATATTTTACCAGGTTATCTGGATGTTCAAAGTGCTAAAGAAGATCTTAAACTTTACAAACAACTCAAAAGCATTGAATTGACATTAGAGGAGTTACTTAATAAAGTTTATGATACCAGGGTACAATCGGGACATCAGGCAATGCAGGCTAGTCGTTTATTTTATAACAGCGTTCAGCAAGCTAAAGCATCCGGAGTAACAGGAGCTGATACATTGCACAAACTTTTAAAACAACATTATAATGTGGGAAGACCAGCTGGTAGTTTAAATAAGAAAAAAGAAAAAAATCAATCAGAAGTTTAATTACAACTATTTTATCGATATCCAAATGAAAAACTTTAAATCCAATATTCCAAGTCAGACACGTTTTTAAAATCCAAATCCTTAACCAATATCCGTGAATTAAACCTATCGAAAATCCAATGTCCGAGTACTGTAGAATGTGATTTAGATCCAATTTCCTAAACGCAGCAATTCTTTGCTGCGTTTTTTTATTCTTAGAGTAAGAGATAACCTTTAATTGTAAAAGAATAAAAAAACATAACTACGTGATTTTAAACAGAAGAATTAAAAAAAGTATTTTTCCTTAGTAAAAAAACCGGCGGACTACTCTTGTTTCAGTAATATCCACATATTATGTTTGTGTAAGAATTTTACCAACAAAAGAATTACAAGTCCAACTATTCCTACCTATTCCAATTTCTTATTAAAAAACTGTTCTCCTCTATTCCTATGAGTCCACGAATCCGTAATTCGAATCAGAAAAATTTGTACCTAAATGAGAACGATTTTAACAGGACTCTTTGTAGTTTCATTATCTTATGTGCTGAATGCACAACTTCAAAACGGAGGAAGCCATGCAGGTTTTGCAATAGATGCTGATACCAAAGTCGGCTTCTCCAAATTTGGCCCAACTACTGCCACAACCTTTAATAATGATGATTGGTTTCTTCCACAAACATATAGCGGAATAGGTGTTGGTGTAATCGATACTACCGGTGCTTCCGTCTATAAATCAAAACTTCAATCAAATAATAATATTTCTTTTACAGAAAGAATGTCTAAACC
This sequence comes from Sphingobacteriales bacterium, assembly GCA_016185185.1. Taxonomy (GTDB): domain Bacteria; phylum Bacteroidota; class Bacteroidia; order Chitinophagales; family Chitinophagaceae; genus AWTP1-9. Next base: position 5,529 of record JACPOD010000022.1, on the reverse strand, counting down.
AATGTTTTCTGTGGTTAACAATAAACTTTGGATTGATGCTATTTATGCGAGAGATTTTAGTCAGAATTTGGGTGGTATTGGAAGTGCTGATTCCTCTTCTTTTTCAAATTCAGCAAAAAATGTTTTAAATCCGAACACAAACTGGCAAGGGACATCAACCAATTTTACGGTTAAAACAGATTTAGTAGATGGATTTGCTCACTTAAGAAGAGATGGAACATCGGTATATGATTCACTCTGGATGTTTTTTGGCGTTTCAACTTTAGGAACAAATGGTGATAGATACTATGATGTAGAACTCTTTAAAAAAGCCTGTAACTATGATCCGATAACCAGGCTTTTTAATACAGCTGGCCCAGATGGTGGTCATACCTCCTGGCAATTTGATGCAGCAGGAAAAGTCACGCAAACGGGAGATATGATTATTTCGTTTACTTTCAGCCCGGGTGTACCTCCTCAAATCGATTTAAGATTATGGGTATCTAATGCAACGTATTCAACAGTTAATCCCTATTATTTTAATTTTGATGGGGTATTTGACGGATCGGGCAGTTATGGCTACGCACAAATAGTTTCAAACTCAGGTGGTACAAGCTGGGGTTCTGGTATTGGAAATTATTCTAATAATCCAACCTCAGATACAACTTATGCAACTCCATGGGGAACCTCCACGTATCCTACAGGTACAAATATCTGGAGTCAAAACTATCAACAATTACAATTTGTAGAAGTAGGCTTAAACCTTTCAAGAATCGGTATAGATGCTGCAATGTATACTGCCCAGGGAATCAATCCATGCGAATCTACATTCGCTTCTGTATTATTTAAATCGAGGTCTTCAAGTTCATTTACATCTAATCTTCAGGATTTTCTGGGACCTTTGGATTTTAAACAGCCATCTGTTCCGAGTTATACAAAATCAAGTCCAATTTTAAATTGCAACAATTTAACAGGACAAATAAATATATCTAACACCAATGGAGCAGGAAATTACAAATGGTCAACACGTAACGGAAATATAATTGGTTCTAATACTGATAGTACCCAATTAACTATAAATGCAGGTGGAACTTATTATTTGAGTGTTGCTCCTTATGCTGGATGTAATGCTATGAGAACAGATACTATTGTAGTGATAAAGGATATTGTTCAACCCCTAGCTACAGCATGGTTTAGCAATGATCTTTATTTGACGCAGCTAAAATTATATGGAGGTAGTGCCTATCAGCCAAATGTTTATGGAGGCAGCCAGGGTATTACTTGGGACTGGAGTGGCCCAAGTGGTTTTACTGCCAATGAGCCTGCCCCTTTAACTTCGTTTGTAACAGGTACATACCAGCTTATATTAACTGAGGCAAGAAATGGTTGTAAAGACACCGCAACGGTTTGGGTTGATTTATCGGTTCTTGCTACAAATGAAATTTCACTAAGTGCATCAAAAATTAATGGTAAAGTTTCTTTACAGTGGCAATTGCAAGCTGCAAAATCAAATGGTAGTTTTATAATTGAAAAAGGTATCAGTCCTACAAATTTTACCAATATTGGTAGTACAAAAGCAACTTCAGAACGTAACAGTTACAACTTTACAGATCCGTCTGTTACAAACTCAGTTTCTTATTACCGCATACGGTTTGTTCAGGAAAATGGGAAAATCATGTATTCCAACACAGTTAAACTGAGTAATACTTCAGACGAAAACATAATAAATATAATACCACAAAAAAACGCTTCATCAATTATTGTATCAGGTGCTACTGGGAGTAAAGGTATGGTTACAACAGTACTTTATGGTTTATCGGGTAACAAAATAGAAACCAAAACTATAAAAAACTCAACCGGAAACTTTGCAACTAATATTATTTATCCGGTGTCATCCTCCCCAGCCGTTTATATTTTAACAGTATATATTGATGGCAGTATCGTTACCTCAAAAAAACTTTTCTTATAGTACATTAACCAGAGCTTTTAAACCCCGCAACAGCGGGGTTTCTTTTTTACCCAAAATCAGTTTTTAAAAAAATATGACCCCTAATCCTTAATTTTACTCCAGTCATTAATTTATTATGAAATATTTTTTTTTATTCGTTATAATCACCACCTCTTTTGCCTGCGGCGAAAAATCGTATACTAAATCTAAAGAACCAATTGATGCAGCACGGGAATTTATACGTGCCAGTCTTGATGGAGATTTTAAAAAAGCAAAAATCTACCTGGCTAAAGATGATAACAATCAAAACTTTTACAAACTTTATATTGATAAATATGATAAACTGGCTGCCATAGAAAAACAGGGGTTTAAAAAATCTTCCATAATTATCAACAAAGTTGAAAACCTCAATGACAGCACTGTCATTGTTAACTATGCGAACACTTTTAAGAACAAAAATTTTGAATTGAAAGTATTTATACAAAATGGAGAATGTTGGGTTGATTTTTATTACGGCATTACCGGAAATCTTAATATTGAATAACTATGCTGAAAAACTTTTTCTTAGTTGGCTTTGGAGGAATGATTGGTTCAATACTCCGGTTTGCAACCTCAATAATATTTAAAAATGCTTCAACAGGCTTTCCGGTTGCCACATTCTCCGTTAATATCATAGGCTCTTTTATAATTGGCTGTGTGTTCGGCATGAGCTTAAAAGAAGGCGTGATCAATTGGGACTGGAAGTTATTTCTCACCACCGGTGTTTGTGGTGGCTTTACAACTTTTTCTGCGCTTTCATTAGAGGGGGTTGCTTTATTACAACAACAGCGATATACAGTTTTTGCATTATATTTTACAGGCAGTATAGTCTTTGGTTTAGTTGCTGCCTGGGCCGGGTTGCAATTGTGTAAATAATGTACAAGTTATTATACTTTAAATTTTATAAACCAAAAGCTGGTCGACTAAAAACTATTATTAGTACCTTGTAAAAAAAACATTTAATGATAACTGTTTTACATCCCTGGCATGGCGTTTCCCCTGGTGAGGGTGCGCCGAGACAAGTAAAAGCTATAATTGAAATTCCACAGGGTTCAAGAGCCAAATATGAAATTGATAAACCAAGCGGTTTATTGAAACTAGACAGGGTAATTTATTCTTCATTTATTTACCCGGTTAATTATGGATTTATACCTCAATCATTGGGGCACGATGGTGACCCACTTGATATTTTAGTACTGTGTTCACAATCTATAACGCCACTTTGCTTAGTAGATGCAACTGTTATCGGGAATATGCAAATGATTGACAGTGGCGAACAAGATGATAAAATAATTGCAGTAGCCACCAAGGACCCTTCCGTAAACCACATCAACAATGTGGAAGATCTGCCCCAGCATTTTTTTCTTGAACTAAAACACTATTTTGAAGAATATAAAGTACTGGAGAATAAGAAAGTAGAGATTGATAATTTCCAGGACAAAGCCACAGCTCTTAAAATTGTGGAAGATGCATTAAATTTTTATAAAGAAACCTACCGGAAAGAATAATTTTCCCTTTATGAAACAAAAAAAAATGGCAACGGAATCAGTGCTTATACTTTTAATGATTGGAATGGCAGCAGGAATGCTGAGCGGTTTAGTAGGTGTGGGCGGTGGTATAATTGTAGTACCTGCCTTAGTATTCTTTCTGGGTTTTTCGCAACATGAAGCCCAGGGAACTTCACTCGGTCTTTTATTGCTCCCGGTGGGAATACTTGCTGTTATGAATTATTATAACAAAGGGTTTATTGATATTAAAGTAGTGGTGGTAATGAGCATTGCCTTTGTGCTTGGGAGTTGGCTGGGCAGCAAACTAGCCCTTTCTTTACCACAGGAAACCGTAAAAAAAGTATTCGCCATTTTCCTTTTATACACAGCCATTAAAATGCTCACCTGGGATACGATGATTATTAACTGGTTTAAAAAAATCTTTTAATAATTCTCAGGTTATGCGTTCTTTCACCAGTATCTGTGTTTAATATCCCCTGTGCATCTATTTTATCAATCCGAACTTTTCCTGCGGCATGTATAATTTCATTTTCTCCCAGTATTATGCCTGCATGAATAATATTGCCTTCCGCATTGTCAAAAAAAGCCAGGTCGCCTAATATTGCTTCCTGCAGAAAACCAATCGCCTCTCCTTTCTCCACCTGGTGTTGTGCATCCCGGGGTAAAACAATATTAAAAAATTTATATACCATTTGCGTAAACCCGCTGCAATCAACCCCAAAAACGGATTTGCCACCCCACAGATAGGGGCTGTTCAAATAAGCAAAAATTATTTCTTTAAGCAGTTTTGTGTCATTCTTTGCTGTTGAAATGTTCCAAACTCTTCCGGAAAACTTTAGTATATTTTTCTTCCATTCCCCCTTCCCATTTATTATACCTGTTAAAGAACTTCCAAAAGGTATATGCATTAGCTGGCCATTATAAATAATATCATTCACCCAACCGCCAGCCAAATCTTTTTTTGCATATAAAAAATCATCTACAGTAATTTCAGTTAATTGATTGATCTGGCACCAGCCTTCGTATCCGTCATACTGGCATTGTACCAGTACCCAACCCTTTTCATTAAGTAATATTTTACAACATTCCCCAAATAGCAGCTGGGAACTAAGCTCACTTGCCTGTGAAGGAGCTAACCGCAACGAGGCAACAGGTACACAACAAACGGCGTAAACCATCCGAAAAGTTATTTACTGTGAATTTATGGAATTTATCTTCTATTAGCATCTGCTAAATAAAAATCATATACTTGCAGTATCCACTGTTACTTGTGAACACAGATAAATATAAACATATCAGCGATCAGCAATTACTGGATAATTTTTATGCCGATCATAACAACGATTGGCTGGGTATATTATTTCCACGGTATACATTATTGTTGCTTGGGGTTTGTATGAAATATTTAAAAAATGAAGAAGAAGCTAAAGACTGTGTACAGCAAATTTTCCTAAAAGCTATTACAGAGTTACATAAATATAAAGTGGAATACTTTAAGAGCTGGGTTTATATGGTGGCAAAAAACCACTGCTTGATGAAACTAAGAGATAAAAATAAACGATCCGTTGAGATCAATGAAAATGTGGTTGCCGCCGCAAATGAGGAAACAGATAAAACCCTGCTGGAACAAAAAGATAAAACATTAGCTGTAATGGAAGAAGTGCTGGAAGAATTAAATGATGAACAGAAAAAATGTATTAAACTTTTTTATCTGGACAAGCAGTCTTATCAGCAAATTACGGATGCAACCGGTTATTCTTTAATGCAAGTTAAAAGCTATATACAAAACGGGAAACGTAACCTTAAACAAATGATTGAAAAAAGATTGAAGTGATTTTGTAATTTTAGTGGCAATCAGTATGAATAAAGACTTACTAAACATATTATCCAACAGTAATAAAGACATAGATAACCAAAAACTCATGGATTATGTAGCAGGAAAGCTTTCTGCTGAAGAAGCACATGAAATGGAAAAGTTATTACTTGAATCAGATTTTAGTGAGGAGGCAGCTGAAGGGCTGTCAATGATGGATGATAAGAATCGCATCAGCCGGC
>JACPOD010000077.1 GCA_016185185.1 Sphingobacteriales bacterium | reverse complement strand
TTCCATTAACCAGGCAATACCTAAATGAACAATCAATCCACCCCACACAGAACGTGTATTATACGAAACAATACCTAATAATAATCCACCAAAATAGCTGCTGATGGCTTCTCCCAGTGGCTTACCGAAATGAATGGTACAGTAAAATGCGGCCATAGGGATGATAGCCTCTTTACCGCATATTTTTATTAATGAAAGGATAAGAAAACCACGAAAGAAAAATTCAATGGTCAAAAAGTCAAAGCCATAACTTAATTCAAACAAAATATAATAACCATAATCTTTTAAAGTGGTAAGAGGTATCTCGCTGATATTTTTTGCTTTAGGGTACATCCGCAAAAAATCAGGTTGTGAAGAAGCGGCAACAATGAGCGGAAATAAAAAAACAATTATCAGCAGGTAGGGTTTCAGGGATTGTGTTTTTTTTGATCCGTAAAAAGGCTGTTCCTTTCTGTCTTTGTTATACCATAGAAAAAAAAGAGAAAGAAATATGAGAAAAACTTTTATGATCCAGTTAAGGCTGTATTTATAAACAACTGTATAAGGATATTCCCATTGCCTGCTTATCCAATCGTTAGAAATATGAAAATTAACCTTTACGGAAAAGAGTAAAGGACCAGCAATAATAATTATCCAAAACCAGGTTTGTTTATGCCATTGAAGGTTGTTATAAAAAAGGAGTTGCAGAAAGAAGGACACTGCATATGCCGTAAAAAATAATAAAAAATATTTTATAAAACTTTCTGGCCATGAACCCGTATCAAGATAAAGTCTTTCCAATCCATGCCAGTAGTTGAGATAAATAAGCAATGCTACAAGCAGACTTACGCATACGTAATAAGGCCAGTTAAGCTGTTTAAAAAAAACGGAACAATACTTACTAATGTCTTTCAATGATTGTACAACTGAATGGGTGAATTTTTGTTTTATTCATTCAGTGCTTTCCATAACAGGTCTTTTAGCGGTGTTAACCCCTGTTGCATTACAGAGGATATAAAAATATGCGGAATGTTTTTGGGCAGTTCTTTTTCAATGGCTGCTTTTAACTCATCGTCCAGCATATCACTTTTACTAATAGCAATTACAAATTTTTTATGCAGGAGTTCCGGATTATATTGTTCTAATTCGTTTACTAATATTTCAAATTCTTTTTTATGATCATTACTATCAGCAGGAATTAGAAACAACAATACGGGATTGCGTTCAATGTGGCGGAGAAAACGATGCCCCAACCCTTTTCCTTCAGCCGCCCCTTCAATAATACCCGGCAGATCTGCGATACAAAAACTTCTTCCCTGCCTGTATTCAACCATTCCGAGCTGTGGTGTTAACGTAGTAAAAGCATAGTCGGCAATCTTTGGTTTAGCGGCAGTAATGACAGAGAGTAATGTTGATTTACCGGCATTGGGAAAACCAACCAAACCAACATCAGCCAATACTTTTAATTCTAACACTTTCCAACCTTCCACACCGGGTTCTCCGGGTTGTGCATGTTCCGGCGCCTGGTTGGTTGGAGTGGCAAAATGTGCATTACCCAGTCCGCCACGGCCGCCTTTTATCCATATTACTTCCTGTCCGTGTTCTAATATCTCCACTTCCTTTTCGCCTGTTTCCTCATCCCTGGCAATGGTACCTAATGGAACTTCAATAATAATATCTTTTCCAAAGCGTCCTGTGCAATTATGGGCACCCCTTCCGCCATCTCCACCATCGGGTCCTGCCATGGCGTTGAACTTGGTACGCATAAAATGTTTACAGCCTGCACCGCCATGTCCGCTGCGGCAAAAAATTCTTATCTGGTCAACAAAATTTGATCTTTCCATTTAATAGTTAACAGGTTGAAATGTTGAAAGGGTGACAGGGAAAATCACTCAGGCTTAAGAATTATTTTGTTTTTCCAGCCAGCTAATATAGCCGTTTAATAACTTTTCAACTTCTGTAATTTTATTGCGAAAGTATTGAACTTGTTCCGTATTTATGTATTTACAATCAAATGCGTCAATAAGATGATTTAATGTTTCACTCAATGAACCTCTTGCTATTGTACAGAAACGTATCCTGTCGGGAAAAGTCCTTCTTCCATGGCCTTCGGCAATTTGGGTGTTAATACTCCTGCCGCTTCTTATCAACTGGTCGGTCAACCTGAATTTTTCAAATGAAGGGAGTGATTGGGTCAAAATTAAAATTTCATTTTTTAATTCCCTTGATTTTTTCCAAACTTCTAATTCTTCAAAATTATGATAACCTGTGTTTGGGATACAATAAGATTTATATTCATTATGATGTTAACCCCCCTATCAACGTATTAACTTTTCAACTCTTTCCATGGTTTATAGTTATCCTGCTGTCCAGGTCTGTTTTCATCAACAGCTCTCAACGGTTCACATTCTTTCCATGCCTCAAACATTTCTTTTGGCAATTGCTGGTATAGTTTGGTGCCTTCTGTTTTCCAGGCAACCATTTCGTTGCTTACTTCTTTTATTTTTTTAGCCGGGCTGCCAACAATTAGGCTTCTTTTTTCAAAATATTCATCCGCTTTAATAAAACTTAAGGCGCCCACAATACATTCTTCTTCCAGTACTACATTATCCATTATTACAGCATTCATTCCTATCAAACAATTTTTCCCAATTGTTGCACCATGTATTACGGCACCGTGACCAATATGGGACCCTTCTTTTAAAATAACAGTTACTCCCGGGAACATATGGATGGTACAGTTCTCCTGTACATTACACCCGTCTTCAATTATAATTTGTCCCCAGTCGCCACGGATGGCAGCAGCCGGACCGATGTAACAATCTTTACCAATGATTACATTACCGGTTACGGCAGCCAGCGGATGCACAAAACTTGATTTGTGAATTACAGGTTTTAATCCCTTGAATTCGTAAATCATTTTAATGAATTGAATTAATTAAAGTGAGCCAGATTCAATCAGCTTTTTCCCTGTGCGGAAACAGGTTCCTTTAAACATTGCTACCTGCTGGCCAGTTTGATTAGTGATCGTGATGACATACACTCCTGTACTGCGGCCATTATGTATTTCTTCAGCTTCGGCAACCAGTGAGTCACCAGGGTGAATGGCTTTAGCAAAAGTGATGGATGTGTCTAATGCCACTGAAAGGTTATTTCGATTATTACAGGCAAAAGCAAAAGCACTATCGGCTAAGGAGAAGGGAATGCCGCCATGCACAATGCCAAATCCATTTACCATCTCTTCCCTGATGCTCATTTTTATTTTACTGTAGCCTTCTCTTATTTCCAGCACTTCAATACCCATCCACTTACTAAATGCATCGTTCTCCACCATATGGGCTACTACACTATTGGCTAAAACATCGTTGTTATTCATTATTGTTTAATTAAATCGTTTACTATTATTCAGATTGACAAAGTAAAAATAAACTACTCTCCTTTAAATTGAGGTAATCTTTTTTGCAAAAATGCTTCCACGCCTTCCCGGTAATCATAACTTTTAGCGGCTTCCTGCTGAAACGTATCTTCCAGTTCTAATTGTTGTTCGTAAGTATTTGTCATGGAGTAATTCAATGCATGTTTGGTTAATGCTAAACCTTTGGTGGGCATTTGTGCTAATTGTAAAGCCAGTTTATTTGCATTCTCATAAAACTCTTCATCTCTGAATACTTTATACACCATCCCTAATCTTTCCGCTTCATCTGCCCCGATCTTATCACCCAGCATTGCCAAAGCACTTGCTTTTTGCCAGCCAATCAACCTGGGTAAAAAATAAGTACCGCCGCTATCCGGTATCAAACCAATTTTTGAGAAAGCCTGAATAAAAGAAGCTGATTGTGCAGTGATCACAATATCACAACACAAAGCGATGTTTGCTCCGGCTCCTGCCGCTACACCATTAACAACAGCTATAACGGGCTTGGGCATTTTTCTTATTTTGTCAACAATGGGATTATAATGTTCTCTTAATATTTGCGTCATCGTTGGTGGATTATCACCGGTAAGTTCAGCTAAATCCTGCCCGGCACTAAAGCCCTTACCAGCTCCTGTAATGTATACACAACGTACTTCTTTTGCCGAAGCACATTCGTCCAGTTTGCTTTGCATGAGCAAGGCCATTTCCCGGTTAAAGGAATTTAATTTTTCCGGACGATTTAAAGTGATGTACCCGATATTATCTTTTATTTCAAATAGTATGGAAGACATTTTTTTGACTTTTAAATTTTTACTTTTGATTTTGTACTACATTTCAAAACTTTTTATTTGCGGGTGACTTCGTAAAAAAGTATTTACAATATCATAATCTCTTTTTGGTGCGCCAATGCGGTAAGAATATACTACATCATTATTTTCTTTTATCATTTTCATACAGCGGTAATGAACATCATGCGCTTCAAAAAAATCTTCCATTTCATTTTTTATGCCATCACCTGTATCCGTTGTTTTTATTTTATAATCTTTTACTTTATGAAACCGGTTGATAAGTCGTTGTACGGGTTCCAGTACAAATAAGGCTACCACAACCATGCTGCTTACTACAATAGCCAGCGGATAATTATGATACCCGATTGCCATACCCAACGCAGCAGTGATCCATATTAATGCTGCAGTAGTTAGCCCGTTTACCGAAATCCCTTCTTTAAAAATTACACCGGCACCAATAAAACCCACACCGGTTACAATATTACTGGCTATGCGATCAGGACTTACACTATTATCTTCTTTTGAAAGGATGGTGTATAAACAGGAACCTACACAAATAAAGATCATGGTACGAAAACCGGCTGGCTTACTTCTGAATTCCCTTTCAAGCCCGATAATAGCACCAATGATAAACGCAACAGAAACCTGTGCCGCTTCTTCCAGATAGAGTGTAACATTCATAAGAAAGGAATTATTCTGTTCAAATGTAGCCAATTATTAATGGCATTTAAAATAATCAAAAGGTTCTTTACAATCGTCACATTGATACAATGCTTTGCAGGCGGTGGAGCCAAACTCGCTGATGCGGTGTGTGTGATGAGAGTTGCAATGCGGACATTGCACCGCTTCGTTTGGTGCAAATAAATTTTCATGACATACCTGTTGCTTTGGATTTGGAGGAGCAATGCCGTATTCTTTTAATTTTCTTTTTCCTTCTTCACTCATCCAGTCGGTTGTCCATGCTGGTGAAAGAACGGAAGTAACTTTTATATTTTTATATCCATACGATGCCATTGTCATTTTTATATTCATGGCGATCATATCCATTGCCGGGCAGCCGGTATAAGTGGGGGTGATGATGATTTCAATGCCATCTTCTTCGCTTTCTTTAATGTCTCTTACAATTCCTAAATCAATAATAGATAGCACGGGAACTTCCGGGTCTTTTATTTCCTCCAGGCATGTGTAAATGTTTTTTTTATGGATTGTGTTTGTTGACATGGGTTACCATTCACTGTTTGGATAAGCCCTTTGCATATACTGAAGTTTGGTTAAGATAAAACCCAAATGCTCTGTATGTCTTCCTTCTTTACCACCGGTTTGCATAAATACAGCCCCTCCACCCCCCGAAGGGGGGATTAAAGTGGCTTCTGAAAAAACTGAGTTTACTTTTTCTGTCCAGCTTTGTTTCAAAAGTGTATAATCAACACCGCTTATGGTTTCATATTCAGCAGGTATAAACATTTCTCCTGTATAACTCCACAATTCATCAACGGCATTCAACATCCTTGCATGGCTTTCTTCGGTTCCATCGCCCAATCGTATTACCCATTCGCTGCTCCAGCGTAAATGATAACTTGTTTCTTTAATGGCTTTGGCAGCAATGGCGGCCAACTGTTCGTCCTTACTGTTTTGTAATTGCTGATAAAGTAAATATTGGAATTGACTAAAAAGGTATTGACGTAATATCGTTTGCCCCCAATCGCCATTGGGTTGTTCAACTAATAATAAGTTTTTGAATTCTCTCTCTGTTCTTAAGTAAGCTAGTTTGTCTTCATCTGTATTTCCAATTAATGATGCCGCATATTGATAAAAATTTCTTGCTTGCCCAATTAAGTCAAGAGAAATATTGGTGATAGCGATATCCTGTTCTAATATCGGTCCATGACCGCACCATTCACTATTTCTTTGAGCAAGGATAAGTGTAGTATCTGCTAAATGTAATGTATAAGCCTCCCTAAATCCCTCCGAAGGAGGGACTTTTGAAGAATCTTTATTATTAAAAGTATTTTCCATAATCGGAGTGTCTGTAAGCCCTCCCTTCGGGAGGGTTTGGGTGGGCTACATCTGGTTTACTTCATCTGGTAATTGATAAAAAGTGGGATGCCGGTAAATTTTATCTTCAGCCGGTTCATACAATTCACCTGCTTCATCCGGGTTGCTGGCGGTGATGTATTTACTTTCTACTACCCAAATGCTTACGCCTTCCAT
>JACPOD010000013.1 GCA_016185185.1 Sphingobacteriales bacterium | reverse complement strand
CCCAGTATATCCTCTTTCACTTTCATATTACTCAGCATCAGTTGCATCATATCCATACAGTTGCGGAGTTTTTCAAAAGCAGGGAAGAGTTGTTCTTTCAGCAATTGAAAATCCCGGTGATAACCGGACGGAAGATTGTTGGCAACGAAGGCAATTTCATTGGGCAAAGCCTGCAATTGATTGCACTTAGCCCTTATCAGCTCAAACACATCCGGATTCTTTTTATGTGGCATGATGCTGCTGCCGGTTGTTAATTCATCCGGAAATGAAATGAAACCAAAATTCTGGTTCATATACAAACAGCAATCGTAAGCCAGTTTGCTTAATGTTGCTGCCACATTACTGATAGATTGTGCTACTATTCTTTCACTCTTGCCACGACTCATCTGTGCAGCTACTACATTGTAATTGGGGGATTCAAAACCGAGCAGATGAGTAGTCAATGTTCTGTTCAATGGAAAGGATGAACCATAACCTGCCGCGGAACCTAATGGATTTTTATTAACTACTTTATAAGCTGATTGAAAACTGATAACATCATCCACCAAACTTTCCGCATAAGCACCTAACCACAAACCAAAAGAAGAAGGCATGGCAATTTGCAAATGCGTATAACCGGGCAGTAAAATATTTTTATGCTGCTCACTTAATTCAATCAGTAAATCAAATAATGATTTAGCTGCATTCACCGTTTTCTCAATCTCAGCTCTTAGAAACAATTTGATATCCACCAGCACCTGGTCATTGCGACTTCTGCCGCTATGTATCTTCTTCCCCACTTCACCTAACCGCTGAATGAGTAATAGTTCTATCTGAGAATGGATATCCTCCACCTCATTTTGAATTTTAAAATTTGAATTTTGAATTTCTGAATAAATTGACTGAAGCTCTTTGACCAGTATTTTTTTTTCATCTGCAGTTAACAAACCAATCGTCTCCAGCATAGTAACATGAGCGATGGAACCAAGCACATCGTACCTAGCAAGATACAAGTCCATCTCCTTGTCATTTCCCACAGTAAATTTTTCTACTGCGTCAGATACTGTTATGTTCTTTTGCCAGAGTTTCATAATTAAAGTTTCAGGTTGCCTGTTTCAGGTTTCAGGATTTGGAAATTCGTTCCAATTATCTTCAACCCACTGTATAAATTTATTTATCTTTTTGCTCAATGAATCATATTTACCTTTCAAATTGGTATATAGAATCTCATCTTTTAACGAGCCTGTTTCAAATAAAAAATCCAGGTGCAAAATTGTTTCATCTGTTTCTGCATGTCCATAAACGAGATATTTTATAAAGTCGGTTTTATAGCGTCTGCGTCCATACCCTTCGACAATCATAGCTGTTACCGATTTTGCAGAACGCCTGACCTGACCTCCTTCTTCAAATAACTCAAACTTCGGCAAAGTCATTGTCATTTTATGAACTTCAACAGCAAGTCTCTTCGATTCATTGTAAATTTCAAGTTCCCTGTAACTTTTCATATATGTTGGTTTAACCTGAAACCAGAAACTTGTAACATGTAACTATTGCACAAGTTGATTCAATAACCGAATGTACAAATCAATTCCTTCATTAATCTCATTCACATAAATATACTCATCGGCTGTATGGCTTCTTGCACTATCGCCAGGACCCATCTTCAATGCCGGGAAAGGCATCAATGCTTTATCAGAGGTGGTAGGTGAACCGTAGTAGGTTCTTCCCAAACTGATTCCTGCTTTTACCAACGGATGTCCCAATGTAATGGATGAAGAACGCAAACGGGTGCTTCTTGGCTTTACTTCACTTTGAATATGTTGCTTTACCGTCTCTATAATTTCTTCGTGAGTATATAATTCGTTTACTCGTATATCCACCACAAACTTACATTGGGCAGGCACTACATTATGTTGTTTGTTATCTGTTTCAATAACTGTCACACTCATCTTTACTGGTCCGAGCAGTTCAGATAATTTAGGAAAGTGGTACGTTGAAATCCACTTAATATCTTTTAACGCTTTATACAATGCATTCTCTCCTTCTTCTCTTGCCGCATGACCAGCTTTACCATAAGCAATACAATCCAATACCAGCAGTCCTTTTTCTGCAACAGCCATTTGCATTTGCGTTGGTTCACCCACAATGGCAACCCATTCACGCCCCTGGCCCCTAAAGGGGGAACCTGCGCTGCTGTCCTTTGCATCAGTAAACATTTCATCTTGTAACAGCAATTCTATTCCATTAGTTCCACTTATTTCTTCTTCTGCTGTGGCAGCCAATACTAAATTATATTTTAAATCCGCTTTATCGTAAAAATATAAAAACGTTGCAATCAAACTCACCAATGCACCTCCTGCATCATTGCTGCCCAATCCAAATAATTTTCCTTCTTTTTCTATTGGAGAAAATGGGTCGAGTGTATATCCTTTGTTGGGCTTTACCGTATCATGATGTGAATTAAGCAGAATAGTTGGTTTGTTGATGTCATAAAATTTGTTCTTAGCCCACACATTATTTCCTGAACGATAATGCACAACACCTCTCTCTCCTAAAAACCGGCAAATGATACCAGCCGTCTGGTCTTCTTCTTTACTGAAAGAAGGTGTTTCAATCAGTTCTTTTAATAAGTTGATTGCAGAAGATTGTAATATGTTCAGGTTATCACTCATTGACGATGCTTGTTCCGCTGGCGCCAGTAATTAATTCATCCAGCTTTTCTGCTTTACCGATGATTACCTTCCTAACACCACTGTTCAATGCAGCAAAAGCATTATCCAGTTTAGGAATCATTCCTGCAAATATTTTGCCCCCAACCCCTGAAGGGGAGTTAGGATTCTTTAGTTGTTGATAATATTCCCATTTCAACTCTTTAATAACAGAAGATTCATCATTTACATCTAACAGCACACCTTCTTTCTCGAAAGAATAAATCAGCGTTACTTCATAAACACTGCTTAATACCTTGGCAACTTCCTGCGCCATAGTATCCGCATTGGTATTTAAAATTTGCCCTTTACCATCATGTGTTAACGGAGCAACCACAGGAGTCAGTCCGCTATTCAGTAATAACTGCCAACAGTCAACCGTCAACTGTTCACTCTTCACGTCTCCCACAAAACCATAATCAATTTCTTTAACCGGTCTTTTTGATGCGGGAATCAAGTTTGCATCAGCGCCTGTAACACCAATGGCATTACAGCCATTAGCCTGCAGTTGTGCTACGATCTTTTTATTTACCAGTCCGCCATATACCATCGTCACCACATCAATTGTCTCTGCATCTGTTATTCTTCTTCCATCCACATATTTTGATTCAATGCCTAACTTATCACCAATCTTAGTGGCCACTTTACCACCGCCATGAATCAATAGCCCCCTGCCCCCAAAGGGGTATGAAGAATTATTTCCAAACAACTCAGCAAATAGTTTTATAAATGCTGAAAGTTTAGCTTCATCATCAATAATATTACCACCTATTTTAACTATGTAAAGTTTTTCTTTCATAATGAATTATTCAGCTCCTCCCTTTAGGGAGGTTAGGAGGGTACTCAGCACCGCTTGTGCAGCCCAAACTCTATTCGATGCTTCCTGTGTTACAATACTGTTAGCGCTATCCAGTATCTCATCACTCAGTTCTACATTTCTTCTTACTGGCAAACAATGCATCACTTTAGCGTTAGTAGTCAGCTTTAATTTTTCCCGGGTCAGCATCCACTCCGGATCATTACAATAAATTTTTCCATAATCATTAAAAGTACTCCAGTTTTTTACATACACATAATCGGCATCTTTTAATGCTTCATTTTGATTATGTGTTATAACCGCACCTTTTGTGAACTGCTCATCCAGTTCATATTCTTCAGGATGGGTAATCACAAAATCTGCTTCGCCCCAGGCATTTATCCATTGAGAAAAACTATTGGCTACACATTGCGGCAAAGGCTTTACATGTGGCGCCCAGGTGAGAACTATTTTAGCCCCCCTGCCCCCCAACGGGGGGGTCACTGCAATTTGTTCCTGTATTGTAATTATATCCGTTAACGACTGTAATGGATGAAGCGTTGCACTTTCCAAACTCACTACCGGGATACCAGCGTATTTTATAAATTGTTTAATGTATAATTCACTGTAATCATCTTCCCTGTTCTTTAACGAAGGAAATGTTCTTATCGCCAGCACATCAAAATATTTTCCCATAATGGGTGCGGCATCTTTTACATGCTCCACCGTATTACCACTCATGATGGCCTCTTCTTCAAACTCCAGTGCCCATCCTTCACTTCCCACATTGAAGATGATAGCTTCCATTCCCAGGTTCTGTGCAGCAATTTGTGTACTTAGCCTCGTACGCATACTCGGGTTAAGAAACAAACAACCAATGCGTTTATTTGCACCCAGCGTTTTATCCTTAAACGGATTGGCTTTGTACACCAATGCTTTTTTAACCAGAGCATTGATGGCCTCCCCAACCCCTCCAAAGGAGGGGCTTACAATGTCGTTTACTGAAGTGAAATGTTTCAAATTTTATGTTGTATTTATGTTACCAGCTTTATATAACCAATCATCGTCCCTTGCGTCGCACACTTTATGGTTTGGTACCCTACTCAACAATATTGAACCCCTTGAGGGTTCTTTCACTCTTATTGTTTTCACCGGGTTTCATCCGGTGTTATTAAAATTTTACTCCTTCGGGGTAATATGATTTATAAAATAATCCCAATCAATTTATTCAGGCACCTGCAAATTAAAGTCCACTTTATACAAGTTGGCTTTGTGTGCTTGCCTGTTCTCCCCCTTTGGGGGAGTTAGAGGGGGCCGCAACCTCCTCTTTTATCGCTTCAATAAATTGTTCCGCATCTCTTTTACGCAATGCTAATGAAGGCAATAAACGAATCACATTTGGTTTTGCTTCGCCTGTAAATATTTTTTGATTGAACAATAAGTTCTTTTTTAAATCTTTTAATTCTTCCGGAACATCAAAACCAATCATCAATCCTCTTCCTCTTACATTTTTCAGTTGCGGAATCTTTTTCAATTCTTCTCTTAAATAGAAACCAACCGTAGCAGTATTACCCAATAATTTTTCTTCTTCAATTACTTCCAGCACAGCTAACGCAGCAGCACAGGCCAGATGATTACCACCAAAGGTTGTTCCTAATTGAAAATATTTAGGCTTAATATGCGGAGCAATGATAATACCGGCAACGGGAAAACCATTTCCCATTCCTTTTGCCATGGTATAAATATCCGCACTTACCCCGGCAAAATCGTGACTGAAAAACTTACCGCTTCTTCCATAACCGCACTGAATACTATCAGCGATATAAACTGCTCCATACTCATCACATAGCTGCCGAATCTTCTGTAGGAATGAATTTTCCGCTACATTAATTCCACCCACACCCTGTATACCTTCAATGATCACAGAAGAAATTTGTTTGCCATTCTTTTTAAAGCAAGCCTCCAGTGCTTGTTCATCATTCAGCGGAAGAAAGATTACATTATCTGTTTCGTTAACCGGTGCGATATAATTTTTATTATCTGTTGCTGAAACTGCTAATGATGTTCTTCCATGAAAAGATTTACTAAAGGCCACAATCTTCTTTCTTCCATTATGAAACGAAGCTAATTTCAAAGCATTTTCATTGGCTTCAGCTCCGCTATTACAGAGGAACAATTGATAATCTTCTTTACCTGAAACTTTACCCAGCTTCTCTGCTAATTGTTGCTGTAATGGAATGCGAATGGAATTTGAATAAAAAGCAATCTTTTCAAGTTGCTCTTCTATTCTCTGCACCCAATGCGGATGCGTATGACCAATGCTGATTACCGCATGACCACCGTAGAGGTCAAGGTATTGTTCACCTTTATCATCCCATACATAAGAGCCTTTTGCTTTTACGATGGTGATGTCGTTAAGAGGATATACATCAAATAAGTTCATAAAGAAGTTTTACCGCGGAGACGCAAAGGCGCAGAGTATATTTCCTCAGCGTCTCCCCGCCTCTGCGGTTATTTAAAAATAATTTGCTTTTAATTTCAAACCAATTGTCTCATCCAATCCAAACATTAAATTCATATTCTGTACTGCCTGTCCGCTTGCTCCTTTTAATAAATTATCTGCTATTGAATGAATCACTAACTGCTTACCAGTTTTTTCTAACTGGATAATACATTTGTTTGTATTCACCACTTGCTTTAAAAATATTGGCTCATTACTTATATGAACAAACGGATGACTACTGTAATAATCATCGTATAATTTATTTAATTCATCAAGGTCTGACTCACAACTTAATTGTGAGCTAATGAAAATACCTCTTGTAAAATCTCCTCTCCACGGAACAAAATTTACTTTCACATCCCCGGCAGACTGCAACTGCATCAGCGATTGACCTATTTCTCCAAGATGCTGGTGCGTTAAAGTTTTATACGCTTGTATATTGTTTGCTCTCCAGCTAAAATGAGAAGTAGAAGACAGGCTTTGTCCGGCGCCAGTTGAACCAGTAATGCCTGTTGTATAAACATCACTCAATAAACCTGCTTTAGCTAATGGCAGTAATCCTAATTGAATAGCTGTAGCAAAACAGCCGGGATTAGCAATGTTGTTTGCAGATTTAATTATCTCCCTGTTTAATTCAGGAAGACCGTAGATGAAGCTGCGAGTTCCGAGCTGTGAGCTGTGAGCTAAGCGAAAGTCGTTGGCTAAATCAATTATCTTAATCCTGTCATGAATTACATGATCTTCTAAAAACTTTTTGGATTCGCCGTGACCCAGACAAAGAAACAATACATCAATATCATTATTCAATTCACCAGTAAAGATTAACTCAGTTTCACCCAATAAATCCTGGTGAATAGCATATACAGGCTTGCCGGCATTACTGCGGCTATGAATGAAAGCCAACTCAACTGCAGGATGATTGATCAATAACCTGATCAATTCTCCGCCAGTGTAACCAGCTCCACCAATGATACCAGCCCTCACCAAACCTCTCCCAAAGGGAGAGGTTTTTTTAGATTCCGTATTTATTGAATGACTCATAATTATCGGGTTTCTTTAAGCCCTCCTTTGGAGGGGTTTGGGGAGGCCGTTTTATTTACCGCTTCCCAAATCCTTGTTTGGTTGCCAAATATTTTACTAAAGCCTCTTACATCTTCTCCGGTAAAGCCGGTGTTCATTTCACCATATTTACCAAACTTGCTGCTCATTAAATCATACTTGCTATCAATACCAATCACCTGGAAACGATATGGCTGAAGATTGACAAACACATCACCTGTTACATTTTGCTGGCTGTTTTCCAGGAAAGCTTCAATATCTCTCATCACCGGGTCTAATATCTGTCCCTCATGCATCCAGTTACCATAGAATTGTGCTAAGGTATCTTTCCATTGTAATTGCCATTTAGTCAATACATGTTTTTCTAAGGCATGATGTGATTTTAAAATAATCATCGGTGCAGCAGCTTCAAATCCCACTCTTCCTTTAATGCCAATGATAGTATCTCCTACGTGGATATCTCTACCTACACCGTAAGCACCTGCAATAGATTGTAAATATTGTATTGCATCTGCCGGATGATCAAATGTTTTATCATTAACTGCTTTTAATTCACCTTTTACAAAACTCAGCTTCACTTCTTCACTGCCTGTTTTAGTTACCTGCGTAGGCCATGCTTCCTCCGGTAACATTCCTTTTGAAGACAACGTTTCTTTTCCTCCCACACTGGTTCCCCACAATCCTTTATTGATGGAGTACATCGCTTTTTCAGCATTCATCTCCACACCTTTGCTTTTCAAATATGCAATCTCTTCTTCCCGGCTCAGCTTTAAATCACGGATGGGAGTAATAATTTCCACTCCGGGAATCATGATATGAAAAATCATATCAAACCTCACCTGGTCATTACCAGCACCCGTACTGCCATGAGCAACAGCATCTGCATTCAATGCTTTTACATGTTCTGCAATATGCAAAGCCTGGCTTAATCGTTCTGCAGATACGCTGAGTGGATAGGTATTATTTTTTAAACAGTTTCCGTAAATGAGGTATTTAATAATGCGGTCATAATATCCTTTTACCGCATTTACAGTAGTATGTGTTTTTACACCCAGTTTGTAAGCATGTGCTTCTATCTTTTTTAATTCATCCCCGCTAAAACCGCCGGTATTTACAATCACACTATGTACCTCATATCCTTTTTCTTCACTGAGATATTTAACACAGTAGGTCGTATCTAATCCACCACTAAATCCCAAGACTATTTTGCCCCCGGCCCCTAAAGGGGTGATGTTGGAAGTTTTATTAGTATCTGCATTCATTTGATTAAAAATTAAAAAAATGACTAAACAATTTTTTCGTTACACTGTCACCTCTTTCATTCTCCCCTTTAGGGTTGGGGGCTTCAAAAATGGTTTCAGCAATTTCCACTGTTTGAATTTGAGTAATCGTTCAAATCCACTTTTATTCTCCTCAAAATATTGTTTTGTTTCTTCTGGCTTGTAATGGTCTTTGGGGTCAAAAAGCATGGCAGTGCACATACAGTTCTTCCTGTCCTTACTCATCAATATCTCATAATTCACACAACTCTTACAGCCTGCCCAGAAAGCTTCATCTTGTGTTAACTCCGAATAAGTAACAGGCTCATATCCCAGTTCACTATTGATCTTCATTACCGCCAAACCGGTTGTTAAACCAAACAATTTAGCTTCAGGATATTTCTCTCTGGAAAGCTCAAATATCCTTTTCTTAATGGCTTTTGCCACTCCTCCTTTTCGATAAGCAGGCGTTACTATTAATCCACTATTGGCAACATACTCTCCGTGACTCCAGGTTTCTATATAACAGAAGCCAACCCAATCACCATCTTTGGTATAAGCAATAACCGCTTTACCTTCATTCATTTTCTCAGCTACATATTCAGGTGTACGTTTGGCTATACCAGTTCCTCTTGCCTGTGCGGAAGAAGCCATTTCATCAGTAATCGCAATGGCAAAATGAGTATCGCCACTATTGGCTACACGAATAATTATATTTTGATTGTCCACTTTTTAAAATAAAAATTGGAAGAAAATTGGATTACCAGTCCGATTATAATTTGTTGGGGAAATATTCACTGACAGGGGCCATGGTAAGCGGCTCGTCCTGTCAGAATCCACGTCGCGGTTGAGGAGAAGAAACACTAATCAATACATAACCACACAAACTGTGTGCATTAACGTTGTTGATATTTGCTGAATTCGTTTTCAATTTCAGTTATGTGTTAGTAATAAAACGCAAAGATATAAACAAGATGTTTAATTATATGTAAAAAAATATTTACTTTAATTACAACTGTTAGTCATTAAACAGTACGGGCAAAAAAAATCCTTCACTTGTGTGAAGGATTTATCATTAGATTGAAAACAATATTATTCACCTGTAACCTGGAATACGATTGGCTGTGTACGGTAAGCTTTTACTTTACGTCCGTTCTGTTCAGCGGGAATCCATCTAGGTCCTTTCTTAATAGCTCTTATTGCCTCATCTTCCATACCGTAACCATAGCTGGTAAGCGCTTTTACATCACTCACCATACCTTCCTTATCAACCACAAATTGAACCAGTACACGATAACTTCCTTCTGGTGCTCCATTATCAGCAGGAGCCTGGCTATTAAGGTTGTTGGTCAGATATTTTGACCATGCACCCTGGCCACCGGGAAAACCTGCTTCTATTTCTACTTTTGTAAAGATGGTATTATCATCCTCCACAGGAGCTTGTACTACCTGAGTGGCCTCTTCCACTTTTGGTGGGTTTACCACATCCGATTTAATACCTTCCTGATCTATCTTACCAATATTTGTTTCTTCCAGTTTTTCCTGATCCTTAATTTCATCTTCTTTTTTTACCTCCTGGTCTTCTACAATTTTAGGAGGAGTAAACTTTGTGATTTCAATTTTGGGAGGTTCCTGCTTCGGTGGTGGTGGTGGTGGTGGTTCCACTTTTTGCTGCTCTTCCTGCTGTATTTTTTGAAGACTTACATCCTCAACAACTACCGCATTCTTCTTTTTACCGGTACCGATATTTTTTGCCAATACCGATCCAACAACAATCACAAGACCCGCAATGGCGGTAGCTAACAGTGCAATACCAAGTCGCCTGTTGTATTGCCTGCGCAGTTCGTAAGCCCCATACTCTTTGTTGCGTTCATCAAAGAGTATGTCAAGTAAATCTGAGCTTAATATTTTATTTACTTCCATCTGGTTAATTTTTTATTTAGATGCTTTTTTGATCGGATTTCCATAAAAGATTACTTAGATCCGCCTTCCGTGAGTTTAATCACCTGGTTTTCAACATCAGAAATTTTCACCAATGCATATTTTTTTACACCGTTAATGGTCATTTCATCAAGCATATCAACTGTATTCTTAAAAGTTGATTCATCATTTGGTTTAATAACCACAACCATGTCATTATCTGCAGCAGTTCCCAATTTTTGCTTTTTTTCAATAATCACATCCCGGATACCTTTTTTGTCTCCGTCAGACTTTCCAAAAATTGCTGATTTGAAATTTGACCCATCTTCAGCAAGTTTTCCTTCATAGTAAAAAATATGATCGCTTTTACCAAGCAAAATGGTAAGTGCCCCGGATTCTTTAGCTTTATTTTTCTCTTCATCCTTGGCTGTATCATCTGGCATATTGAGTTTCATCGCTGTGGGTGAACTCATGGTAGTTGTAAAAATAAAGAAGGTGATCAGCAGGAACCCCAAGTCAACCATTGGGGTAAGGTCAACCCTGGTAGAAAGTTTTTTACTTTTCTTAACGCCGGGTCCTTTTTTATGACCTCCACCTCCTCCGCTTTCTATATCAGCCATAATAAAATGTTTTTAGTAGATGATTTATTTCTTTGCGTCTTTTTTGCCATTTAACCTATCCTCATATAAATATGTCCCGGAGGGTACATTTTCAGGCATGGTAATTAACTTGAAGTTATAAATACCATTTTTGGTAAATGCATCCAGTACATTAATAAAAGTGGGATAATTAGTGCCGTTATCGCCTTTCAGCATAACATTTTTGGGCTTTGATCCGCCATTAACCGCCAATAACTCAGCTATCCAGAACTTCAATTCATTATTAGTGGAATCTGTAACAGGAATACCTGGCTGGTTAACTTTAGCAATTTCAGACATGTCTTTACCTGCAAGGCTTTTTAACATGGTGAATGGAACCCCAATACCTGCTTCCATTGCCTTATTCAATTTGACAATTTCAGGATCAGTTAAACCAACACCTTTATCTGCATTGACTTTATCCAGTAAAGCTTTTTTCTTTTCCGCATCATCATATGTTATGAAAACACGTCCCCCTTTATCAAATGTTATCAAAAAAGCATCCTTTGTAGGGATGGTATCTGATGATACTGATTTGGGAGTTTCTACTTTGGCTGCTTCATCCGGCTTAAATTGTGTAGCCAGCATGAAAAATGACAAAAGAAGAAATGCCACATCGCAAAACGCTGTCATATCAACGTGTGTACTCTTGCGGGGAATCTTGACTTTAGGCATCGTTTAATTTTTAAAAATTAATAATAAGATACATAATCAGCTTATTTCCATAAACCGGGTCTTATTTATAAAGCGATGCAAAACTTTGCGTTAAAGTAAAGCCTGATTCATCAATACCATAAGTGATAGCATCTATCTTAGTAGTAAAGATATTATACATTACAAGGGCAAAAGCTGAAGTAGCGATACCGGTAGCTGTATTATAAAGAGCTTCTGAGATACCTACCGCCAGTGAAGCAGCAGCACCAGAGCCACCCTCAGCACCCAGGGCAGAGAAC
This sequence comes from Sphingobacteriales bacterium, assembly GCA_016185185.1. Lineage (GTDB taxonomy): Bacteria > Bacteroidota > Bacteroidia > Chitinophagales > Chitinophagaceae > AWTP1-9. The sequence goes on along the minus strand of JACPOD010000013.1, from coordinate 87,052 downwards.
GATTTGATCATACCCATTACCGTACCTAACAAAGCTACAAGGGTTGCCAGTGAAGTAATTGTAGAAAGAAACACCAGGTTCTTCTCAAGCATTGGTAATTCCAGCGAAGTAGCTTCTTCTACTTCTTTTTGGATAGCCAGTACTTTCTGTTCTGTAGACAAATCTTTGTCTTCAATCATTTCTTTGTAACGGCGAAGGCCAGCTTTCATTACGTTACCCACAGAACCTTTTTGTTTGTCACATTCAGCCAGAGCAGCATCAACATTTCTGTTAGCGAGGTGATACTGAACTTTGCGAACGAAATCTGAAACAGAACCACTTCCTGTAGCTTTTGCGATGGTGATGAATCTTTCGATTGAAAACACGATTACCATCAGGAATAAACCAATCAGTACCGGTACAAGGATACCTCCTTCATACATACGGTAAAGAGGCCCAAATGGATCATGGTGAGAAGGCCAGAATCCGCCTTCTGGATCAGGCTTGGCGAAGTGAGAAGGATGACCCAAATAAAAACGCCAGATTAAATAACCAGAAATAATACATACTACAGGAGCAATGAGACTAATTGCATTTCCTGATTTCTTTGGTTGAACAGACGTTCCACTTTTTGCAGTTGGTTTAGTTTCAGCCATGATTTTCTTTTTTTAATGTTTGCGAATACAAAGTTGTTTTTAAATATTAATAACAATAAACGGAATACAAGTTTAAGGAATTTTCTTTTTTAACAAGCAATCCATCCATTATTCTTAAGGTGAGTGGCACAAGTTAGGAAATAAAATGAAAGCAACAAGTTCTCAAAATATTTTTTTTTCCCAATGACAAATCTTTTTAATTTGTTATTATTCAAGGGTCACCAACACCTGTTTGTTTCTTTTTTAAACGGTTGCCATAGTTAACATATTTAATGTAATTTCCCCCCTACTTTTAATAAAGAAAAAATCATTCATGAGAAAACTGATGACACCCGCGGCAGTATTTCTGCTGCATATTTTAATGTGTTTTACACCGCAATCGGTTTCGGCACAAACGAAGCCAACCACCCCTGCTCCTGTTACCGGTAACGGGACCAACCCTACCGGAAACGGGGGAACAAATACTAAACCCGGCCCTAAGCCTTACAAAGAAGTTATTACTGAAAAGGCCCAAAGCAGGTATGGTTTACTCACCGTGCATAAAGTAGAAGACAAATGGTACTTTGAAATAGGAGACTCCCTTCTTGGCAGGGATTTCTTAATTGTAAACCGTATTTCTAAGGCACCGGTTGGTTTACAAAGTGGTTTTATTGGCTATGCAGGGGATGAGATCGGAGAAAATGTAATTCGGTTTGAAAAGGGTCCTAATAACAAATTTTTTATTCGCACCATTTCTTATTCCGTTTACGCAAAAGATTCAACCAAGCCCTTGTATAAATCGGTAATGCGTTCCAGTGTGCAACCAATTTCTGCCGCATTCGATATAAAAGCATTTTCCAAAGACAGCACAGGTTCTGTTGTCGATTTTACAGATTATATGAATGGGGATAATGATGTGCTGTTTTTTGAATCATTCTTTAAGCCCTTTCTCCGTATCGGCTCTTTGCAGTCGGATAAATCATATATCCTTGATGTAAAGTCGTACCCAATGAATACTGAAATAAAAACAGTAAAAACATATTCCAAAAGTTCGGGGCCATCCTTACCGGGTTCTTTTATGATACCACCCTCTGGTAATGCCACATTTGAATTAAACAGCTCGATAATTTTATTGCCTAAAAACCCAATGCGTCCCAGGTATTACGATGACCGGGTTGCCTATTTTACCACTGAGTTTACTGATTTCGATACCGACCCGCAAGGTGTAAAAGACATTAGTGTAATTACAAGATGGAAATTAGATATTAAGCCGGAAGATACCGCTAGATTCAAAAGAGGAGAACTTGTTGAACCCGTAAAACCCATCGTTTATTATATTGACCCCACTACCCCTAAAAAATGGGTTCCTTATTTAATACAGGGTGTTAATGACTGGCAAAAAGCTTTTGAAAAAGCTGGCTTTAAAAATGCTATTATGGCTAAAGAGGCCCCCACAAAAGAAGAGGATAGTACCTGGAGTTTGGAGGATGCCCGTTATTCGGCCATCGTGTATAAACCTTCTACAGTTGCTAATGCTTCTGGCCCGCATGTGCATGATCCCCGTAGCGGAGAAATTATTGAAAGCCATATTAACTGGTACCACAATGTGATGCAGTTGCTGCGAAACTGGTATTTAATCCAGGCATCTCCCAGCGATCCGGCTTCAAGAAAAGCACAATTTGATGATGAATTGATGGGTGAACTTATTCGTCTTGTTTCTTCACATGAAGTAGGCCATACATTAGGATTACCTCATAATATGGGCGCCTCTGCTTCAGTACCGGTAGAAAAACTGCGGGATAAAGCATGGGTGGAAGCAAATGGTCATACCCCTTCTATTATGGATTATGCCCGTTTTAACTATGTGGCGCAGCCCGAAGATAAAATCAGCCGCAGCGGATTAATGATGCGCATTGGTGATTATGATAACTGGGCCATTGAATGGGGCTACCGGCCATTGCTGGATAAAACAGAGCAGGAAGAAAAAGCTATATTAAACGAATGGGTAAAAGAAAAAGCAAGTAACCCAAGGTTACGATTTATACATTATGATGGTGTGGACCCAAGGGCACAAACCGAATGTCTTGGCGATAACAATATGAAGGCAAATGAATATGGTATTAAAAATTTAAAATGGATGCTGCCTCAATTACCTGCCTGGGTAAATGAAAAAGGTGAAAATTTTGAAACCCTTACCGATGTATATAACAGTGTTGTTGATCAATTTAGCAGGTATATGAGTCACACTGTAATGTATGTAGGCGGCATTTATACCGATTATAAAACAACGGAACAACCAGGCAATGTTTATACAGTTGTCCCAAAAATTTTACAAAAAGAAGCATTGACTTTTATCAGCAAAAATTTATTTGAAACTCCTTACTGGCTGCTCAATAAAAATATTCTGGACAAAATCAGTACCCCGCAAATGGATCGTATTAATGCCATACAGGATAATGTGATGGGGAGCTTGTTAAGTACTACCCGGCTGGGCCGAATGATATCAGAATATAACCGTGACAATACAAATGCCTACCGCATTGATGAATTTGTTGACGATATGAAGAAAGCAATCTGGAGTGAGCTGAGTACTAAAAAACCAACTGATGCCTACCGTCGTTTTGTACAAAAAGCTTTTGTTGAAAGATTAATAAACATTGTAAACCCATCCAATGCTTCTCCGGCATCCGGCGGGGGATTTAGCATTGTTATTTCATTTGGCCCAACGGTAGATAATAAGAAAACAGATTTGATTTCTGTAGCAAAAGGCACCTTACGTACATTGCTGGCAGAAGTACGGGCCGCCATACCATCTGCACCTGATAAACTAACCCGATATCACCTGCAGGATGTTGCCGACCGGATTGACCGCACCTTAAATCCGAAATAATTTTTGAGGTGAAAAGAATTGATTAAAATAAAAATCCCTCTTTGTTCTGAAGAGGGATTTTTTTATTATCAATAATAATTAGTTGACTATTCATATCTCAGCGCTACAATCGGGTCAAGCCGTCCGGCCTTAAAAGCAGGATATAAACCGGCTAATAATCCAACGATCGAACAGGTTACAATTCCAATAATAACCCACATCCAGGGCATTATAAAACCTGTTTTAAATACAAATATACCAGCAAGGTTACCGAGTATTACCCCCAGCAATACTCCAATAACTGCACCCAATAAACAAATCCATATTGCTTCAAATAAAAATTGGAGGCGGATGCTGAGTTTGGTGGCACCTATGGCTTTCACCAGGCCAATCTCTCTTGTTCGTTCATTTACGGAAACAAGCATAATGTTCATTAAACCTACCGAAGCACCAAACAAAGTGATCATACCAATTATAACAGCCGCTACCGTAACAAAAAACAGCAGGCTTTTAAATACTTCTACCAGGCTGTCGCTTTTATCGATATAAAAATTTTCTGCATCTTTAATACCCAGTCTTCTTACATTCCGGAATATTCCGGTTGCTTCGCTAATGGCTGCATCCATTTGCTCAAACTGTTTTACATTAATGGCTATATTGAAAGAAGAACCTGAATTGCTGTAATTACGCCTTACATTATTAACAGATGTAATAGCGATATTATCCAAACTGAGTAAGCTACTGGCGCCCCGTTCTTTTAAAACTGCAATAATACGATAAGGGGCTCCATCAATTCTAACAGTATTGCCTACGGCTCTTTGCACATTATTGTCAAATAATTTCTTTACAAGATCGCTGCCAAGTATCACCACGTTTCTCCCCGTTTCTAAATCAAGCGTAGTAAAGTTTCGTCCCACATTAATGGTGTATCCGCTGCATACAAGGTAATTTTCATCCCCTCCCATCAGCCGTATATTCGGATTGGTCTTTTTTTCTTTATAAAAAATCTGTGTACCCCTACTACCCATTTTGGAAACGCCAACAGCTGCCGGAAAAACATAATTCTTTTTAAACTCACTTGCATCCTGCCATGTTATAACTTTACCAAGATTGGATGATTTTTCTCTTTGTTGATTTTTGGAACGTTTTTTTAAGTCCCCTCCACCACCTCCAAAACGAAATACCCTTTCTTTAAACCGGATGCTGAAAGTATTAGAACCCATAATGGAAAAGTTCTCATACAAACTCTGGTTCATGGATTCAATAGCAGTAATGATTCCAATTAATGCCATTATACCAAAGGCAATAATGGAAACAGTGATGCCTGTTCGTAAACGGTTGCCACGAATGGTGCGAAAAGCAATAGCCAAGATATCCCTGAATTTCATAAACGTTTTTCTACCCCTAAAAATACAGGAAGCTAATTGCTTAAGAAAATAAATTAGCTGAACGGTTAAAAAAGATGAAACCAATCTAACAGCAAGCTGTTGGGGAAGATCCCCAAAAGAATTATTAATCCGGCTGTAATGGCAAGTACCACTTTGAATGTTGGTGTAATATCTGAAGCAGCCGCATCTCCCTGTTTAAAATACATGGCCTGTATTACCCTGAAATAATAATACACACTCACGGCAGCGCTTAGCATGGCTATCAGCAGCAACCAGATATAGGTTCCCGATTTCATGGCAGATGCCACCATATAATATTTAGCCAGAAACCCTGCGGTAAGCGGAATACCGGCTAAGGATAAAAGAAATATGGTTGTGAGAAAGGCCACCAGCGGTTGTTGTTTTGCCAGCCCATTAAATCCTTCAAACGTGTAATCTTTCATTTTTACCAGCACCGCAAAAATGCCAATAGTAGCCAGGCAATAAGCAGCAGCATAAAGTAAAATACCCTCCTTGGCCAATGCATTTACAGCATATACTGCAAACAACATAAACCCTGCCTGTGCAATACTGGAATACGCCAGCATACGCTTGATGCTTTGCTGAAACACGGCGGTAATATTTCCAACCACTAATGTTGTTACAATTATGAGGGCAATAGTAAACTGCCAGTAATCGGTCATTCCCCCAAACGACACTTCAAATAATCTTACAAATGCAATAAAGCCTGCTGCTTTTACCACAGTGGCCATGAAGGAAGTGAAAACAGTTGGGGCACCATCATAAACATCAGGTGTCCAAAAATGAAAAGGGGCAGCTGAAACTTTAAAGGATAATGCTATCGCTAAAAATGTTAAACCGATAGCGATCATCACGGGTAAATGTGTAGTGGTAATGGGTGGCATTTCCAAAGCAAAAGTTCCTCTTGCTCCATAAATAAATGCAATACCCATCAGCATAATACCCGTTGAGAAGGACCCCATTAAAAAGTATTTCAGCGAGCCTTCATTACTTTTAAGATTGCGTTTATCTGCGCCGGTTAAAATGTAAAGTGGGATAGAAATGATTTCTATGCCTAAAAATAACATGAGAAAATTATTGTAAACAGCTACCAGTGCTACCCCGCACAAAACAAAAAATATCAATGCCCAGTATTCAAAAATATGATTGCCCACTTTTTCCATTTCACTTCCTGTAAGCAGTAAATACAATAAAGTAGAAACCAAAGCGATACTTGTAAATATCAACCCAAAGCTGTCAACATGAAGCAACCCGTTAAAATCGGATAGTGTAAACGATTGATGATGTAAATCAAAATAATTGCCAACCAGCAAAACAATAAGACCGATTGCCGCAACAACTTTTGCTTTGCTTTTGTCAGCGATAAATAAACCGCTGAACATCATAACCACTCCCCAAACTGCAGATAAAACAATTACGTTCATATTAATACTTTGCTCTTTTCTTATTTAAATACACTTACCAAACTGTTTACCGATGCCTGTGTAAGTTCAATGATTGGTTTGGGATATACTCCCATGGCAAAAATCAAAATAACCAGCACACTCAATACCAGTTTTTCATTTAACCTTATATCAACGGCCTGTTCTGTTAATGCATTTGTATTTCCGTAAAATACTTTTTGGATCATATTTAACGTATAAATAGCTGCCAGGATAATACTTAACCCCGCTACAACTGTGTACCAAACATTAAACTGGTATAAACCGGTAAACATTAAGAATTCACCCACAAACCCGTTTGTTAATGGCAATGCTACGTTAGCCAAAGCAACGATGACTAATAAAATAGCCAGTGCCGGAGCTTTTTGTGCAAGACCTCCCAGTTCACTCATTTTACGTGTACCAAATTGCCGTTCGGTTAGTTCTATCACAATCCACAATCCAATTATATTAATGCCATGATTAAACATTTGCACCATCACACCCTGTACGCCATTTGCTTTACCAGCAAATAATGCAGCACTCATCAATCCAATATGTGCAATGGAAGAATAGGCAACCAACCGTTTCAGATCATCCTGTACTATCGCAATGCAGGAAGCATAGATCATCCCTGTTACAGATAACCCGATGATAATATTATCAAACCCTCTTGCTGCATGCGGAAATACAGGCAACAGCCAACGTACTACTGCAAACAATCCCATTTTAACCATAATACCACTCAATACCATGGTAGTAGCCGTAGGTGATTGCTCATAGGTATCTGGTTGCCAGGTATGAAAAGGAAAGATGGGCATTTTAATAGCAAAGGCGAGGAAAAACATCCAGAATAAAATATCCTGGGCCCTGTTGTTAAGCGTCATTTTATAAATAGACTGGAGAGCAAAAGATTTTTCCGGGTTTAAAATGTAGAGATATAAAATGCCGATGAGCATGATGAGGGATCCGAGAAAAGTATAAATAAAGAATTTAAACGTAACGCTAATCCTTTTTTCACCACCCCATTTACTGCATAGAAAATAAGCAGGCACTAATGCCAGCTCCCAGAAAAAATAAAATAATAAAAGATCAGTTGATAGAAATACACCCATTAAACCTGCCTGTGATAATAACATTAATCCATAAAACTGGTTAGCATCTTTATATGTTGAATGCTTAGTGGAAATAAAAATGATAGGGAAAGCAATCGCTGTTAATAACGTAAGCATCTTTCCCATGCCATCTAACCCTACAGAAAAAGAAGAACCCAGATCTGGCAACCATTCTTTTGTAAAAGTAAGATGCGTGGTATCAGTATAATACAAAGTAGCAAGAGAAATTCCCAGGGCAACCACAGCCGATAGCAAAGCCCAGCTTTTTACTACTTTTTCATTTTTTATGAAAAAAGCCGCTACACCTGTAACCAACGGAATCAATATTAATAGCAATGCTAACATAAATACCTTTCAAAATTTATTGGACAAATAATTGAATAATAAACAAAATAATAATACCAATCACCATCAGTAAAATATAACTGCCCACCTGGCCACTTTGCAACAAGCGCAATTGCCGACTGGCATATTGAACCCCATCTCCAATACCATTTACAAATCCATCAATACCTGCTTTTTCAATAACGTTATTAAAGAATGCAGAAATGGCTTTTAACGGTTTACCGATGATGGCATCATACATTTCATCCACATACAACTTGTTGGCCAATATTTTTCCAAATCCTTCTGCTTCTTTCAATTCTGGTTTTTTGCTGAAACGGTTTAATGCGTAAGAAATAGCAATTAATGCCAGAATCACAGACGCTGCCATTAATCCTATCTCTTTTGTATGATCCAATGCATGTTCTTTCTTTACTAACTCTTCTGACTGTGCAAATATGGGTGATAAGAAATGTTCTAATGAATGCGCATTTTCTGCAAATACTTTTGGAATACCAACAAATCCACCAACTACCGCCAGTATTGCTAATACAATTAAAGGAATGGTCATGGCGGCAGGACTTTCATGCAAGTGATGTTCCTTCTCCTGTGTACCTCTGAATGAACCAAGGAACGTAGTAGCATATAAACGAAACATATAGAATGCTGTCATCATTGCTCCTGCTACACCAATAATCCAGTAAACAGGATTAGCTTCATAAGCTGCTGCTAATATTTCATCTTTTGAAAAGAAGCCACTGAACGGAGGAATACCAGCAATGGCAATGCATCCTAATAAAAACGTAAGATGAGTGATGGGTAATTTTTTTCTCAACCCGCCCATGTTACGGATATCCTGTTCGTGATGCATGGCATGAATAACAGAACCTGCCCCAAGGAATAACAAAGCTTTGAAGAAAGCATGTGTCATTACATGAAATACGGCACCGGTATAAGCACCCACTCCTAAACCAAGAAACATATAGCCCAGCTGGCTTACTGTTGAATAAGCCAGTACTTTTTTAATATCGTTTTGCTTAATTGCTATAGTTGCAGCAAAGATGGCTGTAGCCAAACCAACCACAGCAACTACTGTTTGAGTGGTTGGAGCAAGGGTATACATCACATTGCTGCGTGCAATCATATAAATGCCTGCCGTAACCATGGTAGCAGCATGGATGAGTGCAGAAACAGGTGTTGGACCAGCCATCGCATCGGGCAACCATGTGTATAATGGAATTTGTGCACTCTTACCAGTAGCACCCACAAAAAGTAATAACGTAATACCAGTTAATACAGCAACAGAAGCCTGTGGTGATTTGGCAAATACTTCACCAAAACTTACGGAATTAAATTGCTGGATCATCCAGAACACTGCCAGTAAAAAACCAAGATCACCAATACGGTTCATGATAAAAGCTTTCTTGGCAGCATTATTATAATCCGTGTTCTTAAACCAGTAACCAATCAGCAAATAAGAACATAGTCCCACTCCTTCCCATCCAATGAACATGATGACATAGTTGCCACCTAATACCAGCAGCAACATAGAAAATACAAACAGGTTGAGATACGCAAAATACCTGGCAAAATGTGTACTGCTTTCTTCATGCATATAAGCGGTAGAATACAGGTGTATTAAAAAACCAACACCCGTAATAATTAAAAGAAATAAGGAAGAAAGTGCATCTGCCTGGAATTCGAAAGGGATATTTATACTGTTTGTACTTATAAAGTCAAATAAATGTACTACTTCACTATTACCGCTTTTCACACTCATAAAGAAGTAAACGCTTGCTGCAAAAGAGGCCAGTAATACACCACAACCAATAATACTCACAAAAGTTTTACTCAAATAATTTCTGCCCAATCCATTAATTAAAAAACCAATTAACGGAAACAAAGGAACCAGCCAGATATATTCTAAAATGTTACTCATGTATCAGGAGCCTTTTGGCTTTTAATGTTTTAACCGGTTTAAGAAATTAATATCGATAGAATGCGTATTGCGGTACATCATTACTATAATGGCTAATCCCACACTCACTTCTGCAGCCGCCACCACCATAATGAAGAAAACAAACAGTTGCGCATCGGTGCCTACTGTTGTGGCAGGGTTGGTTTGCATCACATCTAAATGATGCATTTTAGAAAATGCCACCAGCAATAGGTTCACTGCATTCAGCATTAACTCAATGCACATAAAAATAATGATGGCATTGCGGCGGGTTAATACTCCAGCCACGCCAATACAAAACAGCGCTAACGCAAGAAATATGTAATAATTAATCGGCATACCCCAAACCCCTAAAGGGGCTTATTTATTTTTATTATAATAAAATAACCTCACCTAAGTTCCCCCTTTAGGGGGTTAGGGGGTTTAATCTCCTTTTTTACCAATCACCACCGCACCTACCATCGCACTTAAAAACAATACACTGCTTATTTCAAATGGTAACACATATTCATGAAATAATGCCTTACCCAGGTTTTCAATCAATCCAATATTTCCTTCTCCCATTTGCACCAGTCTTACCGCTGCATTTGCCTGTTGACGCTGTATTTCTGCTTCCCGGAATGCTGCTACAAATACGAGCATCAAACATCCACCTGCTACCACACCGGCCAACCGCAACCATTTATTTTTTTGTGGTTCTGTATCAGTATTCAAATTCATTAACATGATCACGAACAGGAACAATACCATGATAGCTCCTGCATAAACGATCAGGTTTACAATAAAAAGAAATTGTGCATTGAGTAAAATATAATGGCCGGAAATAGCAAAGAAAACCATGATAAGCCAAAGCACACTGTGCACCGGGTTCTTGCTCAGCAATACCATTAAGGCACTGCCAATTGCTAAAGCGCTTAAGATCCAAAACAATATTTCTGTAACGTTCATGTAAGCAGTTAGTCTTTTATAATCAGTTTACTTAATTCTTTTTTGCCCGGTTACCCAATGCTTTTTTATAAGCGTCCGGATTTTCTTTCGGATGTGGTATCACTAATTCTTCTTTACCATAAATAAAACTTGCCCGGTTGTAATTACTCGGCGCAAATGTTTCACTCAGGTAAATCGCATCTTTCGGGCATGCTTCTTCACATAATCCACAAAAAATACAACGCAGCATATTGATTTCATATTTGGCGGCATATTTTTCTTCACGATATAAATGCTCCTCGCCCGGTTGCCTTTCTGCTGCTTCCATTGTAATAGCTTCTGCGGGACAAGCTACTGCACACAAACCACATGCTGTACAATTTTCTCTTCCTTCTGCATCACGATTTAAAACATGTAAACCACGAAACACCGGACTAAACGGACGTTTTTGTTCCGGATAGCTGATCGTTGCCTTCTTTTTAAAGATGTGACTAAATGTAATAGCCATTCCTTTAAAAATTGCAGGCAAATATATTTTTTCCGCCAGTGTCATTGGCTTGCGGTCAACTTGTTTTGCTCTTGTTGTTAATGCTTGCATAACTCGTCCTCAATATTTTTTATGTTACCTGCGACATCAACACTGTTCATCTGCTGTTGTGTCACTCACTTCAACGTTCTGTTCTTTATTCATCAATTCAACTATGTTGTCACACAGGAGCTCGTCGAAGTGCTCTTAAACATTTATACTTTATTCATCAAGGCTTCGACAAGCTCAGCCTGACAAACTATTTATTCAACCACAATACCACTGCTGCTGTTACCAGCATATTTACCAGTGCCAGCGGTAATAATCCTTTCCATCCTAAATTCATCAACTGGTCGTAGCGGAAACGTGGAATGGTCCAGCGGATCCACATAAATACCAGCACAAAGAATATTGCTTTACCAAACAAGGCCAGCACACCAATTAATGCAGCAATGTTTGGTGATAATGTTGCTTCATTCAAAAAAGGCAGATCATAACCCCCAAAGAACAAGGTAGCCATTACCACTCCACTGATGAACATATTAATGTATTCAGCAAATAAGTAAAAGCCCAGCTTCATGGAAGAATATTCCTGGTGATACCCAAAGTTTAGTTCGTTCTCTGCTTCGGGTAAATCAAATGGTGTACGGTTACATTCTGCCAATGCACACACAAAGAAAACTAAGAAACCAATGGGCTGGTAAATAATATTCCAGGTATGGTTCATCTGCTGTTCCACAATTCCTTTCAGACTTAATGTTCCTGTTATAAACATTAAGGCAATGATAGCAATACCCATTGCCAGTTCATAAGAGATCATCTGTGATGCTCCACGAATAGCAGCCATTAATGAAAACTTATTATTGGAGGCCCATCCACCAATCATTATTCCATATACACCGAGGCTTACCACACCAAAGATGAACAGGATACCAATGTTTACATCGGCAATTTGTAAGTCAATCGTTCTGCCAAACAATTCAATTTTATTTCCCCAGGGAATTACTGCACTGGTTAACATCGCTGTCATCATAGCCAGCATGGGTCCCAATACAAATAAGAATTTGTTGGATGTATTTGGAATGATCTCTTCTTTAAAAAATAATTTGATTCCATCAGCCACTGGTTGTAATAAACCGAAGGGGCCTGCACGGGTTGGGCCCTTTCTGTCCTGCATAACAGCAGCAACTTTACGCTCTGCCCAGGTACTGTACATGGCAATACCCAATGCCACCAGTACCACTACCACTATCAGTACTAATTTTTCAATAATCAATAACCAGTCAATAGTCAATAACATTATTCAAACTCTTTTAATAAATCAGTGATGGTGTTTTTTAAGTTGTCTAATTCCGTTTTCACAATCAACCAGATGATATCGTAGTTAATACCAAAATATTCATGCACTACAATATTTCTTAACCCTGTTATTTTCTTCCACTCAATACCGGGGTGCTTTTCTTTTAACCCGGCAGAAATATAATTAGCGGCTTCACCAATTATCTCCAGCCATTTTACCACTGCTATCCTCAATACATGATTACTTACAAATTGTTCTTTGTTTATTCCTTTTACCGCTGTTTCAATTTCGTTGATACAGTCTGAAATATGATTTAATCTTTCTTTATCGCCAATCTTACCTCTCATAAATTACTATCATATCTTTTTCTATATAAGGTTTTATATGACTGTTCATCCATTTCCGGCTTACCACATCCACTTTTTTTTTCAACCGCAAACCCAGTTCTTCCGGCCATATAAAATAATCCATCCCTCCTTCCTTTATCTTGTCAAGGTCAACCAGTATATCCACGTCACTTTTTTCATCTGCATCACCACGGGCATAGCTGCCAAACAACCAGGCTTTCTTTACCGGTTTATTGGCAAAGAACTCCTGAATCGTTTGCTGTATTTGCTCCTTCGTTAATGTCACTTTTCTTTTTTATTAAAATCAGCGGAATGTGCAGGTCTTGGCAAAGCACTCAACTCAATTTCCGGTTTGTTCACTTCACTCACACTATGGATGTTCATCATCAGTTTGGGTGCATGGCCATTCATTACTTCTGCCACTGTTTCTTTTGGCATTACCAAACCGGGGTATTTTCCCTGCGAAATAACGGAATGGCGGTTGATATTGGATAATCCTTCAATCACCCAGTCGCTTGCATCCTTTTTTTCAAAACGGCATTCGTTACAAATCCAACCGGTGCCGCCTTTGCTGCTGTCTTTTATTTCACCATATTCATCTTTACGGGCTGTTACACGAAATACTTCATCACCCCGCATCCACAATTGTACTTCGCCACAACATTTACTGCAATCACGGTGTGCATCAACCGGCTTGGTAAACCATACACGGTTCTTAAACCGGAATGTTTTATCGGTTAATGCGCCTACAGGGCAAACATCAATTACATTTCCAATAAAATCATTCTCTAAATTCTTTTCAATATAAGTAGCGATCTCTGAATGATCCCCTCTGTCCAGCACACCATGTACTCTTTTATTAGTAACCTGGTCGGCAGTAAACACACAACGGTAGCAAAGAATGCAGCGGGTCATGTGTAACTGAATGTATGGACCAAGGTCATGTTTCTTAAATGTTCTTCTATTGAATTCATATCTCGTTCCTTCAGCACCATGTTCGTAACTCAAATCCTGTAAATGACATTCACCGGCCTGGTCGCAAATAGGACAATCTAAAGGATGATTGATTAATAAAAATTCCACCACACCTTTTCTTGCTTCCAACACAGCGGGACTGGTAATATTTTCCACCACCATTCCGTCCATTACATTGGTGCGGCATGATGCTACTAACTTAGGCATTGGTCTTGGGTCGGCAGTTGAACCTGCAGCTACTCTCACCAAACAAGTACGGCATTTGCCACCGCTCTCTTTCAATTTGCTGTAATAGCACATGGCCGGGGGAACTATTTCGCCGCCAATTTTACGGGCAGCGTTTAATATAGATGTACCCGGCTCCACTTCAATGGTGATGTTGTCGATTGTTACTTTAAATAATTTCTTTTCTTCAGCCATGCCCCTATCCCCTAAAGGGGGAAATTTTTGTTTAAAAATAATTTTATCATTTAGCCCCAACTAACTCCCCTTTAGGGGTTGGGGGCAACGGGTCTGCATAATGACGCAATCCAAAATTCCCCGTTAAACATTTATCCGGGTTCAGCACATGCCATTCAAACTCATCACGGAAATGCCTTATCGCCGCTGCTACCGGCCATGCAGCTGCATCACCCAGCGGACAAATAGTATTGCCTTCAATTTTACGCTGAATATCCCACAACAAATCAATATCACTCATCTTACCTTTTCCATTTTCTATATTCAGCAATATTTTTTCCATCCATCCTGTTCCTTCCCGGCAGGGCGAACATTGCCCGCAACTTTCGTGACGATAAAATCTTGCTAATGTATAAGTATTCTTTACCACACACTGGTCTTCATCCAATACAATAAATCCACCGCTGCCCATCATACTACCCGTTGCAAATCCGCCATCACTTAAACTTTCATAGTTCATATAACGGGTTTCCCCCTTAGCTGTTTTCAATAATAAGTTAGCAGGAAGAATAGGTACAGATGAACCGCCGGGGATACAGGCTTTCAAACGCTTTCCGTTCTTAATACCGCCACAGTATTCATCACTATAAATAAATTCTTCTACGCTGATGGTCATATCAATTTCATAAACACCGGGTTTATTGATATTACCACAGGCAGAAATCAATTTTGTACCGGTTGAACGGCCCACACCAATCTTAGCATATTCCTCACCACCCATGTTGATGATAGGAACAACTGCCGCTAAAGTCTCTACGTTGTTTACCACCGTTGGGCAACCATACAAACCTTTCACTGCAGGGAACGGAGGTTTAATTCTTGGATTACCTCTTTTTCCTTCTAATGATTCCAGCAAAGCTGTTTCTTCACCACAGATATAAGCACCGCCACCACGTTGTACATAAATTTCACAATCAAAACCAGTTCCTAAAATATTTTTACCGAGCCAGCCATCGTTCTTTGCTTCAGCAATGGCTTGTTCTAATATATCAACAATCCAGGCATATTCGCCACGAATGTAAATGTAAGTTCTGCTGCTGCCAAGTGCGAAAGAAGAAACAATCAATCCTTCAATCAACAGGTGAGGGATGAACTCCATCAAATACCTGTCTTTGAATGTTCCGGGTTCTGATTCATCGGCATTGCACACCAAATAACGGGGAACCCCTTCCGGCTTGGCAAGGAAACTCCATTTCATACCAGCAGGGAAACCAGCGCCACCACGACCACGCAAACCACTCTTCTTTACTTCCTCGGTCACCTGGTCGGGACTCATGGTTTTTAATGCCTTCTCCACACTGCGGTAGCCACCTTCCCTCCTGTACACATCGTACAGGCGGATGTTTTCTACATGTGCTTTTTCTAATAATAATTTTACTCCCATTCTGTAAAGTCAAAAGTTAAAAGTCGAAATTCAAAACATCATTCACGTTTTTGAATTTTTAATTATTCGCCACTGCATTCCTTCTGCACTCCTCAATAATTGCATCTACTTTTTCCTTAGTGAGATGCTCTTTATAGTATTTACCCAACTGCATCATCGGCGCATAACCACAGGCGCCTAAACATTCTACTGTCTTTAACAATGCTTAATAAAGAAGCTACATAATCCATTGTTTCGCTGCTCAACCATCCGCCAAATTCCTCTTGTGCCATATGTAATACCGGCAACAACGCACTCTTTTGCTTGCCATCCGGATAACGGGCAATGATTTCTTTTACTTCGGCTAATTTTTTATCAGAAAACTGAACTGACATTTATTTTAATTTGTTTCTCTTTTTTAACCTTTTAATATCCTCTAAATCTTTTTGCCTGCCTGCCGCTTTTTTGGCGTTTAACAATTCTTTTAATCCGATAAAGTTAATATTCGTATTTGCTATTGTTTTTACTTCCCTGTTATCCCATGCTTCTTTAAAGGGAACATTTGCTAAATCATTTAAAATATCAATACGCAATGGCGGAAAACCTAACTGGGTAACATAGTCCTTTTTCATAAAATCCTCCTTTGACATATTCAAAGAAGCAAACCCAAACCCATCAACCACTTTCAGCATCTGGATGGCATTTACTTCCGACCTCTCAATCCAAATATCCATATCACCAGTATATCTCGGAAACCCATGCACCACTACAGCATACCCGCCTACAACAAGGTACCTAACTCTATAATTATTTAAAAGAACAATAAAATCTATAAAGTTCTGGTCAAACATCTTGTTCCCAAATTGGTTTTTTGGCTACCACTTTTTTAAATGTTGTTATTTTAAACTCCTCATTCAATTCCCCAATTAAAACCCTTAGTCTTTGTAATTCTTTCAACCTGTTTTCTATTGATTCATTTGCCCAGTACTCATCATCATAGTTGTTCTTATCAGATATATGCACTTTGCGAACCGTTTTTTCTATCTTTCTATTTACAACAGGTTTTGCCATTTTCAAATTTTCAAATCTTGAAATTAATTACGCATCCATTTCCCCCGCAATCAAATTCAAACTGCTCATCGTCACTATCGCATCACTCAGCATCGCTCCTTTTATAATTTCGGGATATGCCTGGTAATATACGAAGCAAGGGCGGCGGAAATGCAAACGATAGGGTGTGCGTCCGCCATCGCTTATTAAATAAAATCCCAGCTCACCATTACCACCTTCCACACTCTGATAAACTTCACCTTTTGGAATTTCTGTTTCACCCATGATGATTTTAAAATGCCATATCAGCGCTTCCATTTTGGTGTACACATCTTGCTTCTCGGGTAAATAATATTCAGGAGCATCTGCATGAAATACTTCCGCTTCAGCACCCTTAAACTCCTGTACTTTTTTATAAGCCTGTTCGATGATGCTTAATGATTGCCACATCTCCTGGTTACGTACTAAATACCTGTCGTAACAATCACCCGTAGTACCCACAGGAATTTCAAATTGAAAATCTTCATAAGAAGAATACGGACTATGCACACGAACATCATAATCCACACCGGCTGCACGAAGATTAGGACCCGTAAATCCATAATTCAATGCTCTTTCTGCGCTGATAGGTCCGCAACCAATGGTACGCTCCATAAAAATGCGGTTGCGGGTAAAGAGGTTTTCAAACTCCTGTAATACTTTGGGGTATTCCTTTAAGAATTTTTCGAGTTTCTCAAACGCTGTATTTGTGAAATTCCTTTCAAAACCACCAATACGCCCAATATTAGTTGTAAGGCGGGAACCACATACTTCTTCATATATCTCGTAAATTAATTCACGGTATTGCATTACATACAGGAAGCCGGTATAAGCACCCGTATCCACACCCACAATAGAATTACAAATTAAATGGTCGCTGATGCGGGCCAGTTCCATAATGATGATGCGTAAATAATCAACCCGCTTCGGAGTTTTAACGCCCAATAATTTTTCGCAGGTTAAATGCCAGCCCATGTTATTGATAGGTGATGAACAATAATTCAATCTATCAGTAAGCGGTGTGATTTGATATAGGGGACGGCGTTCTGCTAATTTTTCAAATGCACGGTGAATGTAACCAACAGTTGGTTCGGCCGAAACAATTCGCTCACCATCTAATTCCAAAATATTTTGAAACACACCATGCGTGGCAGGATGCGTAGGCCCCAGGTTAAGCGTGGTGGTTTGCTTTTCAATAGAGCCTTCCGGTAATTTTATATGTTGATGCAGTACGTCTGACATGTGCCCCTAACCCCTAAAGGGGAATTTTTTAGCCCTAAATCCCTAAAGGGACTTAAAGAATTTTGTTTATAATTTATTTTTGTTCCCAACATTTTTTTCTTTGTGCACCGTTCCTTGCGTCGCACACTTCATCGTTCTTATCTTTGCTCTTCAATTTCATTATCACATTATCACATTATCACATTATCACATTTTTTAATTACCCCCTCCTCTTCCAAACATTTCATCATCTTTATCCACTCTTGTTTGATCCTCCAGCGGAAACTCTTTGCGCATAGGGAAGTAATCCATCTCATCTACATTTAATATCCGTCGCAAATCGGGATGACCCACAAAATTTACCCCAAAAAAATCATAGGTTTCTCTTTCCATCCAGTTAGCAGACGTATAGAGTTTTGTTGCAGTAAACACATCCGGTTGCTCAATGGATGTAAATACTTTAAAACGAATACGAACATTATCTGTTAAGTTATGCAGGTGATAAACTACTGCTAATTCTCTACCTTTATCATTCGGATAATGCACTGCCTGCAGATCTGTTAAGAATTGAAATTTTAAATCAGCGTCTTCATATAAAAATTTAAGCACTTTAAGATTTAATTCTTTTGGTGCTTCAAAAGTTAGCATGCCGTAGGGTTCAGAAAAATTAGTGAGGCTATCACCAAACTTTTCAATCAACCTGTTCTTTATATGTTCGTTTGTCAACATTTACCCCAACCCCTAAAGGGGGTTAATTATTTTATTAATAAATATTATTTATTCTTCTCCTTGTTCCCCCTTCAGGGGGTTAGGGGGATTACTGTATTCCGTAACTTTCTAATAAGGCCTTATAATGTTCACTGTTCCTCCTGCGCAATGGTTCGTTATGAATTAGTTCCTGAATTTTTATTACACCGTCAATAATTGCTTCCGGTCTTGGGGGGCAACCCGGTACATATACATCTACCGGTATTACCTGGTCAATACCCTGCAATACGCTATATGTATCAAATATACCTCCTGAAGAAGCACAGGCTCCAACAGCAATTACCCATCTTGGTTCGGCCATTTGCAAATACACCTGCTTCAAAACAGGGCCCATCTTCTTGGCAATAGTTCCCATCACCATTAATAAATCGCACTGGCGGGGGGAGAACCCTACTCTTTCGCTTCCAAATCTTGCCAGGTCGTAGTGCGAACCCATGGTAGCCATAAATTCAATACCACAACAGGAAGTGGCAAATGGCAAAGGCCAAATAGAATTGGCACGGGCCAAACCCACCACACTTTCCAGTTTGGTTGCCATAAACCCTTCGCCACTGTGCCCGGGGGGCATATCTGCTAATTGAATGCTGTTCTTTATATCAGCAGGTATAGGCGTAATATTATATTGAACCGGACGTGACATAAAATCAATTTGATAATTTGATAATTGCGCAATGTGAAAATTATAAACTCATAACAACTCTTTCCTTCAAATGTTTCATTTGCACATTGGCTAATTTGCATATTAGCGCATTCTAATCTTCCCAATCCAACGCCCCCTTTTTAATGATATAGTAAAAACCAGCCAGGAAGAATGCTACAAACATTAATACCGCACCAAAACCGCTCCAGCCAAGGCTTTTAAAATTAACAGCATAGGGATAGAAAAAAATCACTTCCACATCAAATAACACAAATAATATAGCTACCAGAAAATATTTAATGGCCATCGGTTGACGGGCATTACCCACCTGCCCAATACCGCTTTCAAAGTTGGCTAATTTATCAGCTGTTTTGCGTTTAGGCCCTAACCAATGAGTTAAAGCAATCATCACTACAACAAAAACAATGGCAAACAGGAATTGAATACCTATTGGGAAATAATTTGCAGAAGTACTGGCTTCGGCAGCAGGATTGGCTACTTGCAATAAGAATAAATCCATAGTGGTCTTATTACTGAACCGCAAAAATAAGGTAGCAGCAATGAAAAACAAGAAATTATAAAAACAAAAATCCCCCGCAATAACGGAGGATTTGAATATAGTAAGAATATAATTTATGCGACTAACTCACCCTTTTTTTTTACTGTTTTTTTAGCGGTTGCTTTAGCCGGTGTTTTAGCTGGCGCTGGTATTCCGGCCGCAGCTGTTCCTTTTCCGGTATTTTTTGTAGCAGGTTTTGCAGGAGGGTTTTTTGGTGCCGGGGACTGCAATTGTTGTTTTAATGAGCTGGCATCTGCATCACCGGGGAAAAGATTTAATATCTTATCACAATATGTAATGGCTGTTGGGTAATCTCTTTTTACGGTGGCATAATACCCTACAAAGTAACGATACGCTAATTTCAGCTGCGATTTATTATTTACAGAATCAGCTGCACCCACTTCGATTAATTTTTCAAAATATGGGTTTGCGGAACCTAATTCCATTGTTGTATCTATTCTCCAGTTTGCCAGGGCCCTTAAATAATAACCGTATGTATGGGTTGGATATTTTGCTGCATATACTTTACCAATACTATCACAACTGGTAAATAAACCAGCATCCAGACAAGCTCTGCCCAGGTTATATAAATCAACGTTGGAGGGATTTTTGGCCAGGTTATACGATTTGGTCATCCATTCAATAGATAACAGAGGGTCGCCTAATTTCCTGGCAAGATCTGAAGCTTGCTTAGCCAGGTCACTTTTATTTTTAGGTAATGTGTCGGTATCTATTGCTTTTTGATAATAAGTGAATGCTTCTTTTTCGCTTCCTGCAATGCTGCCAATCGTTTTAGCTATATCTGCATAGTTACGAGCAGTCACTTCATCTGGTTTTGCCTTTTGAAGGAAAGTTATAAAATCAGACTTAGCCGTATTAAAATCATTTTTCTTCATGAAAGCATATCCCAGCAACCGGTATAATCTTGCTTTTGTACCATTTCCTAATTTAGCTGCTAATGCATTCGCACTGGAAATAGCGTCATCATATTTTTCCTGTGCATATTTTAAATCAATACGGTCATATTCAAGACGTTCATCCTGGTCAGACACTTTAACATAAGCATCAAAATAAATTTCTGCTTTTGTTACATCACGAAAATACCAGTAAACATACAATGCTTTCCATGCAGGACCATAGTTGGGGTCTAATTGAGTTGCTTCTTCATATAATGGCAGGAAAATATCTTTATTGTTTTGTGTTTCGTATATCTTACCTGTTTTATATTTTGCTTCTGCCAATTTAGGATTTATGGCCAAAGCGGCATCAAAAGCCTGTTTGGCTTCACCACCATTAATTAAGGCACGGTAATTATCGCCGAGATTAACATAATAATCGGGATCAACTTTTTTCCTGGCTAAATCAATGGCCATTCTCGCTTTTTCAACACCATAATTAAAATCACCCACTTTGGTATCAGCTGTAGCATGGGCAATGGCATTTAATACTGTAAGATCTTTACTCTTTGTCATATTAAGAGCCCCTTCAAATTCTCCTTTTGCCTCATTCGGTTTATTTTCATAATAGTACACATGTCCAAGTCCTGCATGTAATAATGCTGAACCGGGGTTGGCAGACAATCCATTTTGATATACCTGCCTTGCACCAGCAATATCATCCAGTCCAAGCAATGCCTGGCCTAAATAATAAACAGCGTCTGAATTGGCCGGGTTACTGCTTACTATGGATTGTAAAAGGTCTTTGGCACTTTTATAACGTTCGTAATATATGAACCGCTTACCATCGTCCACCGATTGAGCAAACAATAATTTTCCGGTTAACAAAATAGCTGCAAACAAGCTGGCTTTCCTTTTCATGTTTCTCTGTTGTTTAAAATATATTGAGCGATAAATTTATTTATTAATTTTTGTTTTTCGAATTATAAATGGCAAATGTGCCGGGGCAAGATAAGCTCTTTTAAAAATGAGCTGCCCTTTATCCTGCCACATGAATTCTGCAAACCCCCTGCCAAGCCCGGGATAGCTTTCTTTGGCAATATAATACAAACCCCTTGTAAGTGGATACTGGCCTGATAAAATGTAACGCTGTGTAGGCTTTAAATAGTAATCAGATTCTTCCTTTAAACAGTTCTCACATTTGATTAAAGCAATGTTCACCTTTTCCAGCATTCTTTGTTGTTCCAGGTCTTCCGGGTTACCTATCCAGCTTACACCTACCAATCCTATTGCATCGGTATTGGCTGCTACATAATTCAGCACATCCCTGCTATTCTCAACAGCTTTTACCCGGCTGGTATCAAACTTTTTTCCTTTCAGGATGGAATCAATCGCAAATCGAACGGTACTGGTGGCTTTCAATCCATCAAACACAACCTTGTACGATTTTTCTGAACTGCCATCAAGAATTGCTTTCAAATTTTCCCTGGAAAAAACAGAATCAGGGCTGTTCCTGTTAACGACTATAGCAATTGCATCCCTGGCTAATATTCCATACGAAAGCTTGAATTGCAACTTATCCTGGTAATAAACATTTTCCGCAGAATTCGGTTCCCTTGTTACAATGATCATCCTGGTACCTGCACTATCCAAATCCCTGAAACAAGCTGCTTCTGGCTTATACTCAACTATAATATGAGCCTGGGGGTATGTATTTTCAAAGACCTTTACCTGTTCATCAATAACAGGCTTAAATGTTTCATCCACACTAATCTTTATGGTTCCCTTGCTATCGGTATCCGTTGGTATATTCCTAACATTTGTACGTTTTGTAGTACATGCTCCAATGGTTAGTAAAAAGACTGAAAGTAACAGATACAAGTCTATTCGTTTTCCTAAAAATTTCGTTAAAATGCCCATCCTGGTTTATATAATTATGCTCTTGATTTATTAACACCCCTGTAAATACGCCAGGCCCCATAAACTATACTTATTGCTGCAAAAACATTTGCAATAACCGGTTCCCTAAATTCAAAATCAACCGGGAATTTTTTATAGAAAAAAATGAATAAGCCAGCTAATATTGCTATTATTCCTACCGTATAATCGAGTATGGCCTGCATACGTCCCTGTTGTTGCACCCTTCGTTCTCTTGATTCGTCAGTATTCATACAGTTTATGGATAGTGAGTTGGGCAAGTTATGAAATTTATTATTGTTATTATACAGCCTGCGTAATGCTGCACAAAAATAAACTGCCCGCTGGCGGGCAGTTTATTTTTATTCTTCAGTTGCTTCAAATTTCACTGGTATTACATAATAAACCGATACGGACCGGCCTTTATATTTACCGGGGTTCCATTTGGGCATTTTCTTTAATACCCGTATTACTTCATTATCAAAAGCGCCGCCACCACTTTGTACCACATCGTATCCATACATTTCGCCATCGTAGTTAACCACAAACTTTACTTTTACAGATGCCTCCTGACCACTTTCCAATTCATCTGGTGTACGCAGGTTGCGGAGAAGAAAATTCTGAAGTGCTTCAATACCTCCGGGATAGGATGGAGGAATATCTGCAAAATCAATTACATTTTTAGGATCTAATGATTCTTCATCAGCTATATCTCCACTACTTTTAGTATCATTTTCATTTCCTGGTTTAGTAGCCTGCCCGTCAAATGTACCACCACTGGAATTTGTATTACTAATCAGCTTATGCTCCATTTCTGATTGTGTTGGGACAACATCTTTTGGCAATACTTTATTATCAGGAACTATAACAATATTCGCAGTCGCCTTAATGGTTTCAATCCGCTTTATTTGCTTTACTTGTTTTTCCATTGGAGTTTCTGGTTGCCTTACTTCGTCAGGAGTTATATTAAATGTTTTAATAACTACTTCAGCTTTTGTATTATTATCATGCGTCACTGGTTTTTTACCAAACCGAAACGACAATAAAATAACTGATGAAACAATCAACAACATTATCCCAATCGACTGCATCAATCGTTTATCGTAATACTTACGGAGTGTGTAGGCTCCATAAGCTTTGTTACGGTTTTCAAATACAATGTCGAGTACATCGGCGGTTAAAATGTTTTGGGTTGTCATAGCTGTAATTTATTATACAGATGCAGCGCTTCGCACAATTCCATAAAGCAGTGAGTTACCGGTGGCGAGCCACGAGTTATTTTCTCATACCTCATAGCTCATGACTCGCCGCTATCCATTACTTTTGTTGCCATGAAGATTCTGATGGTCTGCCTTGGCAATATTTGCAGGAGTCCGCTGGCAGAAGGAATATTACAGCATAAAGCATGGCAGGCCGGGTTAACATGGAGTGTGGAAAGTGCTGGCACCGGAGCTTATCATACAGGACAACCACCACATAGACTTAGTCAGAAAGTTGCAAAGCTCAATGGCATTGACATCAGTAAACAAAAGGCCCGGCAATTTGTGAAAGAAGATTTTGAACAGTTTGATTTTATATATGTAATGGACAGCAGCAATTATACTGATGTAAAAAGAATTGGTGGTAAATACTGGAATGAAAATAAAGTTGATCTGCTGCTGAACGAAGTTTACCCGGGCCAAAACAGGGCTATACCCGATCCATGGTATGGAACTGAAGAGGGCTATCATGAAGTATTTAAAATGATTGACAGTGCCTGTGATGTTATCATCAATAAGCATGTAGTTGTGAAAATCAACAGTAACAGTTAATAAAACCAGATACAAGTAACCATAAAATGAAACCAGGAATTCCGCAAGGCACAAGAGATTTTTCGGCAGAAGTAGTTAGAAAAAGACAATACATTTTTCAAACGATAAAAAATGTATTTGAGTTGTATGGCTATGAGCCATTGGAAACGCCTGCCATGGAAAACCTTGAAACACTGATGGGCAAGTATGGCGAGGAAGGTGATAAACTGATTTTTAAAATATTCAACAATGGTTTGAACGATCCTAAAAATATTGATAAAGCAAAAAATGCCTTTGAAAATATTTTAGCCGGGAAAAATGATACCAATCTTACTGAAAGGGCATTGAAATATGATTTAACTATCCCCTTTGCCCGATATGTAGCAATGAATCACGGAAAACTTACTTTTCCATTTAAGCGATACCAAATGCAACCTGTGTGGAGGGCAGACCGGCCGCAGAAAGGAAGATACCGGGAGTTTTATCAGTGCGATGCAGATGTGGTGGGAAGCATTTCTTTAATCAATGAAGTGGAGTTGACTAACATCTATGCAACTGTTTTTAAAAAATTAGGTATTGAAGTTGAAATAAAAATAAACAGTCGTAAAATATTAACTGCACTTGCAGAGGTATGTGGTGGTGCTGATAAAATGATTGATATTACTATTGCCATTGATAAATTAGACAAGATTGGACTGGATAAAGTAAAAGAGGAATTGTCGCAAAGGGGATTAAATGCAGCGCAAATTGTGCTGATTGAAAAATACCTTTCTATCAGTGGTTCAAATGTTGAAAAGTTGAAAAGCTTACAGGAATTGCTTGGCAATAATGAAGCAGGGAAAAAAGGAGTTGAAGAATTAATCTATGTAATTGAAAACTGTCATCCGTCATCCGTCAACTGTCAACTCGATTTTACCCTCGCAAGAGGCCTCAACTACTACACCGGCATCATTTACGAAGTAAAAGCTTTGAATGTGCAAATGGGCA
This sequence comes from Sphingobacteriales bacterium, assembly GCA_016185185.1. Classification (GTDB taxonomy): domain Bacteria; phylum Bacteroidota; class Bacteroidia; order Chitinophagales; family Chitinophagaceae; genus AWTP1-9. Next base: position 61,579 of record JACPOD010000013.1, on the reverse strand, counting down.
GCATCGGTGGTGGTGGCCGTTACGATGACTTAACCGGTTTGTTTGGCGTACCAAATATTCCCGGAGTAGGAATATCGTTTGGCGTTGACAGGATTTATGATGTGATGGAAGAACTAAAATTATTTCCGGCCGATGTGCATACAGGCACACAGGTTTTATTCTTTAATTTAGGAGAAGCGGAAAGTAAAAAGGCTTTTGAACTGATGCAAGAATTGCGCAACAAAAACATCCGGTGCGAATTGTTTCATGAACAGGGGAAGTTTGACAAGCAGTTTAAATATGCGGAGAAGAAAAACATTCCTTATGCAGTCATTATTGGTAATAAAGAGTTGGAGAATGGTACTTGTAATGTGAAGAATCTTTTTAAGGGTGAGCAGGTGACTGTTTCGTTTGATGAGTTGCTATCATACCATTTTTAACCCCAACCCTCTTTCCCTTCCCCTGAAGGGAAGGGACGGTGCTTTTGTACTTTACCAAACTTTTGCAGCTACCACATCTGCTTAATACTTCTGCAAGCAAGTATATTAAATTACTATAAATTATTTTTACATCCCCTCATAAATCACCGCAGCCCCCTGCCCAACTCCTACACACATTGTAGCTAATCCATATTTAGCTTTTCGTCTTTTCATTTCATGAAGAAATGTAGTGGAAATTCTAACCCCGCTGCAACCAAGGGGGTGACCAATGGCAATTGAACCACCGTTTACATTTACTTTACTTATATCCAAACCCAAGTCCCTTATGCAGGCGAGTGACTGGGATGCAAATGCTTCGTTGAGTTCAATCAAATCCAAATCATTCGTTGTAAGACCGGCACGTTTTAATGCTTTTTGCGAAGCTGGTACCGGACCAATGCCCATGATGGAAGGATCAACACCGGCAACAGCCATCGAAATAATTTTAGCTATGGGTTTTAAATTATATTTCTTAACAGCTTCTTCGCTTGCAAGCAAAATAGCAGCTGCGCCATCATTGATGCCGGAAGAATTACCGGCTGTAACAGTACCCTCTTTGGCGAAGGCAGGTTTTAACCCTGCTAATTTTTCTAATGATGTTTGACGTGGATGTTCATCTATGGAGAAAATAACCTGTTCCTCTTTATTCGGAGTAATTTCTATCGGCACAATTTCATCTTTCCATTTACCGGCATGCAATGCGGCAAAATATTTTTGTTGTGATGATAAAGCAAAGATATCCTGCTCTTCCCTGCTTATCTTCCATTGCTTTGCTACGTTCTCAGCTGTTTCACCCATGGAATAAGGATGATATTTTTCTGAAAGTTTGTTATTGATTAACCTCCAGCCAATAGTAGTATCAAAAAGTTCATTGGTGCGTTGAAATGCTGCTGTTGCTTTTGGTACAACAAACGGCGCCCTTGTCATGCTCTCCACACCACCGGCAATATAAATTTCACCTTCGTTACACATGATCGCCCTTGCCGCATCCATTATCGCTTGTAAGCCGCTTGCACATAAACGGTTTACTGTATTTCCCGCAACGGTAACAGGTAACCCTGCAAGTAATGCCGCCATCCTTGCCACGTTACGGTTGTCTTCACCACTCTGGTTGGCATCACCGGCAATTACATCTTCAATGGCATTTACATCAATAGAGGTATTTCTTTGTACCAGGGCTTTTATTACATGTGCCAGCATATCATCGGGACGTACCGTACTTAATGCACCGCCATAACGGCCAATGGGTGTACGTACAGCATCTATTATATAAACTGTTTTCATCTTATTCAATAATATATTTCAAAAGACTGTATAATTCTGTGTTGGTGATGTTATCTTTTTCTGATTTATCAAAAACTGAAAGTAAATAAACGATTTTATTGCTGATTACAATATTTGTGATAACCCTGGTACCACCTGACTTACCTTTCCCTTTGGAAGCAATGGCCATTCTTATTTTATAACAATGCTTACCAAGTGATATTCCCTGTTCGGGGTTTTGCTTTAAGGATTGAATTAACTGAAGTAACTCTTTCTTAAATGAAGGATATTTTCGGGCCAGTCTTGCAGCCTGTTTCTCAAAAACCGATATTGTTTTAACCTCATAACCCATTCACAAAAGCTTCAGCATTTCCTGCTTTCTTTTTCCCTTTTTTAATAAGATTTATTTCGTCCACAGCTTCTTTCAGTTCAAGCAAAAGTTTTGCTTTAGCGGGGCTTATTTGTTTTGTTTTGACAAAACGCAACCCCTTCAGCACCTCCATTAAATGAGTGGCTTTATCGTCCCGTACATCTAATAATAATTTCATACAAATTACTTAAGCACCAAAGTTAACTATTAAGCCGCATTGGCGCAATAACTTATCTTTGCGGCATGTTAAAAACAGAAAAGAAAAATATCCGTGAGTTGACCCTTGGGGAACTGGAACAATACTTTGAAAGTATTGGAGAAAAAAAATTCCGTAGCAAACAAGTGTATGAATGGCTGTGGCAAAAACATGCGCTGAGTCTTGAAGATATGACCAACCTGAGCAAAGAACTGCGAGGCAAACTGGCGGACGAATTTTCTTTTCCTTCCTTAAAAGTAGATGCCACACAATACTCAGCGGATGGAACTGTAAAGTCCAGATTTAAAACTTTTGATGGTCATTTGGTGGAAGGGGTGTTAATTCCCACCGAAGAAAGAAAAACGGTTTGTGTTTCTTCTCAAATTGGATGTTCTTTAAGTTGTAAGTTTTGCGCCACAGGTTACATGGACCGTAAACGTAACCTTGAGTTTGATGAAATATACGACCAGGTAGTATTGGTAAACCAGCAATGCGAAAGAGTGTATGGAAAGAAATTAACCAACATCGTTTTTATGGGGATGGGTGAACCTTTGCTTAATTATAAAAATGTTTTAAAAGCCATTGAAAAAATTACTTCGCCGGAAGGATTGGGGATGAGTGCCAAAAGAATTACCGTTTCCACTGCCGGTGTTGCCAAACAAATAAAACAATTAGGCGATGATAAAGTAAGATTTAAACTGGCTTTATCATTGCATGCTGCTAATGATGCCAAACGGCATGAGATAATGCCTATTAATGATTCCAACGATATTAAATCGCTGATTGAGGCACTGAATTATTTTTACAAACAAACAGAAAACGAAATCACTTTTGAATACATCCTCTTTAAAGATTTTAACGACTCCATTAAAGACGCCGATGAACTAATAAAAATTTATCGCCAGGTACCGGCCGATTTAATAAACATCATTGAATACAATCCCATTGACCGGGCAAGATTTACCAAGCCCGATGAGGAAACTGTTGATGCGTTTATGAAACATTTGGAAAAGAACCGGGTAAATGCAAGGCTTCGCCGCAGCCGTGGTAAAGATATTGATGCTGCATGCGGGCAGTTGGCGAATAAAGAAGGCATCCACTAATACCTGATACTTTCAAAAAAAAGGCACAGTAATTAAACTGCGCCTTTTGCATAGAGGATAGTTAATGGTTATTAATTTGCACTTATTATCTTTCCTGTTTTCACTTCATCGCCCATTGTTACTTTATAAATTAAAGCAGACTGGCGCATATTACTAAAGCGAACTACATTATTACTTCCTTTTATAATTGCTACTTTTCTTAATTCAATACGCTGACCAGTAATATTGATTATTTCCACTGTTGCTGTTCCGCTTTGCGATGCTTCAATTCTTATTCCAAATGAACCATGGTGCGGATTGGGATATACCATTGCCGCCAGTTTATCAGTAGTGATTACCGGCTGCAGATTTTGACTCATTACTCTTGCAGCTACCGGCACAGCGGTAGAAGTAACCAACAATGTATAACAGCTTGCTGAAGCAACAGTACCGCTTATTTGTATTGAATAAACAGCGTTCGGTAAAAGTGCGTTGTATGTTTTAGTAGTGGCAGTGGACGAACTTACTCCAACAATTTTACCCTTATTATCATACAGGCCGAATGTATAGGCTACAGACGGATGTGTTAGTGACACCGTTACAGTTCCCGGCACTGCACCGGTTTTAATATTATACCAGTCTTTATCAGTAGCAGTGGGAGAAATCCTTGCGGCTATTGCCTGGTTAAAGGCAATAGTAGTATTGAGGTTACTTACATTTTGTTTTTCGTTGCTGTAAATTTCATAACTGTCGCTGTTAACAATGGTAATAACTGCAGCTACTACGGTACATCCACTGTTATCTTTTATCGTGATGGCATTATAAGTTCCGGCTGCCAGATTGCTGAATACATTGGACGACTGGAACACCGTACCGTTAATACTGTACGTGTAAGGCGTACGGCCGCCATTGCCTGTTATAGTGAGTGAACCACCGCTACTGCAAACAGCATCGGTTTTCTGCACACTTAAACTTACTGCGGCTGAAGGTGTGCCAACAGGATATGAATACACAGCGGTACATCCAGCCGCATCGGTAATAGTAACAGAGTAGGCACCGGCTTTTACATTGCTAATATCTTCAGTGGATGCTTTAAATCCATTAGGACCTGTCCAGCTAAAACTAAATACACCTGTACCACCGCCCGGTGTAAGATTGATGGCACCGGTAGAAGTATTGTAACAGGTAATATCGGTCACAACAGATGAGGCAGTAATTGCAGGCAAAGCATTTACTGTTGCCTGTGCTGTAACTGTACAGTTATTTGCATCTGTTACAGTTAACTTATAAACACCGGCCACAAGGTTACTGATGTTTTTACTGGCTTTGGAAAATCCATTTGGCCCTGTCCAGTTGTAAGTAAGTATGCCGGTACCGCCGGTTGCACTGGAAGATATAGAACCGTTGCCTGCCCCGGAACAGGTATTGGTAATAGTTCCAATTGTAATGACAATGGCAGATGGTTGTGTAATGCTTGTATTTGATGTGGCAGTACAACCATTAGCATCTGTAACAGTTACAGTATAAGTTCCGGCTGCAAGATTGCTGATGTTTTGCGAACTGCTTCCATTGCTCCATGAATATGTATAAGGAACAGTTCCGCCGGTTACAGTTACGGAAGCCGTACCATTGGTTCCATTAAAACAACTCACATTTGTTCCGCTGGCATTGGCAGTAAGTGGTAAAGCTGGTTGTGTTACTTCGTAAGATGAAGTTGCCATACAACCATTGGCATCTTTAACGGTAACTGTATATACACCTGCTGCAAGGTTGCTGATGTTTTGCGAACTGCTTCCATTGCTCCATGAATAAGAATAAGGAGCCGTACCACCAACTGCATTTACTGATGCAGTTCCATTGCTGTTGTTAAAGCAACTCACATTTGTTCCACCGGCTGAAGCGGTCAGTTGTGCAGGTTCGGTTACCTCATACGATGATGAAGCTGTACATCCATTCGCATCGGTAACCGTTACTGAATATATTCCTGCTGATAAATTACTGATGGATGAAGTGGTTGCCCCATTGCTCCATAAATAACTGTACACTGTTATTCCTCCACCGGCAAGTACAGTGGCTGTTCCATTACTTCCTCCAAAACAACTTACATCAGAACCGCTTGCATTGGCTGTTAATAATGAAGGTTGTGTTACTTCATAAGATGATGAAGCTGTACATCCATTTGCATCGGTAACCGTTACTGAATATATTCCTGCAGGGGTTACTGTTGCTGTACCTGCTGTATTTCCATTGCAGAGATTATTTGTTCCGGTTGCTGATGCGGTAAGTAATGATGGTTCGGTAATGGTAACATCAATTGTTCCGGGGCCATCTGCTTCCGGATCTGTTATATAAATGTTGGATCCATTACCATCCACAATGGTTAAATGATACACACCTGCCGTAAGCCCGGTTGGGTCTTCCTCATGCGAAACAAAATTGGCATCACCGTCTTTTGTCCATGTATAAGTGAATGGTGCTTTACCATAGGAGGTGGTAATGTTAATTGTTCCGCTTGCCGCACCATTACAGTTTACATTGGTGTAGCTATCCAATACTATTAATGTTGGATAACCATCGCATGAACCAGGCACTGGTTGGAATCCTGTAGCCACATCATTATCTGTACCATTTGTTAACCATGGAACAATATCTACAGTTGATAAGGAAAGTTTATTGATAAAGTTTTGTGCCGAAGCTGAGCCGTACCAGTTACAATTGGCCAGGGCTGATTGTCCTGATACACCATTATTAATACTCATACCATCACTGGTAAAACTATTGTTATTAATGCTGAAGGTAAGGCCAATGGGTAGTTCACCATAGTTACCGGTTGCCTGGTTTTGGATCCCTATTGAAGTGGGGAAACCTGAAAATTTATTATTGAGGAAATTAAAACTTGCATCCGGTTGCAGGCCTGAGTGCAGGATACCAATACCAAACTTGTTTGAAGCTCCATAGTTAGTAGCACTGAACTCCATTTCATTTCTTTCAACTAATGTATATCTGCTGTTTGTTAAGTAGCGTATAGCGGAAACATAAGCAGATGGTGAACTAAGAGAACTAAAGTCGCCGGTAATGGACAATTTATTATTTCTGATGAATACTTGTGTATTAGCAGAAGCTGCGTCGAGTGTTGGAGCAATTAAAGCCTGAGCTACATTAGTTAAACCTGTTGCATTCAGTGTAATAGTATTTCGTTCGATACGAGCAATATTGGGAGAGCTTAAATTTATTCCATTACTCCTTACATAACTAATTACAGGGCCACCGGTACTTCTTGGATTGGTTATAATATTATCTGTAATTTCCAGCTCGTTCGGATTCACATTTCCGCTACTGGAAAAAGCAAATCTGTTACATTCATCCGCACTATTAAACGAAATAGTTGTTTTTTTCGCTGATATGCCGTTAATGAAAAAGTTTTGTTGGTAGGCACTGTTATTGGAGATAACTATATCTCCGGTTAACCCACCAACAACAATACCTGTTTGAATCCTTGCATTATTAAAATAAAGATTATTGGTTGTAAACACATTATTATTGATCTGCACCGCATCAATCGCATTTATTGAAATAGTGGTACCACCTGTTCCAAATTCTTTTACAAACCGATTGTCATTGATTGAATAATTAACTGTTACCAATGGGGTTATCTGTTTGCCTGTGATGTTGATACTTGTAATATTTGATACGATGGAAAATACGTTCTTCTCAATTTCAATATTGTCAAAATCATTCGTTGTTACCGTTTGTTGAATCTGAGTTTTACTTGCTGGATCAAAATAAAAACCTTTGATACGAATATCATTTGCTGCAATAATAAAACTGTGATTTACCACAATAGATTCAGGAAGCCTCGCAGAGTTTAACTGTAATGAATTGGAAGGATCTTTAGGACTGATTTGATAATTGGTACCGAGAATTGTAATTGATTTGTTGAGTGTAATATCAATACTAGTTTGGTAGAATCCTGCATCCACATAAATGGTATCACCAGCCTGTGCCTTATTGTATGCAGCTGTAAGAGTTAATAATGGTGCTGATGGTACACCACTATTAGCATCATTACCAACTGCCGTTGTAAACACATCACCTGTTTGTAATGCATCGTTTACATAAAATTTATTCTGCCTTCCGTTACAAACATTTGGTACATGAATCGACTGTAAAACTATTGTTGTTAACGTTTACTGTAACACCGGCAGGAATATTTCCAAATCCTGTGTAAGCATCATTACCTGTGCCAGGGTCAAATGCAATAAAGGAATGTTTGAACCCGGACACTTTATTATTAAGGACATTAATAACAGAACCCGGTTGTAAAAACGCAGCATTACCATTCTCAGTATATAAAGTAATAGCAGGGCACACCGGTAAAAGATTTGCAGGGTTCCCTGGTTGCAGGTTACTGCCATTTAAAGTAATTTCATTTTTCTCAACAACGGTATTTTTTAAATTACCCCGCATCATTATTGGCCGGATGAACTGACCTTCTATAGTAGCGAGATTCCCGTTGTAAGTAATTTTATTATTCCGTACGGTTAATGACTGATTTAAAACGCTGTTTGCAAAAATTAAATTCATGCTCCCCAACAAGGTTGTAGTGCCTGCAACAGCAGTTCCTGTAATCGTGTTGCCTTCTGCTGTAAAAGAAGAAGAAGCTCCTGTAGCATCGCCTGCCTGTCGTGTGTATTGTACAAATGGGAAAATACCAGCACTACCATCAAGTGTATTATTGAGGAATGAAACATCGGATGATTCAGCAAATAAATTATTTCCTAAAAAAGCAGTAGAGGTATTAATGAACTTGTTGTTATTAACAGTCGTGTAACCCAAGCTGTTTGTGTTTATCGCTGTTGCCGCCCTGTCAAACGTGTTATTATTTATAAATAAATATGGAACAACACCATTATTGCCAATTGCTAAACTGTTTTGTGTCCGCACCGTTGAACCCGTTACAACAAATGAATTATTGTAAATATTTACGCTGCCAAAACGGTTTACCCTTATTGAGTTTCCTGAAGAAGCATCTTCTTTTTCAAACCTGTTTTCTGAAATCGTCAAACCCCAGTTAACATTTCCGGAAACACTTGTACCTGTACCAGATCCTAAGAAAAAGAATGCCGGGAATATGCTGTTTATCCTCACCCTGTTTCTGTTGATTGTAATACTTCCAAAAGCAGCGTTGTTAAGTATAACTGCATTACCCGTTGGAGTAAATGTTAACCCTGTCATACTTATTCCATCAGCACCTATGGTCCATGTTGAGGCATCTATGATTGATTCCGCATTACGAACAGGATTGAGCAGTAACGGGTCAGATGCGCTATTAGGGGATACATTATAATTCGTTCCAATAATCTGAACCTGTTTACCAATAGTAATATTCTGTGAATAGGTTCCGGCATCTACATATATAGCAGCACCGGGTGATGCTAATGTTAGTGCTGCATTTACTGTTGCTAAAGGAGACGCAGGCGAGGTGCCTGCATTGGCATCATTACCAATGGTTGTTGTAAATAAGTCACCGGTTGTGCTGCCATCATTTACATAATAAACATTGGAACCGGCACCGCATAATTCACCATAATGTTGAAACCCTGCCTGGCTGCTTGCATCAGTACCATCAATATACCACGGATAATAATTAACCCCTGTATTTACTTTGTTTACAATAGATGAAGCATTGGCAGTACCATACCAGTTACAGTTTGCCGTAACATTAGCGCCTCCGGTTCGGTTAATTGCAGATGCCCCTGTTCCAACAAACGCATTTTGTGTAATGCTTGCATTATTGGCATTAACCCATATGCCTGAAGAAAGATAGTTACTGAATAAATTATTAGTCGCTGTGATACGATTAAGGATTCCAAAATCCATTCCGGCAAAAATACCTACTGAGAAACCGGCATTTGAAGCAGCCAATGTATTATTAGAAAGAATTGCATGCAAACTGGTACCCTCAACATTCACAGCAATATATTCAGCCTGAATTGTATTTCCTTCAATAGAAAATGTTTTAGCCCCGGGATTTATTGCAGCATCAATTCGCACAAATAATCCCTGGTTACCACTTTGCAGTTTACAATTTCTTACACTGCCGCTGCTTTGAATGATGATGGGTGTAACTCCCACATTATAATCGCCAGTTACCGATACATCTTTAATATTTACATCACCTATATTTTGTGCTGTTTGAATAACACCCTGCTCTGGAAAGGAACCCGGAGGTGCTACTGTTACTGCTGGCTTAAGAATTGACGTTGCGTTTTGCCCTGCTCCTATAATTGTTAACCCCTTTGTAATTGTCACCTGTTCTGTATACGTACCTGCATCAACATAAATAATATCATTGGCTGCTGCTATATTTACTGCATACTGAATGGTGGCAAAAGGCGCAGTTGCTGTCCCTGCATTAGCATCATTACCTGCTGTATTTGTAAATACATCGCCCGTTGTACTGTTATCATTCACATAATAGGTATTTCCGGTCCCGCATGCAGCAGCAGGCTGGAAACCAAGATCGCTGCTATTATCAGTTCCGCTAGTAAGAAAAGGCGAATAAAGAACGGTACCGCTTATTTTGGAAGCAACGGTACCGGCATTAGAACTACCAAACCAGTTACAGGTGGCTATTGGTGTATTACCTCCATTGCCATTTCTGTTGATGGCAAAAGTACCAGTACCTGTTATGCTGTTTGATGTGTAAGTACCATTAAAGCTGGCTACAAGCATTCCATCACCAAAATAATTATTGATGATATTATTTTGAATCGTGAGTTTTGGTAAAGGACCAAAATCTAACCCGGCAAAAATTCCTGAATAAAAAGAGGAAGCTTTACTGATAGTATTGTTTTTTATAGTTGCTGTTAACCCACTGCCCTGGCAATTAATACCAATACCGGTGGGTTCAATAGTATTGTTTTCGCTTAAACATGTTTTTACAGTTGCATCAGGTATGCGGAAGAAAATTCCCTGCCCACCATTTAAAAGTCTACAATTTTTAACACTTCCACCACTTTGTATCATAATGGTATGTCCATCGCCAATGGTACCATTGGTCGCAGTTATATCTCGTATATTAACATCACCTATTCCCTGTGTTGTTTGAATTAATGCATACTCCGCAAAAGGTCCTGGAGGGGCAACAAGCTGAGAAGTGTTTGTAATAAAAGTAAGTGACTGCCCTGCACCAATGATGGTAAGGCCTTTATCAATAGTAACTTGTCCTGTATATGTTCCAGCATCCACATATATGATATCGCCTGCTGAAGATTGTGTGATCGCATATTGCAATGTTGCAAAGGGTGCAGATACAGTTCCGGAATTGCTGTTACTCCCTGTCCCGGAAGTAAATACATCGCCGGTTGAACTATTATCATTTACATAATAACTGGTTTGCGTAAATGAAACGGCACTGCTAAAAACTAATAAAGAGAGTAAAATTGCTTTTCTCATAAAAGAGGTTTTGGAATGATGAATATGCCGGTGGCTTAGAGGTATAAAAAAATACTGGTGCAAGTAATCCATAAGTGAGCCGGAATTCAACAGGAAAATGGCGGGAAAATGAAAGGGGAAAACACCCTTTTCTGAATCAACTATAAAAATGAAGTAAAATATTAACCTGCACAATTCCCCGTTCGGGGAATGCATCAGATCAGTTTTACTTTTTGCAGCGCTTCAATTTTATTTCCCACTTCAAGCTTACGGTAAATATTCTTAAGATGCATTTTAACGGTTTGATGACTCACTTCCAGTTGAAGGGCTATCTTTTCATAGGTCAGGCCTGCAGCCAGTAATTGCATTACTTCCTTCTCCCGTTCCGTGAGTAAATAAATAGATTCTTTCATTAAGTAACGGGTATAATAAATGAAGATGTAAAAATGCGGGGAGCAAATGAAACTAACAATTCCCCTTTCGGGGAATACACAGGATTACATTATGCAGAACTTGTTTAGTATTTCAACTTTATTCTGTAACATAAAAACCTAACAGGTCTTGTCAGAGTGGCCGAATAAGTTTAAGAGCTTTAACAGACCTGTGAGGTTTATAGTTTGCTCAAAATTAATTCAACTTTACAGCAGTTTAAATTTGTTTAGTGCTTCAATCTTATTTTGCACATGGAGTTTTTGATAAATATTTTTCAGATGTTTTTTAACTGTTTCATGAGTAATGCCAAGTTTTTCGCCAATTTCTTTATACATCAATCCTTTTGATAATAATTCCAGCACTTCTTTTTCCCTTGTACTTAATAAAAAACCTTCTTCATTCATCACCGGTTTTTGAAATGTGGTAATCACTTTCCTTGCTATATACGGACTCATGGGCGAGCCGCCATTGTATAAATCCCTGATGGCTTTAATAATTTCATCTGCTGTAACAGGATCCTTTAATATATATCCGGATGCGCCGCATTTCAACGCTTCAAAAATGGTATCGTTATCATCGTGTATGCTGCACACCATAAACTGTGTTTGCGGCAATTTATCCTTAAGCTGTACAATCAGTGCTGTTCCTTTGATGCCGGGCAAACTAATATCCGATATAACAATATCAGGAGGGTTTTGTAATAATGCAGGCAATGCTTTTTCTGCACTGTCGAAAGTAGCAGCAAGAACAAAATCGTTTTGTGTGCCGATGATGGCTTCCAGGCTCCGGCGAAACTGTTCATTATCTTCAATAATAGCAATTGTAATCATAAAGTTGAATTAAAGGGTATTTCAAATGTAAGGGTAACACCATTGCCATTTTTAATAAAAAATTTCCCCTTGAGTTGCTCCATCCTTTTACGCATATTTTTTAAACCGTTACCACCGGGGCTATCTTCATTTGTATCCATGCCTTTACCATTATCTGCTATGGTGATATACAGTTTATCACTGCATTTAATATCCATCCACACATCATTGGCACCGGAATGTTTGATGATATTATGCAGGGCTTCTTTTACTGAAAGATAAACCTGCCTTCTTACTTCACCACTAATTTTTGTATCGGGAATTATTTCGGGGAGTGAGATGGTAAACTTGCCGGGATAATGTTCCATCATCTGCCTTGCTTGCTTTTGCAAATAGGCAATCAAACTGCTGAGGCTGTCATTCTCTGTATTCAAACTCCAGATCACTTCTTTCATTTTTGCTGATATCTCCCCTACTGAATCGTAAATCCTATCAATATCACTGTTCGCTGTTGTTTCTTTTAATTTATGTTTTGTCATCTCTGTTAATAACCGTACACCTGAAAGGCCAGCGCCGATATCATCATGCATTTCAGATGAGATACGTTGCCGCTCCATTTGCACCGCTAATTGTTTTTCTAATTGTACTTTTTGTTTTCTTAACCTGGCTAAATAAACCTGCCACGAAATAAAAAGTGCAAGCACCATACTTAACAGCACCACCAATATTTTAAACCATAAGGTTTGCCACCAGGCCGGTGTAATTGTAAATGAATAAATAAATGGCTCCGTCCATACCTGTGATTGCCCAATGGCTTTTAACTGCAATTCGTAATTACCATAACCAAGATTGCGATAATCTGCCTGTGGCTCTTCAGATGGGTTACTCCATTTATCATCCAATCCAACTAAGCGGTAACTGTATTTTATTTTATCAGGCGCCGCCCAGTCAATGGCAGAAAAATAAAAAGTAATATGGTTTTGGTTATAATGCAGCACTAAATTTTGCGGGTAATTTGTAAACGGTTTTACATCAGTAAATGAAATTTTTTTATTGTTGCTGTCAGTAATACTTTTAAAATCATAAAACTTTCCGTTAATATCAATATGCTGCAGGGTTAACGTTTGTGGTGAAGAAGCAATATATGGTGTATTTAAATCCCGGGTGATTAATGCTTTACTGGTACCCCACCAGATGCGGTTATTATTATCAATACAAACGCTGTGTAAATTAAAATCGGTTGCCTTTAACCCATCCTGCAAACCAAAACTGTAAAGGGAATAATTGTTTTTTGTTTGATGCAATGAATCTTTTTGCGGAATTAAAACAGACAACCCTTTATCCGTACCTGCCCAAAACTGCCCGGCACTATCTTCTTTTAACGACCATACATCATTATAACTTAAGCCCTGCTTCTGGGTATAATAAGTAAAAGATTTACCATCAAACTTACATACACCGGCGCCCAAGGTTGCCATCCACAAATTCCCTTCTTCATCTTCTGTAATTTCAGTTACTGCTTTACCAAAAAAACCTTCCCGCCCGGAATAGGTAATAAATTTTTCCCCATCATATTTAATTACACCCCCGCCATCAGTACCAAACCACAGGTTCCCTTTTTTATCCTGAAGTATGCTAAAAATATTTTTGCTGGATAGCTTTTCTTTTTCGCTATAATAAGAAAAGGTATTGCCTTCCAGTTTATTTATGCCTCCATTAAATGCACCGAGCCAAATAACCCCGTTCCTGTCTTCAGCAATTGACATAATTCTACCTGCCTGTAACCCACTTGCCGCAGTGTAATGCAAAAATTGTTTGCCATCATATTTAAATAAGCCGCCATCATCCGTATAGCCAAACCATAAATTATTTTTTTTATCAGCCAGTATTGACCTTAATCCATAATGCGGTATTACATCATCGATAATATAGTGGCTTATATTTTTACCATCGTATTTAAAAGTATTACCTGTTTCCGTTCCCAACCACAAATCCCCCTGTGCATCTTTTATAACAGGCCTTACCCGGCTGTTACCCAGTTGGCCCATCTGCACTATTTCTTTAAACCCCTCATCATGGAGTTTATTTACCCCGCCACCCTGGGTACCACACCATATATTGCCTTTGCCATCTTCAACAAGCTGACTTATGGCATTACTGGTAAGCCCTTCTGCAATGCCATAGTTGGTAAATTGATTGCCGTTAAATTTATTAATACCGTTATACCTTGTACCAATCCATATGTTCCCATTTTTATCATTTGTCAGCGACATGATTGAATTTGCTGACATTCCTTCTCTATCAGTATAATGGATAAATTTTTCCCCGTCATATTTATATACACCATTAAAATCTGTCGCCACCCATATAAAACCTTTACTATCCTCAATTATTTTATAAATGCCACCATTAATTCCAATTTTATTAAAAGGAAAATTAATAAAATGGGTGCCATCAAATTTTGCCAGTCCCGTTTTTGTCCTGAACCATTCATTGCCCCGGCTATCTGTAAAAAATAAATACGCAATATCCGCGGGGAGTTTTGCTATGTTAACAGACTCATAGAATTTTTTTCCATCATAGCGGATGTTGCCAATTTCATTGCCGCTAATCCAGATATTTCCATATTTATCTTTATACAATGTATTTACTACATTTCCGGGGAAACCGTTTTTCTTTGAGTATAGCATCATATTTTTTCCATCATATACACAAAGCCCCCCATCGCTGCCAATCCATAAATTACCGCTGCTGTCTTCCAAAAGCGATGTTATATTGTTATTGGGCAAACCATCTTTTTGTGTATAGTTGGTAATACGGATGCCATCATATTTACAAAGCCCGTTGCCATCGAGCCCAAACCACAAATACCCTTTTTTATCAATGAGGATGGAGTGAACGAAAGGATAACTCAAACCCTGTTCCACCTGCAGGTATTGGATGTTGGTGGTGGCCCCGTCTTTAAAACGCAATGGCAAAGTTTTTACCGGTGGTGGTTCATGCAGCGGTTTTATTTGCCCGGTAACATTTATTACATTACTTACGTTTTTTATGTCAAGGTTATTTTTAAAATCAATTGTATCACCTGCAACGGTTTGGGGTTTACCCTGCACAGGGTGTATGTTAGTGCCTGCTAATTTTTCCTGCTCAATAAAATATTTGCTGATAGCGGGCCTGGTTATTTTTCCTGCATCCGCCATTGATGCTTTTAGTAAAAGTGAAACACCAGTTTGAATGGTATCGCCAAGTGAATTTATTAATGGTTTTATTGAATCACCGGTTATTGGATTGATGGAATAACCTTTTATGGTATCCAGGGTAAAAGAAATGGGTTTATCATATATACCGGGCATAGTTTCTTCAGCAGTATATTTTAATTTACCACAGGCAGAAAAAATAAATAGGGGAACAATAAGTTTTAAGCTTATTTGCATGGGCGCCAGCTCTTATTTTTTTATAGTGTACAGGTTAGCCGGTTAAAAAATTAACTCAATATAATTCTATTTCATTTGATAACATAATGCCCGGTAAAGCAATTTTAAATAACAGGAGTTGTTTTCTTATCTTCGCAGCGCCGCAAGAGTGAGCCACTCCTTAAAGAGTGGTTCACTCTGTGCAAAGCAAAATAATCACTACTGTTGTAAAACAGCTCTAAAGAGTCCTGAGGACAAACTACTTCAACATGAGCAAACAAGGCGGCTTTCAAAAATTTATTAAACCCAAAGTAGCGGGTGCCAAAAAGAAGGAACAGCTAAAGCAGGAAAAAAGAAAGATCAAAAAAGAAAGAGAAGCTTTTTTTGACAATAAAAAAGCGGAAGAAAGAAAGCGGAAGGAAGAAATACGAAGCCGTATGTCAGAAGATAGAAATAAGTTTTCAAAAGACGGCCAACGGCCAACGGTCAACCGCCAGCGTTCTGCACCAGATAATAACCAAAGCTATAAAGCCAAAAATATTAAGCGGCCAGAGATAACCCGTAAAGAAACCAATGAACAAATGCCGCTCAACAAATACATTGCACATTGTGGCATTAGTGCACGGCGTGAAGCAGCAGAGATAGTGAAAGCAGGGAAAGTAACAGTGAATGGTAAAGTGATTACTGAGCCGGGGTTTAAAGTAACCGGCAGCGAAGAAATAAAAGTGAATGGTAAAAAAATTCATTTACAGCACAACCTTGTTTATATCCTGCTTAATAAACCCAAAGACTATATCACTTCTACCACCGACCCGCAGGGAAGAAAAACCGTGTTAGATATTGTGAAATATGCAACGCCTGAAAGAGTATATCCGGTAGGAAGATTAGACCGCAATACCACCGGTGTTTTATTACTGACCAATGATGGTGAACTGGCACAGAAACTTTCGCACCCGAGTTTCCAGGTAAAAAAGATTTATGAAGTAAGGTTAGATAAACCTTTGCTTAAAAAAGATTTTGATAAAATATTATCAGGCATCAACCTCGATGACGGCTTTATTGCGCCTGATTCATTGGCCTACGACCCAAAAGATAAAAGTATTGTGGGTATAGAAATACACAGTGGACGCAACCGCATTGTTCGCCGCATATTTGAAGCGCTGGGTTATGATGTTCGCAACCTGGACCGGGTAATGTATGCCAACCTCACCAAGAAAAATGTGGATCGTGGTAAATGGCGTTTCCTCAATGAAAAAGAAATTCGTTTATTAAAATTCATGAATGCTTCGTTTACTAAAAACAAAACAGCCCCATCCCAACCTTCCCCAAAGGGGAAGAAGGAATAAAACTTCCAAAATCAGATATGAAACCCGGTATAGATATAATTTTTGAAAACGAAAATTTTGTTGCCATCAATAAACCGGCAGGGTTGTTAACAGTACCCGACCGTGAGCAAAAAGAAATTTCACTCAAGCAACTCTTAAAAGAAAAATACGGGAACATTTTTGTGGTGCATCGTTTGGACAGAGACACCAGTGGTGTAATTATTTTTGCTAAAAATGAAAGCACACACAAATATTTATCACAATTATTTGAAGGGAGGGAAGTGCAGAAATTTTATTTGGGTTTGGTAAATGGCAGTTTACCAAATAAAGTTGGCACCATTGAAGCGGCCATCGCCGAACATTCCGTTGTAAAAGGAAAGATGGTTGTACACCGTAAAGGAAAAAATTCCATCACTGATTATGAAGTGCTGGAAGAATTTGGTTTATACAGCTGGATCAAGTTTCAGATACACACCGGCAGAACACACCAGATACGGGTGCACATGCTGCATATGGGCACCCCCATCGTGTGTGATGATATGTACGGAGATGGCAAACCAGTATTACTGTCCTCTTTTAAAAAGAAATTTAATCTATCCATCAAAGAAGAAGAAGAAAGACCGATACTCAACCGTCTCGCCTTACATTCCTATCAATTAATTTTTAAAGATGCTGATGGAATAGAAATGGTACTTACCGCAGAACCTCCCAAAGATTTGCGGGCATTGCTTAATCAATTAAGAAAGTGGAAGAAATGATCATTTTGTTGTGGCCTTTGTTATAGAATCTCTTCCGTACCGGTTCTTAACATCATCAATGGCTTTATAGAGTTGTGTTTTCTTTTCCAGGCTTTCAAATAAGTTTGTTTGCATTGCTCCGTCAGTTAGCTCACTTAATCTTACTCCCAGTAAGCGTACCGGTTGCCCTTTGCGCCAAAGTTTATTAAACAGGTCTTTGGCAACCGGTATCAGTTCATCATCACTAAACGTATACGGAATGGTTGTTTGCCGTGACGTTGTTTCAAAATCAGGATAACGTATCTTAACGGCCACACAGCCGGTAGTTTTATTATCCTGCCTCAGTTCAAATGCAATCTTCTCCGTCATCCGTACGATTTCTCTTAATAAAAATTCGGGGTCGCTTTTATTTTCTTCGAAAGTATTTTCTGTAGAAACAGATTTGGCTTCATGATAAGCCACCACTTCACCATAATGCAAACCCTGCGACTTATTCCAGAGATCAATTCCATACTTTCCTAATTGTTTTTCCAGTTCATCTGGTTTTCGTTCGCTCAAATCTTTTATGGTTTCAATTCCCAATTGCATTAAGGTGGAGTAAGTACTCTCACCCACTCCCGGAATTTTGTTTACTTTAAGCGGTGCCAGGAATTCTTTTTCTTTTCCAAAGGGAATTTGCAAATATCCATTTGGTTTGGCTTCATTGGTAGCCATTTTTGCGATCATTTTATTACTGGCCAGTCCGAATGAAATGGGTAATTGAGTTGCATCAATTATTTCCTTTCGCAAATTAATGGTCCATTGATACGCATTAAAAAACTTATCCATACCGGTGAGGTCAAGATAAAATTCATCGATAGAGGCTTTTTCAAACAAGGGGGCTTTGGCTGCAATAATATCTGTAACCCACCGGGAAAATTTACTGTACTCTCCACGCATCCCACTAACCACCACTAATTGCGGACAAAGTTTTAATGCCGTTTTCATTGGCATGGCAGAATGAATACCAAATTTTCTTGCTTCATAACTGCAGGCAGCTACCACCCCTCTTTCCCTTCCCCCCACCACAACAGGTTTACCCTTTAGCGAAGGGTCATTCAGCACTTCTACCGATACAAAAAATGCATCAAGGTCGAAGTGAGCAATGATGCGTTGTGGCTTTTTTTCCATGAAATGGCAAGGTACAAATAAGATTTTGGTGGTGTTTATGAAATAGGACATTCAGCCATTAATCAGCTCCATAAGCATCACACACCTGTACTGTTAGTAATTCTATTCGCTATTTTACTTTTCTCTTAGCGTCATAGTTCTTATTTTTATTTTATGCAATGGCTCAGTTCAACAATCGCACCGCTTCAAAACCTCATTGGTTTCCTGTACAAAAAGTCAAAGACCAATGATGTTCATAAAAAACAATTACTTACTGAATTGCGGGATAACCTGAATGTTTTTAAAAATGCGTTTATGGATAATACGCCTTATGAAAATGTAATTGACCTGTTGTCCAATACTGCCATTCGAAATGCCATAAAAGAAAATTTTAATTTTACCAAACTCAAAGAAGGGAAAATTAAAATCAAACACATCAAAGAAGACCGTAATAAACGCTACCTCGGCTGGACAGCAGAAAAACTCACCGACAAGATTGATGAAAAGATACAGGAACTAAAAAATATTAAACAACTAAATGGTGGTAATATAAAAAAGATAGAAGCAAAAGTTTCCATCAAGCTGAGCAATTTATATTTCCGGATGAAGTTACTGGCAGATTTTATTCAATCGGGTTCTTAAAGGCAAAACAGGCAATTTTTTAATTACTGATTATTTAGTGCTTCGGCAATTTCGAGAATTTCATTTGGATGATTCACTTTAAAGTCGGGTTTAATATTCCAGTTGCCGGAAGCATCATGTTTTTCATAAAATGCCCCCGCACTGTAAATGGCTTTACGGGATAAAGTATTATTTGCATTGTGTACACAGGTGGCATCTGTTTCATGGTCGCCAATGTAAAGAATGATTCCTTCATTATCCAGTTTGGTTAGCTGCGTTATGCATTGCAACAATCCTTCGGGGTGTGGTTTCTGCATGGAAAAAGGAATTTCTTCATATCCGATTATCATTTTAAAATGTTTACCCACACCTTCCCGGTCCAGTACTTCAGTAATATTCTGTTTTGAATTTTGCGACACGATTCCATGTTTGTAAAAAGACAAGGAATGAATAACTTCATTTATGCCAATGAAAAAATTGATTACTGTATTATCCAGTAACTGGTATTCTGTCCACAGGGAACCTGCATAGATTGTTTGTTCATCCGTTAAATTAAATTCGGTTTTATACAATTCCCGCCAGTTGGCTGATTTCATATTAGCTTCATCATAAACTGCAACAGAATTTAAAACAGGAAACATATCAGCAGGCTTACCTGTAACTGCTGAAATAATTGACCTGGTAACATTCAGATTTTTCTGGCGGGTATCTACTAAAGTTCCATCGTAATCCCAAATGATTGCTTTGAGCATAACAATAAATATGATTATACTGCGAAATAATAAAATAATTATTTTCGTTTCAACCAGTTCTCAACAGAGTCTTGTTTAAATGCAAGTAATGCCTGAACAATAATTGTTGCAGATTGCTCATCAATAGTGTAGTGAATGGCATAGGGGAAAACCGCAATAACGGCGAAACGAACGTCTTCATAACGGACAGAACGGGCGAATGGATTTTGTTTTATTTTGTCTGCTTCCTTTTTAAAGTGCCCCTTAAATCTTTTACCTAATCCTTTTTGCTGTTTATTATACCAATCAGCAGCAGCTTTAATTTCTTTAATTGATTCCGGTGTAAAGAATAACTTAAACTTTTTCATCAGTCCGCATTTATCATATACCATGCTTCCTTTTCTCCAATAAGTTTATCCGGGCGGGCCTTATACTTTTTTATCCGGTTACGCACCAATTCTTTCTGTTTTTCTGAAACCGTTACATCCTCTTTTGCCAATAAATCAACTAATTGTTGTTTTTGCTTTTTGGGGAGTTGAATAATAAGATCAACCAGTTGCTGAACATTTAATGGTAAATAAATTTCTGTTCCGGGCATAATGATTTTTTTACAGGTGAAATATTATTTTATACAAAAATAACAGTATTACACTGTATTGAAAAGTTGGAAATTAATCACAATCAACAGTAACCCCTATTTTATTTTAATCAACCGCATATTGTCCAGCATCGCCTGGTTAATATCGCCATTCATATTATCGTTTGCATCTTCAAAAGACAACGTGACTTTGTGATCGCCTTTCTTTAAAAATAGTTTCACTGCGTTACTGTAACCCCAATTGCTCCATTCACCCTTTCCTCTCTGCGGAAATACCAGTGTCCCTTTTTGCATATCATCCACTTTTAATGTACGGATGGCACATTTATTTTCAGTGTTAGTGGGGCCATTTCCATTGGCATAGCGAAAATCAATGGCATATAAACCATCTTCAGTAACATTTACCGGTATGGTTACATTCCTGTTTTCTGTGGTATTGATCTCAATAAAACCATAGCCTGTAAAACCTTTGTAGTTATGTATTGCTTTTGTCGCATATTTTTCAGCATCATACGTTTTAACTGCAGCATCCTCTATGCTAACCACCGGTTCACAGGCAAATGATTCCACTCCATATTCATCTACAGCAACAACAGTGTACTCGCCATAATTTTTATCAGTAATACTGAATTTGGTATCGCTAGTTTGAGATAACCACTTTCCATTTTTACTGATATGATATTTCTTCGCTCCACTAACCGGAGACCATGATAATTCATTTCCATTTAACGCTGCATTAGGCGCCGGCAACGTGAAATGATTTGTCACTTTATTGATCTTATTTCCTATGCCCTGCTGGTTGTTCAATATGATCTTAATAGAATGTATTCCTTTTAAATTACCTGGAATTTCA
Source organism: Sphingobacteriales bacterium (assembly GCA_016185185.1). GTDB lineage: Bacteria > Bacteroidota > Bacteroidia > Chitinophagales > Chitinophagaceae > AWTP1-9. Next base: position 40,105 of record JACPOD010000013.1, on the reverse strand, counting down.
TGTTTCGTATTTTCCTTTCCATCTACCAAAAAGGAATTAATTCCGTTGCCATAGCCTTCCATTTCTATATTCAGCACGGCATTCCGGTATTTAAAATTGGTAAGACTTCTTTTACCATCAAACACTTTCGGCACATATGGCTGAAACAATAAATTTTCCGACTGGAATTTTATTCCGAATAATACTTTATGCACTAAACTGATATTACCTGACAAGCTCCAGAGCATATTACTGGAGTTGATTACGGTGCCGGCAAAATCTCCATTCTCCGCTACAAAATTTTCTTTATTCGTTAAAAACAAAGCAGCCGGACGATAGATATCAAAAATACTTTCGTTTACAGCTGCTTCATTACCAACTTTAGCAGCAGCCCACAACCAATACGTTTGTACAAAAGGCCACACTGCATTATTGTGGTAAGGTGGAATGTTTGGAATATTAGGATAAATACAATTAATACCAAAAGCTGTTAAAGGAGTGGATGCAACAATTTGTTTCGCTTTCTTATCATCGGCTATTCCAAACACAATGCATAATGCTTCGCCTAATGCTTCTGACCTGGGAGAAACCATTTTAAAATTTCTTCCATATAAAAACTGACCGTAATAACCCTTATCCGGCAACCATAAATATTTGTTGATGCCGTCTTTAATTTTTTTGGCAATTACTGTGTGCTTTACAGCTACAGACGTTTGTTTTAAGATTGAAGCCATTTCACTCAAAACAATATTTGCCTGGTAGTGCACAGCGTTTGTTCCCAAACATTCGCTTTCAAAAATATCTGCGGGTTGCATCCATTTGGGGTAGGTTTGTTCACGCCAATCCAGGAATGATGATTCACCTTTTACCATTCCTGTTTCTGCATCGTACACATTGTGCATGTCATCTTCAATAGAATTTTTGATGATGGTATATGCCAGTTGCAACCAATCTTTATCACCCGTTGCTTTATACACTTCATTTGCTGCCACAGCCCATATCATTCTGTCAGTTGATGCAGGGTATGCGCCTCCTGTTCCTGTATCCTGTATAATCCTTTTTTTCTTGTTCACTTTCCTTAGCAAACTTTTTTTAGCTACTTCCGGTTGCAGGTGTGCCATGGAGAGAATAATACTGTAGCTGATATCTCTTGTCCATACACCAGCCCATTCCTTACCTGTGCGGAAGGTACTGTCCAGCTCTACTGCTTTAATCATTTCTTCAATTGACATATTGTACAACGCATCAGAGATTAAATAAGAAGATTGGTATTGCGGAAAAGCAGTCGCATCTTTCACCATTTTCCATTCTGCATCGGTTTGTTTTTGATCTGATTGTTTATTTAAGATCATGGTAGTTTCAAAAATGCCATCACCATCTTCATCTGTCAATCTTAATTCGGAGCGATTAACAAGATTATCAAAATCCCAGAACATAGGTGCGGTGCCGCCGGCCACAAATACGCCTTTAAAATCTTCTTTATAAATTTTATCGCCTTTGAAAGTCGTAAAGTATCCTTTTTCGTTGAAATGCTTCACCACATCCCGCATATCCAATCGTATGGTTAATGAAGTATTGGGTTGAAGATATTCACCTGTTGCCGGTTCTTTCAATTGCTCACCAAACTTTATTACAGGAGTTACCGATTTTCCATTAATAACTTTTACACTGAAATGATGATCCTGCCCGGAAAGCATTTCATTGTCTTTTCCATTAATAGCAAATTTAAAACTGATATCCGCCGACTGGTATAGATTAGCCGGGCTCTGGTAATTGCTTATAATATGTACCGGTGAAAGGATTTTGGCTTCATTTTTATCCTGTATTACTTTATCGTGATATATACTGAAATCTTTAGATTGAAATAAAGCCTGCTGTGCATTTGTTTGCATAATCAATAAAAAGAAAATGAGAGATGTGTATATATTTTTCATACAAAAAGTATAAAGCCTGTGTAAATGAAAAATAAAGTTAAGCGATTTACCGTGAGCTATTATGGAGAATATATAGGGGCAAAACTTACCGGTAAATATCCAAAAGGCCTACTGGAAGTATAATATGTACTTGCTTCTTCTTTTTATCAACCTTCTGTAATGTTTCTTCATGCAAAGGTATCAGTGCTTCGTTATCATTCAACATAATCTTACAAAGTACCTGCATGGGTTGTTCAATCACTTCCAGTATTTCACCAATATCTTCTCCTTCATTTATCAAATGAAACCCGAGTAAAGAAATGGGTGATGATTTGGCTGCAAACTTTTTAAAATCTTCTTCTGCCAGCCACACTTCTTTCTGAGTGAGTTTGTGTGCGGCTTCTTTTGTATTGGTGCCTTCGAGTTTGATATAAATTTCTGAATCGGTTTTGATAGTAGTGTTTTCCATAAAATAAGGAAGGAAGGAATCTTTACGTTCTTCGAGGAATATTGTTTCCAATCCTTTTAATGAAGTCTTTTTTCCAAGGCTATGCTTTAAAACAAGTTTCCCGTCCACACCAAATGTGGCCACTAATTTTCCTATTTTGAAATATTGGGTCATTGAGTAAATATCATTAGCAAATTAAAAAAAGCCCTTCCGTAAACGGAAAGGCTTTAAAAAGTTTGATTTAACAGAGTGGTTGATTATTCTTCTGTCTTAGCTTCGCCTTCGCTGCTTTCAACTTTTCTCACCACAGGTTCACTTTTGCGGGAAATTCTTGCCCGTTTGTGTTCCGTTTGGCGGCGGTTTACGCTGGAGTCATGTTCCTGGCTCCATTTCATAAACTTGTCCATAGCAGTGGCTTCATCAAACAAACCAAGTTTTACACCACGTAATAAGTGCTTCAGGTAAAGAACTCCTTTGAAAGATAAAATCCTTCTTACGGTGTCAGTAGGTTGTGCACCTTTCTGTAACCAATCCAATGATTTCTGGCGGTCAATGTTAATTGAAGCCGGAACCGTTAAAGGGTTGTACGTACCGATTTTTTGAATGAATTTACCATCTCTTGGAGCACGGGCATCGGCCACTACAATGAAGTAAAAAGGGCGTTTTTTTGAGCCGTGACGCTGCAATCTTAATTTAACTGGCATCTTAAATAAAAATTTAAATGCGTGAAAAAATAGGGTTATAAGGCTGGCAAAGATAAGTACCTGTGCCAATTTACCAAATCAAAAATAGGAAATTTTACGTTACCAGTTCATCTTCGCCCCAGTCCGGGAATACGACCACCCATGGGCATCTTATTCATCATCTTCATCATATCCCGCATTTGCTCAAACTGCTTCATAAACTGGTTTACCTCGCTAATATCTTTTCCGCTCCCTTTAGCTATCCGTGCACGTCTTTTTTGGTCTATAGAATCGGGATTAGCCCTTTCAAAAGGTGTCATCGAATTAATAATAGCTTCCACTCCTTTAAAAGAATCATCGCTGATATCCACATCCTTAATTGCCTTGCCCATTCCCGGTATCATTCCCATCAGGTCTTTCAGATTACCCATCTTTTTTATCTGTTCCAGTTGGGTTTTAAAATCTGCAAAATCAAATTGGTTTTTGCGGATTTTCTTTTCCAGTTTCCGGGCTTCTTCTTCGTTAAATTGTTCCTGCGCTTTCTCCACTAAAGAGGTGATATCCCCCATTCCAAGGATACGTTGTGCCATCCTTTCTGGATAAAAAACATCCAGTGTCTCCATCTTTTCGCCACTGCTTACAAATTTGACGGGTTTTTGAACCGTATATTTTATGGATAAGGCTGCACCGCCTCTTGTATCGCCATCCAGCTTGGTTAAAATAACTCCTGTAAAATCCAACCGGTCATTAAAAGCTTTGGCGGTATTTACAGCATCCTGACCCGTCATGGAATCCACTACAAATAAAATTTCCTGTGGATTAACCGCTGCCTTAATATTGGCGACTTCCTTCATCATCACTTCATCCACAGCCAAACGTCCTGCCGTATCAATAATAACAACATTCTTGTTTTTTGACTTCGCTTCTTTTATGGCGTTTTGTACAATCAGAACTGCATCTTTATTTTCTGGCTCACTGTAAACATCTACATTAATTTGAGACCCCAATACCTGCAACTGGTCAATTGCCGCAGGACGATAAATATCTGCTGCAACCAATAATGGGGATTTCCCTTTTTTTGTTTTTAAGTAATTCGCCAGTTTGCCGCTAAAAGTAGTTTTACCGGAACCCTGCAATCCGGCAATCAGAATTACCGTTGGGGTTCCTTTAATATCCAGTTCGCTTTCTGTACCACCCATTAATTCAGCCAGCTCATCTTTAACGATCTTTACCATTAACTGGCCGGGTGAAACAGCATTAATAACTTTTTCCCCAAGGGCCTTATCTTTTACCTTATCAGTAAATTCTTTGGCGATCTTAAAATTAACATCAGCATCAATTAAGGCTCGACGGATCTCTTTTACTGTAGCAGCAATATTTAATTCAGTAATCCTTCCCTGACCTTTCAGTTGCTTAAAGGCGGTTTCTAATTTCTCTGATAAACTGTTGAACATAATTAAATTCTCATTTAGCTATCACACAAAAAACAAAAAGTGAATATAACTTGAAGCTATATTCACTTTAAGGTTGGCAAAGATACACTTTGCAAAATATTTTTACCCGAGGAAACCTCTTAACTGGCGGCTGCGGTTGTTGCTGCGCAATTTGGTAATGGCTTTGTCTTTAATCTGTCTTACCCTTTCCCTGGTAAGATTGAATTTTTCGCCAATATCTTCCAGGCTCATTGGGTGATCTACACCAATGCCAAAAAAGAAGCAAATAACATCTTGCTGACGATCTGTTAATGTTTTAAGAGAACGGGTTATTTCTGTTTTTAAAGATTCGTTGTGTTCAAGTTGACCATCTGTGGCTTCTGCATTGGGGTTCTCCATCACATCAGCCAGAGTGCTATCTTCTCCATCGGCGAGGGGTTGATCCATGCTTACATGTCTTCCGCCTACCCCCAGGGTAGCGGCCACTTCTTCCGTCTCCATATCCAGCAATTCTGCCAGTTCTTCTGGAGTTGGCTCCCTTTCATATTCCTGTTCAAGAGCGGAAAAGGCTTTATTGATCCGGTTACTAAGACCTACTTTATTTAAAGGCAGACGGACAATTCTTGATTGCTCCGCCAATGCCTGAAGTATACTTTGGCGTATCCACCAAACAGCATAGGAAATAAATTTAAAACCCCTTGTTTCATCAAAACGCTGAGCTGCCTTGATAAGACCAAGGTTACCTTCATTTATCAGATCTGGAAGAGATAACCCCTGGTTTTGATACTGTTTTGCAACAGATACCACAAAACGCAGGTTTGCCTTGGTTAAACGATCCAAAGCTTTTTGATCTCCCTGTTTAATAAGTGTGGCTAATTTTACTTCCTCCTCCGGGGTAATGAGTTCAACTTTTCCGATCTCCTGCAGGTACTTCTCAAGACTTTGAGACTCCCGGTTGGTGATAGATTTGGTAATCTTAAGCTGACGCATGCTCATAAGGACTGTGGTTTTTTGGTTTATTGGATAGTTATGGTAAGGCCAAAGTTTGATACTTAACGAAATTTTAACCGGTTAAGTATCAGGAGTAAATTATTTTTTTTTGCAATACCAGCCAAAAAAACTTCAAAATATAAGTCAAAAGGCCTTTTTGAGGTTTTGTTTAATCATTTTTACTAAAGTCTAAACGTCCTTTGTATAAAATTTATTTTCCCAACTGAAATTATTTGTTATACTTGCACGAACTACAATAAAGATTAATTGATCAATTACAATAGAAAGGATGAGTAAGAAAGTTTTGTACACCTTGGAGTATCCTGTAAGATGTTCACCAGCAATTTTGTATGATTTTTTATACACTCCTGCAGGCTTGCAGGAATGGTTTGCCGATAAGGTAGATGAAAAAGATGGCGTTTATAGTTTTAACTGGAATGGATCAGAAGACAAAGCTGAATTGCTGGAAACAGAAGAAGAAAAATTTGTACGCTTCAGATGGACCCATGCACCAAAAGAAGAATACTTCGAATTCAGGATTGAAAAGTCGGAAGTAACAAATCAAACCATTCTGGTTATTAAAGATTTTGCGGATAAAAAAGAAATTAAAGACCAGAGTCAGTTGTGGGCTTACCAGGTTAAAGATTTATTTCACCGTTTGGGAAATTAATTCCTGCGAGTTTCAAATTCAGCATAAAATATTTTAGCAACTCACTGGTGGCATTATCCCAGTTTGCCAATGAAATTTTTACTGAGAACTTAACGAAATCTTTTGTTTGAATAATTTCATTCCATTCATCGGGAGAGATAGTTTTAACAGCCTTTAAATTGTTTTCATCAAACCTGAAATCCCATTCGGTTGCAGCAATACTTATTGCATAATCCTCCCTGGTAAATATATGTTGTTTTGTTTTTAAGGCAGTAGCAAAAAGTTCTTTGTATTTTCCTTTCAGATGAAGCGTACTGCTGAAAAAATTTCCCCACCAGAATAAAGTTCTAATTGCAAAAATATTTTCTTTTTCAAAAAAACGGGGATAGTCTAATACCACATAGGGTAATCCATAATAGTTTTCGCCTTTTGAAATTTTAGGTGTACTGGTTTTTAACTGGTCGGTAATTATTGCATTATTGATGATCGCAACAAATTGATTGGATAGATCACCAAACATAAATTGAACTTTATCTATAATGCTTCTCTTTGTTAAAATCCACTCACTGTTTTGAACGAGTTCTGTTTCAAAAGCTGAAAGCTGTATTTTTGCTCCGCTCATAATTATTTATTTCGAAGCTAAAGTACATCAGCAGGGTGATTAAAAAATTAGATAAGCTCATTATAAAGGCATTTATAGGTCCGTTTGTGGCCACTTTCTTTATTACCCTGTTTGTACTGGTAATGCAGTTCTTTTGGTTATATATTGATGATTTAGTAGGCAAAGGGCTTGATTTTTTTACTATTGCCAGGCTTATAGGCTACGTTTCCGCAACACTGGTTCCCCTTGCCTTTCCGTTGGGCATGCTGCTGGCTTCCATTATGACTTTTGGAAATCTTGGAGAAACTTTTGAACTGGTTGCTATTAAATCAGCCGGTATCCCCCTCCTGCGGTTTATGCGTTCTTTATTTGTGGTGGCACTTTTTATTTGTGGTATAGCATTTCTTTTCAACAATTATATAATACCGGTTGCTAATTTGAGAATGAAAACATTATTAACCAACATCCGGTTTAGCAAGCCTGCCTTTGATTTAAAAGAAGGAGTTTTCTATGATGGTATTCCCGGTTACACGTTAAAAGTGGGAAAAAAAGATAAAGAAGGTAAAAATCTTGAAAATGTAATTATATATGAACACAGTTATCAGTTACAGGATAATATAATTGTTGCACAAAGAGGAAGTATGTCAGTCTCTGCTGATAAAAGAAAATTACTATTTGATCTGCAAAACGGATGGAGATACCAGGAAAGGGGAAGCAGTGGTAATAATTATAATACAGAATATATAAGGTTGGGCTTCAAAAATTATCAAAAAGTATTTGACCTCAGCGCTCTAGCTATGCTGAATTATAATGATTCGGCTTTTAAAAACTTCTACCAAATGCTAAGTGTACGGCAACTTGGTATCACCATAGATTCTCTGCATAAAGACCTGGATACTTTTGAAAGAAAAAGTGAAAAGGACGTTTCCTTATTCTTCAATTTTGGAAAACTTACGGCTAAAGATTGGGACAGTGTTAAAACAAAAAAAATTACATCTTTAAAAAAGATTCAGGATATAGTTCCTGATTCAGTCCGTACTGCAGTTTTTTCCCAAACCCAATCACAACTAACCTCTATTAAAAATTCAATTGAAGGTAAAGTGAATGAGTATGTGGAAAAAAAGAAACAACTACAACTGCATTTAATTGAATGGCACCGGAAATTTTCCTTATCAACTGCTTGTCTCGTTTTATTTTTAATAGGGGCACCCCTGGGATCTATCATTCGCAAAGGCGGAATTGGATTACCGTTTGTTTTTGCTTTAATCTTTTTTATCTTTTTTCACCTGATAAATACGTTTGGAGAAAAACTCGCCAAACAAGAAGTATTTAATGCATTGTCCGGTATGTGGCTATCCACTTTTATTTTGATTCCAATCGGGATATTCCTTACGTACAAAGCAATGCACGATTCCCAGCTCTTTAACAAAGAATACTATTACAGGTTGTCAGGAAAAATAAAACCTTATGTATTGCGTCTCATTCAAATAATTAAAAGGAAGAAAAGCAATAGCCTGGTTGCTTAACAAATTTTTGCTGTACCTTTTCTTAAAATTTTAATATAATGAGTACAAATAAATCATCCCGCCGGCAATTTATTGGCGATGCCACCAAAGCAGGGATTATAACAGCCGTAACGGTATCGGGTACAAATGTATTGCTGAGTTCCTGTTCCTCTTCTAAAAAAACACAGGTAGCATTACCATACAGCACAGGTTTTGAGCAAACACCATTACCCTATGCATATAAAGACCTGGAACCGGTAATTGATGCAATGACTATGGAGATTCATTACACTAAACATGCTTCAGCCTACAGTAAAAATTTAAAAGAAGCAGCACAAGCTGAAGGTGTTGATATAAAAATACCATTAGAAGATCTGCTGTCAAGAATTTCCAAATACTCTACTAAAATGCGGAACAATGGTGGTGGTCACTACAATCATGAATTATTCTGGAAGAGTATGAAAGCAAACGGGGAGAGCAAAGCCTCAGGTAAATTATTAACTGCAATAGAAGAAAATTTCAATTCTTTTGATTCATTTAAAAATCAATTTAGCGATGCAGCCAAATCAAGGTTTGGTAGCGGTTGGGCATGGCTGATTTTAACCCCGGATAAAAAGTTAAAAATCGGTTCCACCCCTAATCAGGATAATCCATTAATGGATATTTCAGATTTGAAAGGTATTCCGGTAATAGGATTAGATGTTTGGGAACATGCCTATTATTTAAAATACCAGAATAAAAGAGCAGATTATATTGAGCAATGGTGGAAAATAGTGAATTGGGATTTCATTCAAAAAAGATTTGAGCAATATATTTAACTATTGACATGGTTTAAAAAAAAATATCTACGTTTGCGGCCAATAAGTTCGGTAAATGAATTATAGCTGGAAAGTTTTGCTGCCTCTTTTTATGGGAACCTTTGGGATGCTGGTGTTTTTACAAATTCAGGGAAAAAGTTTAAGAACCAGTAAAACACCATTAGCCATCGTTAGTCTTGAACTTGCAAAATCACCGGAAGAAGCACGGGAGATTTTGAATGTATGGAAACCCGCAAATTCTATAAATTTGACTGCCGTTGCCCGAAAAAACATACTGCTCGATTATATTTTTATCTTTTTTTACAGTCTTTTTCTTTTTGCAGCCTGCCGAAAAATACGGTACCACAGTTCTAAATGGCAAAAAATGGCGGGAAAGAATTTTGCTTATATGGGGCTCGCTGCCGGTGGTTTTGATATTGCAGAAAATATTTTCATGCTTCGTACCCTTGATGGTAATTATGATGCCATTACTACGCTTATTACCTTTGTTTGTGCTGCTACAAAATTCATTTTAATAGGATTTGCTGTTCTATACATACTTCTTGGCTTTCCAAGATTATTCCGTTCACAACGTTATTAAATAGGCTCAGCCTTTGCAGGAACTATTTACATTTCACATAAATAAGACCAACAAAGGCTGATGTAGCTTTAACAATCGCTGCGCAAATTTAGCGGAGCCGGATTGTTAAGAAGTGTTAAACTCTAAATTATTTTTTCCACAAAAAAAGCACGATGTAAAAACACCGTGCTTACTTAACCCTAAAACCGAAATTGGTTTTAACCAACTCATGAAAATAGAACCAAAGTTCCATTTCAACTGTTACTAAGACTGTCTGGATACAGACAAACGCCGCTTTACAAACGCAAATGTTTTCTTAAAACAGCATCATGCATATTCGTGACCGTACAATGAAATTTCCTACATTCGCTCTTTATATTTTTAATCTATAAACAATTCATACTGTATGCAGGCCTGGAAAGATTATCAGGAAAAGAATAAAGAACGTTTTTTAAATGAAATGCTCGATTTACTCCGCATCCCTTCAATAAGTGCTAAAAGTGAACATAAAGCGGATATGCTTAAATGTGCCGAAGCCGTAAAAGAAAGTTTATTAAAAGCCGGGGCAGATAAAGCAGTTGTTATGCCTACCGAAGGTCACCCGGTTGTTTATGGTGAAAAAATTATTGATGCTGCTAAGCCAACTGTTTTAGTATATGGCCACTACGATGTACAGCCGGTTGAACCTCTTGAACTATGGCACAGCGGCCCTTTTGAACCAACCATTAAAGACGGAAAAGTTTTTGCCCGTGGCTCTGCTGACGATAAAGGACAGTTTTATATGCATGTAAAAGCATTGGAAACATTGGTACACACAAATACCATGGCTACTAACATTAAATTTTTAATTGAAGGTGAAGAAGAAGTGGGCTCGCCCAACCTTGGAAAATTTGTATCCGCTAATAAAGATTTATTAAAAGCCGATGTAATATTAATCAGCGACAGTTCTATGCTGAGTATGGAAACACCGTCTTTAGATACTGGTGTTCGTGGATTGAGCTATATAGAAGTGGTGGTAACCGCTTCCGGCCGTGATTTACACAGCGGCACTTATGGTGGCGCCGTAGCCAATCCCATTACTGTTTTATCAAAGATGATTGCATCCATTCATGATGAAAACAATCATATTACCATCCCCGGTTTTTACGATGATGTGGTGGTTGCAGGTACAGAAGAAAGGGCTCTCATTAATAAAGCACCTTTTGATGAAAAAGAATATAAAGATGAAATTGGCATAAAAGAATTGTGGGGTGAAAAAGGTTTTACCACATATGAAAGAACTGGCATCAGACCAACATTGGAATTAAATGGCATTTGGGGCGGTTATACTGGTGAAGGAGCCAAAACAGTTTTGCCGGCAAAAGCTCATGCAAAAATTTCGGCGAGGCTGGTTCCTAATCAAACTTCGCATAAAATGACGGAACTTTTATTAAACCATTTCCGTTCTATTGCCCCTTCCTGTGTTACAGTAGAAGCATTTGAACATCATGGCGGCGAACCTTACATGACGCCGATTGATAGCAAAGGTTATAAAGCAGCTTCCAAAGCGGTGGAAACAACATTTGGCAAAATTCCTATTCCTGTTCGTGGTGGAGGAAGTATTCCTATCTGTTACATTTTAGAAAAAGAATTAGGTATAAAAATTATATTTATGGGCTTTGGATTGGATAACGACAATCTTCATTCACCCAACGAAAAATATAATATTGAGAATTTTTACAAGGGAATTGAAACCATTCCTTATTTCCATCAATATTTTGCGGCCCCCTAAATCCCCCGAAGGGGGACCTTTTAAACCTCACTCATTTTGGGTGAGGTTTTTTAATTTTGATAAATGCCCGAAAAAGAAAAACTCCGACTCGATAAATATCTCTGGGCCATCCGTCTGTTTAAAACAAGAACAATGGCAGCAGCAGCCTGCGATTCCGGCAAGGTGAAATACGAAGGCTCGGCAGCTAAAGCAGCCAAGCAAGTTCATGTGGGTGATGAGTACGAAGTAAAAACGGAAGCCAAACGCTGGCGTATAAAAGTAACCGGCTTATTACACAACCGGGTACAGTATGCCGAAGCAATAAAGTTTTATATTGATATTACTCCCGAAGAAGAAATTAAACGGATAGAATACCAGGCGGCTACCTTTCATACCGGTAAAAGAAGAAGTAAAATTGGAAGGCCTACCAAAAAAGAAAGAAGGGATTTAGACGATTTTATTGGCGATTAAATGGAATTGATAAACTTTTTATCATCGCTTCTTATCAAATCACCAATAGTTGTAGAAGAAAACATAGTAATTAATTCATTCCTGTTTTGTACAATGCGGTTATGCATGGGGCATGGTTTATCTGCATTACATTTTTTCAGCCGTAAAGAACATTCCTGGAACTGCTCCAGTCCATCCGTGAGTTCCATTAGTCTTAGAAGTGGCGTTGAAACGGTACCATCATTAACGAAAAAACCACCAAAAGGCCCTTTTGCAGAATCAATAATTTTTTCCTTTGCCAGCATTTTCATAATCTTCCCTAAAAAATGCTTGGGGATCTGCAAACGTTCAGCCACCTCCTGTATTTGTACACGGGGCTGGGTTTCATTAACCATTACTACGTATAAAATACTACGTAGTGCATATCCGAAAGATTTTGAAAAAAACATTTTCAAAACTATTTGTTGCAATAACAATCACAATTGATAAATATCAGCAACTTAACTGAGGCTTCTCATCCGCATACATCGCCTGCCAAAATACTTTTACACCATAAAAGATGTCCGCATCCTTTTATCATTCAATTTAAAATTTTTAAACACATGAAACTTAAACTATTGACAGCTTCTGCTCTTTTCATGGGCACTTTAACCTTCACACTAATAGCCTGTGGTGGCGGTGCTGAAAAGAAAACTACTGACACAACACCTGCCCCTGTAGCAGCAACTACTGACAAATCTCAAAAGGAAAAGGATGATAAAAAAGGTATTGGAAAATTTACCAAAGTGGATATTCCAGCAACCCTGGATAAAGCCATGGCAGATGCGGGAAGTAAGATCTACGATACTAAATGTATGAGCTGCCACCGCCTTACTGAAGAAAAACTGGTTGGCCCCGGCTGGAAAGGTGTTACCTCCAGGAGAACCCCTGAGTGGGTTATGAATTTTGCTACTAATACAGATGAGATGCTAGCTAACGATCCGCAAGCCCAGGCTTTGCTGGAAACCTGCTTAGTACGTATGCCCAATCAAAGTCTTACAGATGATGATGCAAGACATGTATATGAGTTCATGCGCAAAAACGACGGTGTAAAATAATTCTCACCATAAATCACTAAATATTTATTTATGAAAAAGGTTTTATCCAAACTGCTGCTGGCTATTATAACGATCAGCTTTTTAGCCCCTGCATGTAAACCGAAAGGAGCTGAATCGGCTGTGAGCGGCGATGCTGCACAGAAGACGTATGTAGCCCCCGGTAAGTACGATGAATTTTACAATTTTGTTTCCGGTGGTTTCAGCGGACAAATGAGTGTGTATGGCATTCCTTCAGGAAGATTGTTCCGTGTAATCCCTGTATTCTCGGTTGACCCAGAAAAAGGTTATGGATATAGTGAAGAAACAAAAGCTATGCTCAACACCTCTCATGGTTTTGTACCCTGGGACGATTTGCACCACATTGCATTGTCTGAAACAGATGGCGTTCAGGACGGACGCTGGGTATTTGGTAATGGTAACAATACCCCACGTATTGCCCGTGTTGATTTAAAAACATTCCGCACTGCAGAAATTATTGAAATACCTAACAGTGCCGGTAACCACTCTTCTCCCTTTATTACTGAAAACTCAGAGTATGTAGTAGCGGGAACAAGGTTTAGTGTGCCGATGGATAACAGCAATGGTGATGTTCCTATTAATACTTACAAACAAAATTTCCGTGGTACGGTAAGTTTTATCGCTGTTGATAAAAATACAGGTGGCCTGAAAATTAATTTCCAGATTTTATTGCCTGGTGTAAACTTCGACCTGGCTAGAGCCGGTAAAGGAAAATCTCACGGATGGATGTTCTTCAGTTGTTATAACTCCGAAAGAGCAAACACGTTACTGGAAGTAAATGCTTCTCAAAAAGACAAGGATTTTATTCTTTGTGTTAACTGGAAAAAAGCAGAAGAATATTTAGCTGCCGGTAAAGGGCAAAAACAATCAGTTAAATATGCACACAACGTGTATGATGAGAAAAAACATATGGCCACTTCCACTATCGAAAATGAAGTAACTGTTTTAGATCCTAAAGATTGTCCCGATATGGTTTACTTTATGCCTTGTCCAAAATCTCCTCACGGTTGTGATACTGATCCTACTGGTGAATACATTGTTGGTAGTGGTAAACTCGCTGCTGTAATTCCTGTTTTCTCTTTTACTAAAATTCAACAAGCAATTGCCAGTAAAAATTTTGATGGTGCTTATGAAGGAATCCCCGTATTAAAATATGATGCCGTATTACATGGTGAAGTGCAAAAACCAGGTCTCGGGCCCTTGCATACAGAATTTGATGCCAATGGTAATGCCTATACTTCTTTCTTTGTTTCATCTGAAGTGGTTAAATGGAGTGTTAAAGATTTGAAAGTGTTGGACCGTGTGCCTACTTACTATTCTGTTGGTCACCTGAGTGTTCCCGGTGGTCCTACTAAAAAACCATGGGGTAAATACCTGATTGCTTACAACAAAATCACTAAAGACCGCTATTTACCAACCGGTCCTGAATTAGCACAAAGTGCACAGATGTATGATATCAGTGGTGATAAGATGAAACTCATTCTTGATTTCCCAACCATTGGGGAACCACACTATGCTGAAGCAATACCTGCTGATTTGATAATGAAGAATTCGCAGAAGATTTATAAGATTGAAGAGAACGCCAACCCTTATGCAGCTATTGGTGATAAAAATGCAAGAGTAGAACGTAAAGGAAACGAAGTGCATGTTTATATGACTGCCATTCGTTCGCACTTTACTCCTGATAATATTGAAGGAGTGAAAATGGGTGATGTGGTTTACTTCCACGTTACTAACCTGGAACAGGATTGGGACGTTCCGCATGGCTTTGCGGTAAAAGGCGCTAATAATGCTGAATTACTCATTATGCCTGGTGAAACACAAACACTGGCATGGAAACCGGAAAAACCAGGTGTATATCCAATGTATTGCACAGACTTCTGTTCTGCACTGCACCAGGAAATGCAGGGTTATATCCGTGTAAGTGCAGCCGGTTCTAATGTACCTATTACATTCAGTACCGGAAAAACAAATCCAGAACCTGCACCAGCACCATCTAAATAAAAAAATCAAAGGCAGCTCCTGTTAAAAGGAGTTGCCTTTATCATACTAAAACGATTGTTATGAAAAAGTTGAATAAACTGTTTGCATTATTGTTAATGATATCAATGTTTTCCTGTAATAATGCCCCCACTGAAACCAAAACAACAGATAACACAACCGCTCCTGCTGCTGGTGGACAAGAAGCAGTAAAAGATGATGAATCACAAAAAGATATTGTAAAAATTGCAGTAGGTTCAAAAGACCATACCACATTAGTGGCTGCGTTAAAACAAGCTGAACTGGTAACATCACTTTCAAACGCTGGTCCGTTTACCGTGTTTGCTCCAACCAACGCAGCATTTGATAAACTGCCTGCCGGTACAGTAGATGGCTTGATGAAAGATGATAAAAAAGCAGACCTGCAAAATATATTACAATACCACGTAGCAGTGGCAGTATATAAAGCAGAGAATATGCAGGACGGACAGGTAATTAATATGGCCAATGGAGACAACATTACTTTAAGTGTGAAAGATGGAAAAGTAATGGTAAATGGTACAACAACTGTGGTAGCATCAATTCCAGCCAGCAATGGTATCATTCATGTAATTGACGGCGTATTATTACCCCCCCCTGCAAAAAAATAAGCACTGATTAAACAGATTACATGAATGGCACGAATTAAAATTCAACAACTGCAAATCTCATTCGTGTAGGCTCCTTCAATCAGTGTTATAAAAAATTAAAATGAAAAAGCTTAGTACTACATCGAGGATACTGATGGCCTTTGCTTCACTTGCCTTACTAGGAACTTATTTCGTACCAGTGTGGCGTATTGATTTGTTTGCACCGCAATATCCAGAAGGGCTGACCATGAAAATATGGTTAACTAAGTTAACCGGTGATGTAGACATCATTAATGGCCTAAACCACTACATTGGAATGAAACATATCAGCGTTGAAATGTTTCCAGAATTTTCATATCTCATTTACATTGTTGGCTTCTTTATTGTGGTAGGTCTTATGGCCGCAATAACCGGTAACAGGAAAATATTAGTTACTTACTTGTTGCTTTCCATTATTGGCGGTGCATTGGCTATGTATGATTTCTGGAAATGGGGATACAACTATGGCCATAACCTCAATCCCGATGCTCCAATCAAAGTACCAGGCATGGGTTATCAGCCTCCGTTACTTGGTCATAAACGTTTATTAAACTTTGATGCTTATTCAACTCCCGATATTGGTGGATGGATTGTGGTTATATCCGGTATTATTGCTTTTTTAATATTTTTTATTGCCTGGTATAAAGCAAAAAAGAAATTACCCGTTTCAACAGCAACAGCTGCTATTGCAGGTTTGATGCTTTTAGTTAGTTCCTGCTCCGTTAATCCGCACCCTATTACCTTAGGTAAAGATGATTGTTACACTTGCAAAATGGGTTTTGTTGACTCAAAATTTGGTGGCGAAGTAGTTACTAAAAAAGGCAAAGTGTATATGTTTGATGATGTCATCTGTATGGTTCGATTTTTAAAGTCTGGCAGTATAGATGAAAAAGACATCAGCAAAAAAATATTTCTTAATTATAATAAAGCAAACGATTTTATTGAAGCGGATAAAGCTCATTTTTTTGTAAGCACTGCCCTTAAAACACCAATGAACAGCAATGCAGCAGCTTTCGCTTCACAGGCCGAAGCATATAAAATGAACAGTGATGGTAATGGCAAAGTGATGCATTGGGATGAAGTGTACAGTAAACTGCAATAGAACAGTTTGCCGCCTGATGAATGAAGAAACCAACAAAACCAACTTTATTCACCTGCTTTAAAACAAGAAACCAAATATTTTGAAAAGGAGAATTACCATATTGTTATTTCTATTATCTGCATATAACTGCTATTCCCGCACTATTACAACCAGCCCGGCAGTCTCGATAAAAAAAGCAATTGCTTCAGCTAAAGATGGCGATACTATTATTATCACAAAAGGATTGTATAAAGAAGGCAACATCATCATTCAAAAAACAATCACTATCATCGGGCAAAGCAATCCTGTACTCGACGGAGATAATAAATACGAAATATTTACCGTAAGCGGAAACAACATCACCATTAAAGGAATCAGCTTCCAATATTCCGGCTATTCTGCCATGAATGATTATGCTTCCATTAAAGTAATTGATGCCAATAATGTAACTATTGAAAACAACACTATCATTAACGCTTACTTTGCCATTCATCTTTCCAATACTTCATATGCAGTTGTACGCAACAACACTATAAAAGGCAGTCCAAAATCCGAACAGTTAACAGGTAATGGCATTCATCTCTGGAAAAGCAATCATGCTTTAATTGAAAACAATCATATCCAGGGACACCGTGATGGTATTTACTTCGAGTTTGTAACCTTCACTACCGTCAGAAATAATTTTAGCGAATTAAATATTCGCTATGGCATTCACTTTATGTTCTCTAATGATGATGTTTATCAATCCAACACTTTTAAAAATAATGGCGCCGGCGTAGCAGTAATGTATTCTAATAAAGTTACTATGCAGGGCAACCATTTTGAACAAAACTGGGGCCCCTCTGCTTACGGCATTTTACTAAAAGATATCAGCGACAGTTATATAAGCGGCAATACATTTTTTAAAAACACAGTAGCCCTTCACCTGGAAGGAACCAGCCGCATTGAAATCAACAAAAACATTTTTAAAGAAAACGGCTGGGCTGTTAAAATACAAGCCAGCTGTAACGATAATAATTTCCACGAAAATAATTTTATTCAAAACAGTTTTGATGTAGGAACAAACGGTTCCTTAGTACTTAACAACTTTGATAATAACTACTGGGATAAATACGAAGGCTATGATATGAATAAAGATGGGAAAGGAGATATTCCATATCATCCCGTAAGCATGTACAGTATGATTAGTGAGCAAAATCCCAGCACTTTGATTTTACTCAGAAGCTTTATTGTTTCCTTATTAGACAAAGCAGAGAAAGCTATACCCAGCTTAACACCGGAAAACTTAGCAGACACAAAACCATCTATAAAAGCGTTTACATTATGATTCGTATTGAACACATCAGCAAGCGATTCAAAAAACTCCGGGCACTGGATGATATCAATGCCATCTTCAATAGTGGACAGGTTGTTTCATTGATTGGACCTAACGGCTCAGGCAAAACAACTTTGATTAAGTCTATATTAGGAATGATAAAAGCAGACAGCGGGAAAATATTTGTAAACAACATACAAATTAACGGAGATCCTTCCTACCGCAGTAATATTGGATATATGCCGCAGATTGGCCGCTATCCTGATAACATGAAGATTGGTCAACTATTTACCATGATGAAGGATATCCGCAACGCAAAAGACAGGGTGCTGGATGAAGAGCTATTAAAAAAATATGAACTGGAAAAAATATTCGAAAAACCCATGCGTACGCTCAGTGGTGGTACGAGGCAAAAAGTAAGTGCCGCCCTGGCGTTTCTTTTTAACCCGGATATTTTGATTTTAGATGAGCCAACTGCCGGTCTTGACCCTTTATCTTCTGAAATACTGAAAGAGAAAATCATTGCAGAGAAAAAGAAAAACAAACTTATCCTCATCACCTCACATATATTAAGTGATTTAGAAGAATTCACTACACATGTAATGTATATGCAGGAAGGTAAACTCATCTTCCTGAAAGAAGCAGAAACCTTACAGGAAGAAACAGGCGAAATAAAAATAAGCAAGGCCATTGCCCGGATTATGAAAGGCGAACAACCGGGTAACAACTGGATAGATAAAGTATTTCATGTAAGTGCAGGCGATAAAATAATTTAAATCATGTTAAAGCTCACCCGTTATATTTTATATGATATTGTAAGAAGTAAAATTGTAATTGCTTACACGCTCTTTTTACTGACAGTTTCTTTCAGCATGTTTCGTATGGAAGAAAACAGCGGCAAAGCGTTATTAAGTTTACTGAATATCATTTTGATTGTATTACCATTAATCAGCCTGGTATTCAGCACCATTCATTATTACAATTCTTATGAATTTATTGAGCTGATGTTATCGCAACCAATGAGCCGCACCCGCATCATCATAGCAGAATATGCAGGTGTCACTGTTTCTTTATTAGCAGCTTTTTTAATTGGCGCCGGTATTCCTGTGTTAATCTTCTCTCCTACCGATACCGGAATTACTATGATACTGACAGGGCTTGCATTAACCATGATATTTACTTCACTGGCTTTTGCCGTTTCTGTTAAAGCAAGGGATAAAGCAAGAGGTATTGGTTCGGTATTATTAGTATGGTTTTATTTTGCACTGATATATGATGGGCTGATTTTATTAATCCTGTTTGGCTTTAGCGATTACCCATTGGAAAAAGTAACATTGGCACTCTCCTTCCTTAACCCGCTTGACCTTGGCCGCATTTTCATCATGTTAAAAATGGATGTAAGTGCACTGATGGGTTATACCGGCGCTTTATACAAAGATTTCTTTGGCAGCACAGCCGGTATGGCCTTAGTTACCAGCGTAATGCTACTATGGATAATAATTCCCGTATGGGTAGCCGTCCGCTATTTTAAAAAGAAAGATTTATAATCACTAAAAAAATATTGTATGAACAACTTGGCAAATGAAAGCTTAGCAAAAATCGTTAAATCCAATTTCCGCACCGCTTCTGTATTTGAAAAATACCATCTTGATTTTTGCTGCAAAGGAAAACGTTCCCTGCAACAAGCCTGTGAAGAAACACATGTACCGGTAGATGAAGTAGTAGCTGTGCTGGAAGAAGTGATAGCCGGTGGTAATCCTGTTGTTGATTTTGATAAGTATAGTGTTTCTGCATTGATTGATTATATCGTTAACACCCATCACGCCTATGTACTAAATGAATTACCACAATTATTTGCCTGGCTGCAAAGAGTGGCTTCCAAACATGGCGAACGGCATCCTGAAATACTGAAAGTATTCAGCCTTTTTCATGAAGTAAAAGAAGAGATGGAGCATCACATGAAGAAAGAAGAATTAGTGCTGTTTCCAAGAATAAAAGAATTAGAAGCACTGGAAAAAGAAGGAGCCCATGCTATTGGCCGCAACCTCACTTATATCACGGCTCCAATAAGTATGATGGAACAGGAACACGAACATGCCGGTGAACTGATGGAAGAAATAAGAATATTGACCAATAACTACACCCCGCCGTCTGATGCCTGCACCACTTACCGTTTAAGTTTTGCCTCGTTGCAGGCTTTTGAAGCCGACCTGCACCAGCATGTGCATTTAGAAAATTATTTACTCTTTCCAAAAGCTGTTGATTTGATGGAACGCTTAAAACAAACCGTGGGAAATTGATTGGGCAGCAAAACGGTTAATTGATAAAAATCAGTACGCTTGTTAGTATATATCAGTTGAACAGGCAGGGCAGGAAGATAATTTTGTTTACAACCCTGTGGGGGAAGTATATTATGAAATTACTGATAAAAGATACCATGTCGGTAAGGGATTTGCAGTTTGCCTTTAATAACCTGTTTCCCTTTTTAAAAATGGAGTTCTTTCGTAACGGAACTGTAGTGGAAAAAATGTATGCCTTAAACAAATTGTTGCCGGCCAGCAGCACCATTGGGGAAATATGGAAAAAGAAAGAAGCGGCTGAAATAGAAATTTCAGATAATACCAAAGTAAAAGAGTTGGAAAATACTTTTATGGATAAGTTTGGGCTTACCATCCAGATCTTCCGTAAAAGTGGTAACCTTTGGTTAGAAACCACTATGACCGATAACTGGACCCTGAAACAACAAAACGAACACGGCAAAGAAATAACCACGGGTAAACCAAAAGAAGAATCAAAAAGTGATTTTGATTTAAACCGGGACCAGCCGGATTGAAGTTGGCAGTCCTCAGTTTGCAATTGGTAATACAGGATGTAACGTTCTAAAACTTATAAAACCTGTTGAACTTTTGAAACCTGTTAACCCTAATGAACAACCAGTAACCTGTAACCAGCAACTAATATAACAAACTGCTCAACTTCTCCAGGTTAATAATCTTTATCTTCCCCTCTTTAATCTCAATCAGTTTTTCCGATTTAAAATCACTGAGAGTTCTTATTAAAGATTCGGTTGCCGTACCTATGTATTGGGCAATATCTTCCCTGGAAATATCAATGGATTTATTATCGGCTCTGTCCTTATTGAATTTTGCATTGATGTCCACTAATGCTTTGGCCACCCTTTTTCTTAATGAATCATAAGCAAGATGCAGTAACCTTTCTTCCTTTTCTTTTACATCATTGGCAATAAGGCGGATGAATTTACCGGCAATGGCCATATCATTATACACCGCATTTAAAAAATCATCGCTGGGCACCATTACCACTTCTGCTTCTTCCAGCACTTCGGAAGTATCATCATAACTGCGGCTTTCCAGCAAAGCGAGGTAACCGATAAAATCACCTTCGCTGTAAAGATTGGTTATATATTCTTTCCCATCATCATGTACCTTAAAGGTTTTTATTTTCCCCTTCTTCAAGTAATAAAGATATTTGGGCCTTTTACCTTCGGTATACAACGTTTGCTTTTTTGATAATTCTTCTGAATCATAATTTTCCAGCTGCATATTAATTAGCCCATGCCCTTTCAACTCTTTCATAAACTCATTAGCGCCCTGCTCACCGGGAGAATATTTATTTTGAAGAATATCCAGTTTACGTAAACGTATTTCAATGGCCCGCAGCAATTCAAGGTCATCAAAAGGTTTGGTGATATAATCATCCGCCCCCATTTCCATGCCCTTACGGAAATCGGTTCTTTCCGTTTTAGCGGTCAAGAAAATAAAAGGAATATTTTCTGTCTCCGGATTCTTTTTTAAGAGATGCAACACACCATAACCATCCAGCTCCGGCATCATAATATCACAAATGATGATAGAGGGTTTTTCTTTAATTGCAATTTCAACTCCCCGTTTACCATTTTCGCCTGTATAAGTTTTATACCCGGCCAAAGAAAGTATTTCAGCCGTATTTTCCCTGATATCATTGTTATCATCAATAACTAAAATGCTGTGCATGCTATATATTTTTCTTGTTTGGTAAAGTTATGGTGATTGTTGTTCCCTTGCCTAATTCACTGTCAATTTTTACATCGCCGCCCAGCAATTGCAGGTATCGGCTTACTATATGCAATCCTAAACCGGTTCCCTGTATATTTTCTGCATTTCTTCCACGGAAGAAACTGCTGAACAAATGCTGCTGGTCTTCTTTGGAAATGCCAATGCCATTATCTTTTACTGCCACTTCCATATACTCATCTTTAATACAGGCCATCACATCAATGCTATCTCCTTCTTTTGAAAATTTGGCAGCATTACCCAGAAGGTTAATCATGATATTTTTCAGCAAGCGTTTATCGGTTGTAAAGCCGCTGCCTTCTGTTACTTTCAACTCAATTTGCTGATCAGGTTTTACTATCGGTTTCATTTCATCCACTATATCCTGCAAAAAATCCTTGGCTTCAAAATAAGCAAAGTCTGCTGTTATTTTTCCTTCTTCCAGTTTGCCCAAATTCAAAAAGTCTTCCAGCAGTTCATTCAGATGTTTTACGGAGTCTTTTATCTTATTAATATGTCTTTCCCTTTTATCCTGGTCATCTGTCTGCGTATATTTTCCTAATATGGCGGCTGAAGATAATACAGTGCTTAATGGTGTACGAAATTCATGCGAAGCCATAGATACAAACCTTGACTTTATTTCACTCAGTTCCTTTTCTTTTTCCAGAGCTTCGCTTAATTCTTGTTGTGATCTTTCCAGTTCCTGTAAGGCTTCTTTTAAGATGAGGGTTCGTTCTTCTACTTTATTTTCCAGCTCTGCATTGAGTTTTTTAACATCGGCAGTGATTCTTTCCAGTTGTGATTTTTGCTCCAGTAATTTCTTCTCTGCTTCTTTTCGCACCGTAATATCCACTATAAAGGCAATAACGTAGAATTCTTTTTTCTGCTGATAATAACTCAAACTGATTTCAACTGGAAACTCTCTTTCATCTTTGCGTCGTGCATATAAATCACGACCATGGCCCATTTGACGGCTTTGCGGATGCTGATGAAAACCGTGACGGTAGTTCTCATGCTTAGGCACATAGCGTTGCGGTATCAGTTCTTCCACTTTTCTGCCAAGCAATTCTTCTTTATCATAACCAAACATTCTTTCGGCGGCAGGATTGACAAGCACAATTTCGCCGGTTTTATTAGCAAGGATGATTCCCTCGGTGGTGTTATGAAAAAGCGCATTAATTTGTCTCTCTTCCGAATCTTTATCTCTCGCTATTCTTTTTACAAAAATCACCAGCATAACAGCCCCTGCAATCAGGCACATGGAAAATAAATGCTGAAACATAACCTGTGTGGGAGTAAGATTATGATCAAGAAAATAAGTGCCAAAGACAAATAGAAAACTCAGTGCGCCAAAAATATAAGTGTAATAATTTTCTTTAAGAAAAATGGTGAGCAACACAACCGTGAGCAGCCCTCCGTCAAAAAAAGCAAAGTCGGGGAAACAAAACTCCAGCCATGCTGTGACGGCAAACACAAACAGGCTGAAACCAAGAATATTTGTTTTGCTGAATTGATACATTAGTTGGTAACTGTTAGAACGGTTCCTGTTTTTTGGAAACGCAAAGCAATATAATTGATTTTATCATTAACTGATGCTTATCAATACGCCGGCTGAGAAATCTCAATACTCAAAAGCAGGGAGACGGCTACTTTAGTACCCAATTCTTACTATGCCGCAACCAGCTACGGAGAAAAAATTACAGTGCACCCACTGCGGGGAAGATTGCATCACCACCACAATTGTACTGGAGGATAACCATTTTTGCTGCGAAGGATGCAAGATGGTTTACCAGCTCATCAATAAAAATGGCCTTTGCGAATATTATAATCTCAACGAAAATCCCGGCATCAGTCAGCGCATTTCAGTTCGTAAGGATAAGTTTGCTTTTTTAGATGACCAGAAGATTGAACAACAACTCATCTCTTTTAAAGATGACTCGCAAATTCATATTACTTTTTATTTACCGCAAATGCACTGTAGCTCCTGCCTGTACCTGCTGGAGAATTTGCATAAGCTGAATAAAGGTGTAATCGCTTCCAAAGTAAATTTTACCCGTAAAGAAGTAGCCATTCGTTTTAATTTTAAAGAAACCAGCTTAAGAAAAGTTGCCGAACTGCTTACCTCTATTGGTTACGAGCCTTACATCAGCCTGAGTGATTTAAAACAGGCCAAACCCGGAGTAAATAAAACGTTGATTTATCAATTAGGTGTTGCAGGGTTTTGTTTTGCCAATATCATGCTCATGAGTTTCCCTGAATATTTGGGATTAGAATCAGCAGAAAAAAGCCTGCAGGGTGTGTTCCGCACACTCAATTTCATATTATCATTACCGGTTTTATTATACAGTGCACTCCCTTTTTATGAATCGGCATGGAAAAGTTTAAAGCATAAATTTCTAAATATTGATGCACCTATTGCACTGGCCATACTAATGACTTTCGTCCGCAGTGCTTATGAAGTATTGAGCGGAACAGGCGCCGGATATTTTGATTCGATGACAGGGATTGTATTTTTTATGCTGGCAGGGCGGATCTTACAGCAAAAAACCCATCAGCAGTTATCTTTTGAGAGAGATTATACTTCCTATTTCCCTGTTGCGGTAACGGTTATAAAAAATAAAGAAGAAGTTCCTGTGGCATTACCGGATATTAAACTCAACGATACGCTGTTAATACATAATGAAGAGCTGATACCTACGGATGGCATTCTCACCAAAGGCAAGGCATTTATTGATTATAGTTTTGTAACGGGTGAATCATTACCGGTAATGAAAGATACGGGTGAGTTTATCTATGCCGGTGGAAAACAAACCGGAGGAACCATTGAAGTCCTTGTAATGAAAGAAGTAGCCCAGAGCTATTTAACCAGGTTGTGGAATAAAGATGAACAAACGGCAACCGAAGAAAAAAGCCAGTCATTTGTGCAGGGGTTGAGCCGCTACTTTACTTATATCGTTTTAAGTGTAGCATTAATTGGGGCCGTTTACTGGTCTTTTTATGATAGTCATAAAGCATGGAATGTGATCACTACTGTTTTAATCGTTGCTTGTCCCTGTGCTTTGTTACTAAGCAACAGTTTTACCAATGGAAATATTTTAACCATTCTTGCCCGTAACAAATTTTATCTGCGCAATGCCCAGGCTATTGAAGATATGGCCGGCATTAGTCATATTGTATTTGACAAAACTGGTACATTGACCAATACACATCACCAGGATATTGTGTATGAAGGTACACTACTTACAAAAGACCAGGAACAATTAGTTGGCACTTTAGCAGCACAATCAACACATCCATTGAGCAAAGCTTTGACCACTTACCTTAAACGCAATACTAAATTTGAAGTGATTGGTTTTAGTGAAGTAAAGGGAGAAGGTATTGAAGGTTTTGTAAATGGTGAACTGGTGGCACTCGGTTCCAAACGTTTTATTAAAGGCAAATTCACAAAGCCGGATGAAGGCACCAGGGTGTATGTGTCCGTTGAAAACAAACCGCTGGGATATTTCCGTTTTCAAAATCATTACCGGGAAACATTGCCGGCACTGGTGAGTGATTTAAAGAAGCAATTTGATTTGTCTGTTATTTCTGGCGACGGCCCGGCAGAAAAAGAAAACCTGCAAAACCTGATGGGGTTAAAAACAAATGTATTGTTTGAACAATCCCCGGCTGATAAACTCAGTTACATTCAGCAGTTACAAACGAAACATGAAAATGTAATGATGATTGGCGACGGGCTGAACGATGCCGGCGCCTTAAAACAAAGTAATGTGGGTATTGCCTTAACAGAAAACACCAACAATTTCACTCCTGCCAGCGATGCCATCCTTGAAGCAGCACAATTATCCAAACTCACCCGCTTCATTCAATTGTGCCGTGCCAATAAACAAATTGTGATGGCGAGTTTCATTCTCTCCATCGTTTATAATATCATTGGGTTATTCTTTGCTTTGCAAGGGGTACTATCCCCCATGATAGCGGCCATCTTAATGCCATCCAGTTCCATCAGTATTATACTGCTCACTTTTGGAAGCAGTAGTTTGGCGGCAAGATGGTTGAAACTTTAGAATACAAATCAGCAAATCATCTTTTGATAAAAATCACTCCCCCCAATGAGTTCTGTCATCTCACTGTCACAGTCCGCCCAATATTTTTACGCCTTTAAAAAACGGAAAGGAGAAATATGAGTGTAATAATAGTTTTATTACTGGCCAGTATATCTGTTGCCGCATTGTTTTTAGCCGCCTTCATATGGAGCGTTAAAAAAGGCCAGTTTGATGATGATTACTCCCCTCCCCGCAGGATTCTTTTTGAAGACTCCCCACCTGAATAAAAAAACCAAATACACAAGCTGGTATCCAAAAATCAGCAGCAAACAACCTGAAATAAAAACCTCAAACCCGAAACTAATAATATGCAAGTAGAAAAATTCTATTACGACAACAAGATTGTAAGGGCCTTTGCCTATGCAACTGTTCTTTGGGGTATTGTTGGTATGCTGGCCGGTTTGTGGGTAGCCATACAGTTTTATGCTCCCGCTGCCAGCTTAAACTATGCAGGTACCACTTTTGGCAGGCTTCGTCCTATTCACACCAATGCCGTGATCTTTGCTTTTGTTGGTAACTGTATGTTTACCGGCATTTATTATTCGCTACAGCGTTTATGTAAAGCCCGTATGTTCAGCGACCTGCTGAGCAAGATCCATTTCTGGGGCTGGCAGTCTATCATTGTATTGGCCGCATTAACACTTTTCTTTGGTATGACCACCGGAAAAGAATATGCTGAACTCGAATGGCCTATTGATATTTTAATCACAGTTATATGGGTAGTATTTGGTATCAATATGTTTGGTACTATCATCAAGCGCAGGGAATCACATATCTATGTAGCCATTTGGTTCTACATCGCTACATGGATCACTGTGGCAATGTTACATATTGTTAACTCCATTGAAATTCCGGTTAACTTATTTAAGAGTTACAGCTGGTATGCCGGCGTGCAGGATGCATTAGTGCAGTGGTGGTATGGTCATAACGCAGTAGCTTTCTTTTTAACCACTCCTATTTTAGGCTTGATGTATTATTTCCTTCCAAAGGCAGCCAATCGCCCTGTATATTCCTATCGTCTTTCCATCATTCACTTCTGGGCATTAATATTTTTATACATCTGGGCCGGGCCACACCATTTATTATACACCGCCTTGCCGGACTGGGCACAATCACTCGGCGTAGTATTTTCTGTTATGCTCATTGCACCAAGCTGGGGTGGTATGCTGAATGGTTTATTCACTTTACGTGGTGCATGGGATAAAGTAAGAGAAGAACCCGTATTGAAATTTTTTGTGGTAGCCATTACCTGTTATGGTATGAGTACGTTTGAAGGACCGATGCTTTCCCTTAAAAATGTAAACGCTATAGCTCACTTTACTGACTGGATTATTGGACACGTACACATAGGTGGGTTAGGATGGAATGGATTTATGGCTTTTGGTATGTTATACTATCTCATTCCAAAAATGTTCAATACTCCATTGTATTCAAAAAAATTAGCTACTAATCATTTCTGGTTGGGAACCATTGGAATTGTATTGTATGCAATTCCTTTATACTGGGCTGGTTTTACACAGAGTTTAATGTGGAAACAATTTACAGAAGACGGCACCTTACAATATCCCAACTTTTTAGAAACCGTTACACAAATCATCCCTATGTATATCACCCGTAGTATTGGTGGTACACTTTATTTAATAGGTGCCTTTTTTATGGTGTATAATTTATACAAAACGGTAAAGCAGGGAAGTTTTATTGCTGATGAAGCAGCAGAAGCAGCGCCATTGGAAAAAGCACACAGCCATGCAAAAGAATACTGGCACCGTGTTATTGAAAGAAAACCCATGCAAATGCTGGTAATAAGTTTGATTGTAGTAGCCATTGGCGGATTAATTGAATTGATCCCAACCTTCCTGGTGAAATCAAATATCCCAACTATTGCTTCTGTTAAACCATATACGCCACTGGAATTACAGGGACGGGATATTTATATAAGAGAAGGTTGTTATACCTGCCACTCACAAATGATACGTCCTTTCCGGGATGAGGTAGCAAGATATGGTGAATACAGTAAAGCCGGTGAGTTTGTGTATGATCATCCATTCCAGTGGGGTTCTAAACGCACTGGTCCGGATTTAGCGAGAGAAGGCGGAAAGAATCCCGATAGCTGGCATTTCATGCACATGTTTGATCCAAGACAGGTTTCAGATAAAAGTATCATGCCAAGATATCCCTGGCTATATCAAAATGATCTGGATATCTCAACCACTCCCGGTAAAATAAGGGCTATGCAAACATTAGGTGTACCATATGAAAAAGGTTACGATCAAATTGCCAATACTGCATTAGAAACCCAGGCAAAAGAAATTTCTTTTGGTTTAAAAACTGACAGTAAAGTAAAACAACTGATGACCGTAGAAGGTATTTCAAATCCTGAGAAGAAAGAAATAGTGGCATTGATTGCTTACCTGCAACGTATTGGTAAGGATATTAAAGGCGGGCAAAAATCAAAAACGGCACAAGCCTCACTGAAATGAGGTGAATAGTGAATAGTGAATGGTCAATTCATTCACTATTCACCATTGACCATTCACAAATAAATTAAAGAGTCAGTTATGAAATTTGTTCACTACCTGGAAAAAATTACCGACATAAGCATTTACCCGGTTATCTCTTTCTGCATATTTGGCTTGTTTTTTCTTGTAATGGCCACTTATGTTATTAAGTCGGATAAAAAACATATGGACGAAAACAGCCGCATACCACTTGACTAACTAATTAAAACTAACTGATATGTTCTGTTATATAAATACCATCAACATGAAAAAAATAAGCAGGGCCATCGTATTTATTGTCATACTGTTTGGCAGCAGTATTCCGGCAATGGCACAGGGGGCCAAAGAATCATCCTTAAATAATCCCCTTGCTTTAACACTGGTAGTGATCATCGCTGCTCTGGCATTAATCATTGCCATGCTGGCTTATGTGGTTTACGGTGCAGCGGAAATTGAATTAAAGAAACATCAACAGCAAAAAACGGAAGGCAAGTTAACCGGCACGGTATTAACCATTGTTGCTTTATTTATTTCAGCAATTGCTAATGCACAGGACGCAGCCGCAACTCCTGCACCTGCATCAAGTAACATCGGGGGTTTATCTTCTTCCACTTTTTATATTCTGTTAGCTGTATTGCTGGTGGAAGTGGCTGCTATCTTTTTCCTGCTGTTTCAATTACGTTTTTTACTGGGTTTACAAAAAAGAAAAGTAGAAGAATCCTTAGTGGGTGAAGCCGGTGCTGTTGAATACAAAGCCGCTAAACCGGAATTAAACTGGTGGGATAAGTTCAATAAATTCCGCCCGGTTGAACAGGAAGTGGATATTGATTTAGGACATAACTATGATGGTATCCGTGAGCTTGACAACCGCTTACCGCCATGGTGGCTGTATGGTTTTTATATTACCATCATCTTTGGTGTTGTGTATTTATACCGCTCACAAGTTTCGCATGCTGCCCCATCTCCTGCAGAAGAGTACCAGGCTGCTGTTGTAAAAGCCAATGCACAACTGGAAGAGCATTTAAAAGATCAGAAGAATAAAGTAGATGAAAATACAGTGGTGCTGTTAACTGATAAATCAGAAATAGAAAAAGGGAAAGCAATATTTGCTGCCAACTGTGTTGCCTGTCATGGCAAACTTGGCGAAGGTATTGTAGGCCCCAACTTAACAGATGATTACTGGATACATGGCGGAAAGATCAACGACCTTTTTAAAACAATTAAATATGGCTATCCTGAAAAAAGTATGCAATCCTGGAAAGAACAATTAACACCTGTACAAATTGCGGAAGTAGCCAGTTTTATTAAATCATTAAAAGGAACCAATCCTCCCGGGGCTAAAGAAAAACAAGGTGAGTTATTTGTTGAAGGGGCAACTACTCCTGCATCGGATTCAACGGGTGCAGTAAAAGCAGATTCAACAAAACCTGCGAAGTAGGAGAATAATAAAAATGGCAACAACCAGTGAAATACCAGGTGTGAAAAAAGAGAATGAAGAATCCTTTCGTGACCGTGTGGCAACGGTAGATGCCAAAGGAAAACGCAAATGGGTATTTGCACAAAAACCTAAGGGAAGATTTTACCGGGCCAGAACAATAGTTAGCTGGGGTTTCTTTTTGTTATTCCTAACCCTGCCCTTTATTTATGTTAAAGGAAGACCCTTCTTTTTATTTAATATACCTAAAGGAAAATTCATCTTATTCGGACAGGTATTTTGGCCGCATGATTTTTTTGTGTTTGCTATCGGCATGGTAACCTTTGTTGTTTTTATTATCTTGTTTACAGCAGCCTTTGGCCGTTTGTTTTGCGGATGGGTTTGTCCGCAAACCAATTTTTTGGAAATGGCCTTTCGCAAAATTGAATATTTAATTGATGGCGATGCGGCAGAGCAAAAATTACTGGCTAATGGCCCGTGGAATGGAAAGAAAATATCCAAACGATTCATTAAACATGGTGTTTTCTATATCCTGTCCTTCATCATTGCCAATTATTTTTTGGCCTATATCATTGGTATAAAAGATTTATGGAAAATAATTTCATCGCCGGTAACTGAACACTTTGGCGGATTTGTTGCCATCACCGTTTTTTCTTTTGTATTCTATGCAGTATATGCTTTCTTTCGTGAACAGGCCTGTACCGTTGTATGTCCTTACGGAAGGTTACAGGGAGTATTACTGGATCGGAACTCCATGCTTGTTGCTTATGATTACAAACGGGGTGAACCAAGAGGTAAATTTGATAAACGTACAGAAAGAAGTATTGGTGATTGTATCGATTGCCATCAGTGCGTTAAAGTTTGTCCAACAGGTATTGATATTCGTAATGGTACACAAATGGAGTGTGTAAACTGTACGGCCTGTATTGATGCTTGCGATGCTATTATGACAAGCATTCACAAACCCAAAGGTCTTATCCGGTATGCAAGTGAAAACGGTATCGCCAACCATGAACGGTTGCATTATACTGCCCGTATGAAGTTTTATACGATTTTATTAATTGTACTGGTAGGAATCCTCACCACCCTGCTGGTAACCCGAACAGAATTTGAGGCCACTGTTATGCGTTCACCGGGGCTGTTATACCAGGAGATGGGTAAAGACAGTATCAGCAACCTTTACAATATCAGGCTTGCCAATAAATCAGTAAAGAATATACCTGTTACCATCCAGTTGGAAGGTTTGCCCGGCAGAATTGAGGTGATTGGTAATACCGGTTCGGTAAATGTAAAAGAAGAAGGCATTGGGTCCGGTTCTTTCTTTGTGATTCTGCCCAGGAACGTCATCAAACAACCAAAATCAAAAATATTACTTGGCGTATATGATAACGGAAAAAAAATAGATGAAGTAAAAACAAATTTTTTAGGGCCGGTGGGAGAATGAATAATTAATAATGAAAAATTAAAAATTGATATACAGTATCCTTTTAAAAACCAAGAACCAGAAACCAGAAACTAAAAAATACAACTATGAATTGGGGAAACAAACTATTAATAACATTTATCGTTTTTGGGGCAGGCATGTCGTTTATGGTGTACAAAAGTGTAAACTCCAAATTCGAACTCGTATCTAAGGAATATTATAAAGATGAGCTGGCGTATCAGCAAGTTATTGACGGTACAAAAAATGCGGATGCTTTAACCAGTAAACTGACCATTACCGAAGATGAAAAAAATATTGTGCTCCAGTTGCCGGAAGAATTAAAAGGAAAAAAAATCACAGGATCAGTTTGGTTTTATAGTGCAGCCGATGAAACAAAAGACCGGAAGTTTGAATTAAAAACAAACGCAGATGGTAAGCAGTTCTTTGAAAATAAATTATTCTTCCCGATCAATTACAAAGTAAAAATTGACTGGAAAGCAGATAGTGAACATTATTATACAGAAAAAGATTTCAGTATAAAATGATTGGGCATGTTATCATAGCAGGATTATCATTAGGCATCATCAGCAGTGCACATTGTATTGGTATGTGCGGACCGTTGTCGCTGGCATTGCCTATTACCAATTTATCTCCTGCAAAAAAATGGTTCGCCTTATTTGCCTACAATCTTGGAAGAATAATTACCTACTCCGCCATGGGTTTGTTATTCGGATTAATGGGAAGAAAAATATATTTAGCAGGTCTTCAGCAAAAATTCTCTATTGTATTAGGCGTTGTGGTCATTCTTCTGCTGGTACAATATTATATATTCCGCAAGAATAATCAACCGGCGTTTATTAAAGCCATTTACCAGCCGGTACAACAATGGATTTTTAAATTATGGAGCAATCCCGCTAAAGCAAATTATTTGTTATTAGGAATGGCTAATGGTTTATTACCCTGCGCCATGGTATACATTGCTATTGCCGGGGCATTAAGTACAAGTGAAGTAAATAATGCCGTTGTGTTCATGGCAATGTTTGGGGCGGGCACTTTACCGGCAATGATGCTCTTTACCTATTTCGGTTCTTTTTTAAAACTATCTGCAAGAAATAGTATTAAAAAAGCAATGCCTTACCTGTTTACTGTAATGGCGGTGTTACTGATATTAAGAGGAATGAATTTAGGAATACCATTTATAAGTCCGGTAATGGAAGCCGGGCCAAAGCCGGTGATAGATTGTCATTAAAAGTTTGAATAAAGAGTCTCCTTTCTATAGTTGGTTTCTGAAAGCGCCTCGCATCTGCGGGGCGTTTCTTTTTATCTTTCAGGTGCCGGCAAATCTTTTTTTGAGAAAAATTCATTTTCTATTGTCATTAAAACCCTTTCAGCATTACCTGTTGTACGAATGATCTTAATACATCTGTCCTTTTCGTCATAAACAAATCGTTCCCGCCATACCACTGTTTTCTTTTTTACCAGTTTTTTTTCAATTAAGTATCCCTTATTATCAAAGAATAAATAAACAGTACCAGGCGAATACCTGGGAAAATTACTGTTGAGCCATATTTTAGCCTGAGCTGGCCTCGCATACAAATCATAGTCAAACTTATACTCAATAAAATCAAAATCGGAGATTGAAAATTTTTTTGCAAGTATTTTTTGAGTAAATGGCTCTGAGTGTACACTCCAGCCATTCCCTTTTGCACGAAAAGCATGAACAATATCAAAGGGAAGTATCTCATCATAATAGTCTTTAAATTCCGGCGATTGAATCTTATTCAAAATATTGCCGTACCAATCCAAATTTATTGTTACCACTTTTGTTTTTTCTTCTTTATAAATTTTTATTGTTTGTTTTTTAATGATGGTATCCAGGTAGTTAATATTGGCCGCATATTTCAAACCAATACCAGCCATCCGCACATAGGGAGAGGCAACCTGCCTCGTAATACTGGTTGAAGTATCTTTTAAGTAAACCGTTTCGCTCACATCCCTGTAACTTATCTCTTGTTTTACATCCATCAAAATTATTCCATCCATACCTTCACCTGATGCCTTTTGTTTTAGCAACCCAAGCATCTGGTTATAACTGGAGCCGGCATTCCCAAAAACTTCTACAAATCTTATTTTGAAAAAAGGCACGGTTGGCCGTTCGCTATTAAAGTACAGGTCTGGTTTGGTCGTGACTGGTTTTACCGGTATGTCTGTTATGGATGATGTCTGTTCGAACCCGGAATAAGGATAATAACTGCTGCAAGAAAGGAAGAAAATACTGAAACAGGATAGTAAAGTAAATTTGGAGAGCATAGGCAATATAGTTTCTTTAATAACCACAAATATTAATCCGGCACAGGGATACTGCTTTCAAACTTTTGTTAATTAAATTTGCCAAATGCGAATAGATATCATTACAGTTATACCCGAGTTGCTGGAGAGTCCGCTTAATCATTCTATCATGAAGCGGGCACAGGAAAAAGGGTTGCTGGATGTACACCTGCATCAGCTGCGCAAATGGGCGGTGAATGAATACGGCCAGGTGGATGATTACCAGTATGGCGGCGGCGCCGGTATGGTGATGATGTGTGAGCCGCTGGTAAATGCGATTGAATCATTACAAAAAGAAAGAACTTATGATGAAATCATCTTTTTGACTCCTGATGGCGAAATGTTTAATCAAAAAATGGCAAATCAACTTTCGCTAAAAAATAATTTATTACTGATATGTGGTCATTATAAAGGCATTGATGAAAGAGTAAGGGAACATTTTATCACCAAAGAAATTTCTATTGGAGATTTTGTATTAAGTGGTGGCGAAATTGCAGCCGCTATTATAGCAGATGCCGTGGGCCGTTTATTACCCGGTGTATTAAACAATGAGACCTCTGCCCTTTTTGATTCGTTCCAGGATAATTTATTGGCCCCTCCGGTATATACAAGACCTGCGGAATACCGTGAATGGAAAGTTCCCGATATTTTAATGAGCGGAGATTTAAAGAAAATTGAAGAATGGCGGTATGAACAGGCTGTTGAACGTACCAAACAAAAAAGACCTGATTTGCTGGAAGATTAATGGCAACACGCCTTTCATTACTTTGTAAATAAACTGTAACACTATATTGTATCTTTAGAAGAACAAACTTCAGTTGCATGCCTCACCACATCGTAAAAATCATTGAAGCCGATTTTATTACTCATGATGTAAAACGTTTCCTGGTAGAAAAACCAGAAGGTTATTCTTTTATCCCGGGACAGGGAACTTATGTATCCATTAATCATCCCAAATGGAAAAGTGAATTACGGCCATTCACCTTTACTTCACTGGTGGAATGGCCTTACCTGGAGTTCACTATTAAAATTTATAATGATCATAATGGCGTTACCAACCAACTCGGTAAAACAAATGCCGGAGCTGAACTGATTTTACATGATGTATTCGGCACTTTACAATACCGGGGACCAGGTATATTTTTAGCAGGTGGTTCCGGCATTACCCCTTTTATTTCCATTTTAAGAACTCTCCACAAAATGCAGCAATTGGAAGGGAACCTCCTCATTTACTCTAATAAAACAGTTGATGATATCATTCTGGCTGAAGAACTGCTTCAAATGCTGGGCGATAATTTCATTAACGTTCTTACCCGGCAGGGAGTAATTGGATTTATGGAAAGAAGGATCGACCGGAACATGCTTATCGATCTTATACATGATTTTAGCCGTTACTTTTATGTGTGCGGCCCCGATAAATTTGTAAAAGACATAACGGACATCCTGTTGTCGCTTGGCGTTTCAGCCGATTCACTTGTTATAGAAAAATAAAACGGAAAGTGTCTTCAGTATTGTTCCCGTTGCTTACCGTTGAAAAATTTATCTTTATACCAATGAACCCAACCGCCAATAAATTCGATTTTTCCAAGCTTGCTTTATTTCTTTCTGCTGTATGGATACTGGCTGTTGGCTTTTTTTACTATCCCAAATGGGAACAAAAAGGAACAGAAGCAACGATCAGCTGGGATGTATCAGGTTATTATCATTACTTACCTGCCATTTTTATTTATAAAAGTTTAAGGCAACAGCAATATAAAGACACATTGCTGGATAAATATCAGCCCACACCGATTGGTAATCATTATGAAGCTTACAGGCACAGTAGCGGTAATTATGTAATGAAATATTCCATTGGTCAGTCTTTCTTTTTTGCGCCATTCTTTTTAATCGCACATGTATCAGCTAATTCACTTGGATATCCTGCAGATGGTTATTCTTACCCCTACCAGGTAGCTATCGGTACTGGTGAATTATTACTTGCTTTACTGGGGTTGTTTTTTTTAAGAAACATTCTTTTGCGGTATTTTACTCCTGCCACAACGGGCATTGTCTTATTACTATACGTTTTTGGAACCAACTATCTTGAATATGCATCCATAACCAATGCCATGACACACAATAATCTTTTCACATTGTATTGTGTGCTGATATGGTTAACTATAAAATTTTATGATCAGCCTTCCCTTTCAAAAGCTGCCGGCATAGGTTTATTACTGGGATTAGCAGTACTTACCAGGCCTTCTGAAATAATTGCCGCCTTTATCCCATTATGCTGGGGAATATCTGCAACGGCTGACATACATTCAAGGCTTTATTTTTTTAAAACTCATTATTTAAAAATAATTACTGCACTCATTCTTGCGGGTCTTGTTATAAGTATCCAGTTATTCTACTGGAAATATGTTTCGGGCAATTGGATTGTGTACAGTTATCAAAAAGAAAAATATCATTTACTGCATCCCTATCTCGCCGAATGTGTATGGCAGTTCCGTAAAGGATGGCTTATTTATACTCCTGTAATGATTTTTGCCATTATTGGTTTCTTCATTCTTTTTAAAAAATATCGTTCTTTATTTTGGGTGTGTTTACTGTTTGCAGTTCCATTTACCTATTTGTGTTTTAGCTGGGAAATATGGTGGTATGGTGGCAGTATTGGTCAGCGGGCCATGGTACAATCCTATCCAATGCTGGCATTTCCATTTGCCGCTGCAGTTAATTATTTACTCAATAAAAAATTACTGGTTGTTCCGGTTAGCCTTTTTATGCTGCTTTGTTGTTATTACAATGTTTGGTTAACGCACCAGGCACATAAAGGAGGTTTGCTCGATGCAGAAAATATGACAAGGGCTTACTGGCAAAAAATACTGTTTAAATACTCTGTTCCGATCGAGACAAAAAAATTACTGGATACAGATGAGGAGTTTATAGGTGAAAGAAAAACGGTTGCAACTATTGCCTCCTTTTCAGATACGATTAACTTAAACAAAGACACACAATTTTCACCTGAATTACCCATCACCGTACCCGGTCGTTATTATAAGTGGCTTCGGGTTTCTGCAACAGTAGCAATTCCTTCCAAAGAATGGGAAACCTGGAAGATGACACAGCTAATAGTAAAATTTAAAAAGGCCGGCAATACCATAAAAGAAAAAGTCATCCGCATACAACGACTGACCAATGAAACTTCCGGAACAGACGTTTTTATTGATACACAAATCCCCAAAGA
Organism: Sphingobacteriales bacterium; assembly: GCA_016185185.1. Classification (GTDB taxonomy): domain Bacteria; phylum Bacteroidota; class Bacteroidia; order Chitinophagales; family Chitinophagaceae; genus AWTP1-9. The sequence goes on along the minus strand of JACPOD010000013.1, from coordinate 3,103 downwards.
CTTTGATACAGCCGTAATTCTTTTATGGAACAGTGAAAGCGAAAAGCCTGTTACTGTTTTCAATATTAAAGCAGAAGTATTTAATTAGCCGGGCTTTGATAAGCCAGCCTTTCATAATATATTGCGGGATGAATGCTTTTAAAAAATTATCTGTTATAATTCCTGTTTACAACGAAGCGGCTACTGTTGAGCTTTTGTTAGACCGTGTGGCAAATGTTGTTTTAAAAAATAATATAGAAAAAGAACTGGTAATTGTTAATGACTGCAGCAACGATAATACCCGGGAAGTAATTGAGCAGTATATAAAAGCCAGGCCCGCCATACAAATAAGTTTATATAACCACGAAATAAATAAAGGTAAAGGCGCCGCTTTACACACAGGGATCAAAGAAGCCACAGGTGAATATATAATTGTGCAGGATGCTGATCTGGAGTACGACCCTGAAGATTTTAACCAGCTAATAGAACCTGTTTTGAAACGTGCGGCAGATGTAGTGTTTGGCTCCCGCTTTATGGGAAGCAAACCACACCGGGTTTTATTATTTTATCATTACATGGCAAACCGTTTGCTCACTTTTCTTTCTAACCTGTTTACCAATCTTAACCTCACGGATATGGAAACCTGTTATAAATTATTTGATGCCCGAATGCTAAAGTCACTTACCCTAAAAGAAAAACGTTTTGGTTTTGAACCTGAGGTAACCGCTAAAATATCCCGCATAAGAAAAGTACGCATTTATGAAGTAGGCATCTCCTATTATGGCCGTACTTATGCGGAAGGAAAAAAGATCAACTGGAAAGACGGGGTTAAAGCCATTTGGTGTATTCTTCGCTATAATATTTGGGACCGCTAAACTATCTATCTTTCTTTACTACCGTTTGTCAAATACAAGTTTGATACAACAATGTTTCGTGTATAAACCTGAAAAAAAACAGGATACTTGCAGCCTAATAAAGGGAATTGAGGTGAGACTATTATTGTTGCTATTTTTTTACCCGCCCAATTGATTGTAAGAAGTCAGACTAATTCAACGTTTCAGCAAGACTACCAGTTACACATCAGTAAAACATCAGCACCTGTAAAAATAGATGGTGAGTTAAATGATGCCGTTTGGTCTTCTGCTGAAAAAACCAGCGCTTTTTGGCGCAAATATCCAACAGATGGTGGCAGACCAAAAAGAAATACAGAAGTACAAGTAAGCTTTGATGCTAAATTTATCTATTTCGCCTTTACTGCTTTTGATTCCGGAAAAGCTTTGATCACCAGTTTAAAAAGAGATGTGGGTCACGATAGCAATGATGGAGTTGCAGTAATTCTTGATCCACTAAATGAAAAAGCAAACGGTTTTTTCTTTGTGTTGAATGCGTTTAATACACAATCTGAGGACCAGTTAAGCCCGGGTTCCCAGGTAAGTTTTAGCTGGGATAATAAATGGTATTCAGCCACCAAAAGGTATAAAGACAGGTGGACAGCAGAATTTGCTATCCCTTTAAAAACATTACGCTACAGGGCTGATAAAAAAACCTGGGGTATAAATTTTTTACGGGTTGATGCCAAAACAAATGAATACTCCTGCTGGACAAAAGTACCGGTCAACTTCAGGAGTTATGACCTGGGCTACACAGGTGCGTTAGTATGGAAAGAAACACCGCCGCAACCCGGAACAAATATTTTGGTATTACCTTATGTAACCGGCGAATTACAATCGGATAAACAAAATGGAAAAGATATAAAAACCACGGGCAATGCAGGGTTTGACAGTAAGATTGCGCTTAACTCTTCTTTAAACCTTGATTTAATGGTTAACCCTGATTTCTCACAGGTGGAAGTAGATCGGCAGGTAACCAACTTAACACGATTTAATATTTTCTTTCCTGAAAGAAGAACTTTTTTTTAGAGAACCCCGATTTGTATTCACAATATGGCATTGATCCTATTCGTCCTTTTTATTCAAGAACAATTGGTTTGGATAAAAATGGGAACCGCATCCCCATTTTATTTGGGACAAGGCTTACCGGTAATGTAAGTAAAAGCACACGTATTGGTATTTTAAATATGCAAACAGGAAGGAAAGGAGAATATAGTCCTGAAAATTTTACAGCCGTTACGGTCAATCAAAAAGTTTTTAAGCGTTCTGTTATAAGAGGATTGTTTCTTAACCGGCAGGCATCTTTAACAGATGCGCAAAAGCTGGCCGATCCTCTGAGTGAATATGGAAGAAATGCCGGAACTGAATTTACTTATACTAACGAAAAAGGATCATGGAGTGGCTGGGGTTCCTATCACCAGTCATTTAAACCGGGCATCACTGATAAAGATAAATATATTGAAACAGGCGGTTCTTACAACGGAAGGCATCTTAATGTAACAGTAGACATACTTTCTTTAGGAACAAATTATTATACGGATATGGGATATGTGCAGCGTATAGAAAATTATGATGCTGTAAGGGATGCCACAATACGTCTTGGATTTAAAGATATATATACCAATGCGAGTTACAGGATATTTCCGAAGAAAGGAGCCATCAATACCCATTATATTGGCACAGAAAATACTGTATACTTTAATCCTGATAATTCTTTTAATGAAAGAAACAGTTCGCTTACTTATAATGCACAGTTCAGCAGTACTGCCGTTTTTTTGCATCATTCAATAATAACAGGGTTGATTTAAAGTTTCCTGTAAATTTTACTGATAAAACACCATTGCCAAAAGGCACTTGCCATTACAGCAATGTATATGTTGAGTTCGATTCTGACTTCAGAAAAAAATTCAGTTATTTTATTGGCGGCAGCACAGGCGAATTCTATAATGGTAATACCCGCCAGTTAAATGCAGGTATAAATTTCCGGAGCATCCCGCATGTAAATATTGGTATAAGAGCTAACTACTATAAACTTATTTTCCCCGAATCTTATGGCTCTGCAGAATTATTTTTAATATCCCCCAGGATAGAAATTAATTTCAGCACCAGTATTTTCTGGACAACTTTTTTACAATATAATACACAGGGAAATAATTTTAATATCAACAGCCGGTTTCAATGGCGCTATAAACCCATGAGTGATTTGTTCCTTGTTTATACAGATAACTATTATA
>JACPOD010000012.1 GCA_016185185.1 Sphingobacteriales bacterium | reverse complement strand
TCCTTATTTTTTGCATCTAATGCCATGATGGGTTTAATGCGTTCTTTCAATAAAAACTATATTGGTTTTGAAAAAAGAAAAGGATTACAAAAAAGATGGACAGCGATTAAACTTACCACAATGATCTTCGGGCTGGTACTTTCCTGCTTGATTCTATTAATTGCACAAGGAGCTTTTTTGAAATGGGTGGGGGTAACGAGTATTGAAGTAAGAAACTTTATTAAAACAATACGGTGGGCTTTTATTGTAGTGCTGATTTATTATGCCTATGCATTTATTTATAAATATGCTCCGGCCACGCAAAAAAGATGGAGTTTGCTTTCGCCGGGAGCAATATTGGGTACTCTGCTAAGTATATTGGCAACCTTAGGTTTTTCGTTCTTTGTAAATAATTTTGGCAGGTATAATGCCTTGTATGGTTCAATTGGTTCAGTTATCGTTTTAATGATTTTGATTTTTATCAACTCCCTCTCATTGCTGATAGGCTTTGAGCTAAATGTAAGTATCAAATCACTAAAAGCAATTGCGGATGAAAGGCAAAAAACAGAAACGGATGGTACTAAACAATTAATTTCTTAATGTAAATTTAGTTTCACTAAAACGAATAACATATGAAGAGATCCCCTTTTCTTTTAGTTGTGTTGGTTGGCTTCATTCTCTCGTCATTTAAACCGATGCTGGCCCCTTTACCAATAGGTGCATCTATACCAAATCCTGACTTAAAAATGAAAGATGTTTCCGGAAAAGAGATTTCATTTAACGAAGTAATGGGGGAAAAAGGGTTACTGGTTATGTTTAGTTGCAACACCTGTCCTTTCGTGATAAAACATCAGCAAAAAACCAAAGAAGTGGCAAAACATGCTTTATCCAATAATATTGGTGTTATTCTACTTAATTCAAACGAAGGGAACAGAGATGATAATGATTCATTTGAAGCGATGAAAGCGTATGCAAAAGAACAGGGATATGACTGGCGTTATGCTGTTGATAAAGATTCAAAAATGGCCAATGAATTTGGTGCAACGATGACACCGGAATGTTTTTTGTTTAATAAAGACGGCAAGCTGGTTTATCATGGAGCCATTAACAACAAACCAAGAGATCCCAATAACGGGGACAAAGAATATTTAAAGCTGGCAATAGATGAAATAGTAGCAGGGAAAAATGTTACCCAGCAAACCTATCCTCAGTATGGCTGTTCTATTAAAAGAAGGGGGAATTAATTATTCAATTAGTTTTTCTAATTCTTTCATAAACTCTGCAGCAGATAATTGCTGTGAATGAAAACTCCTGTACTTCTTTTTTCGGTCAATAAATAATGTGGCTGGCAAAACCCCACTCCACCCCGCATCAACTTTGGGGCAAAATTTCCCCGGATCTTCCTCGTCGATCCAAATGATTTCAGCTGTAAAGCCATTCTTTTTTGCATATGCTTCAATTCTCTCCGAGTAATATTCCGGAAAATCAAGACTTGCCAGGATGAGTTTTATTTTCTTGTTCTCGTATTTTTTTATCTCTTTCTGGAAGTAGGGGATCTCTTCTACACAAGGTTTGCAAAAAGTTGCCCAAAAATTAATTACTACCGGTGTTTTTGACTGGTTGATATATTGCTCCAGCTCTGCATATTTCCATTTCTTAATGGACTGAGATGAAACTGAAAATGAAAGGAAGAAAACAAGTAATAAACCTGTGAGTTTTGTTTTCATAGTGTAAAGTTTGGATTTTTTATCGAAACATCCTGTAAACAAAAGCCAAATTACTGTTTAATTATCCTTATGGAAATAGTAAAACCACCTGTTAATTTACTCCTGATCTTCGTTACTGAAACCCCATTTACTTAACAAAACATTAAATTGTGCAGCCTCCAGTTTTGGCTTTTGATAATGTCCCGCAATTTGTTTTTGACGCATAGCTTCGTAAAGGGTAACCGCACAAGCCACAGAAATGTTAAGCGACTTTATAATTCCCACCTGAGGTATAATGAAATTCCCGTCGGCCAATGCCCTTATCTCGTCGCTTACACCTGAATGTTCATTACCAAATACAAGGGCAATACTTTCCGAAAAATCAATTTGATGTAACGAAACGGCATCACTGCTTAAATGAGTAGTCAATATCCTGGAGTACCGTTTCCGTAAAGCTGTAAAACATTCTTCTGCATTGGTATATTGATGAATGGTTAACCATTTAGCTGCGCCGGACGAGCTTTTACTGCCCCATTTTTTATGCCTGGGTATTTTAGAATTAAGAATAAAAATGTCCTGCACACCTACCGCATCACAAGTACGCATTACAGCAGAGATATTATGCGGGTCAAAAACATTTTCAAGGACAACCGTAATATCATTTTGCCTCTTGTTTAATACCGATAAAAGTCTTTCCTTTCTTTCAGGGGTCATAATAGTAGTTGAGCCATCTATCAGGATCGAACTGACGACCTGTTCATTACGAATGAACCGCTCTACCAACTGAGCTAAGATGGCAGATGGACAGCATAAAATTAAGGCTTACTGTGTAATCACTTAATTTTTAAGAAAAGATTTTGTAAACGATCCTGACAACGTTTTTGCTACTACATAATACATACCTGGTGCATAATGCTCGGATGGGATAATAAGAGAATGGATACCTGCCGGAACATATTTAGATTGCTGATATACTTTACTTCCTGAAATGTTATAGATAGTAACGTCAATATTTTCAGCTTTGGCCGTGGTTATATTAAGTATTGTATTACTTACCGCAGGATTAGGAAATATATTCATTGTCCAGTTATTACCACCCTGCTTTAATTTTACTGTCCCAGAATAATAAAATTTCCCATTCGATAAAACAACCTTAACCCTGTAATAGGTATCGCCATAATCAGCTTTAGTATCATCAAAAGTGTATGCAAATTTATTTTCGCTGTACAATTGCGTATTTAGTATTCCAAAGTCCTTTGCATTTTTACTCTTTTCTACTACTGAGTATAAAATATTTTCAGCATGGGATATATTCCAGATAAGCTTTACATAATCTTTGTACAGCTTATTTCAAAAGTGTGAATAAGTGTAAAATTAGTTCTTTGAGTTCATTTAATTGATGCTGAGCTTGCCGTTCATGGATATAACCAAATCAGGGAAGGCTACAGCCAGTTTGGTCAATTTCATCTTCCAAAAGGGTGTAAATAGTTTTTAATTTCTTTTCATCAGCCACCTGTAAATAATCCACTAATTTTTTTCGTAAGGCTATTGCTGTCATGTTTAGTTGATTTATTACTCAAATTTACTTTTTCTTTTTAGTTTACCGCAGGCCCTCACAAGTTTTAAAACCTGCCAGGTCTGTTCTTCACAGCCCAATAGCAACATAGAGCCTGAACGGAGCCTTCGATTCTTCCGGTGGAAGAATCGCCTCTACTGCCCCATGCCGCCGCCCCAGCCGGTTAAATAACCCCTTTCCATCCCTAAAAACAGGCAAAATTTCTTCTATTTTAAAGCCCTATTTTACATTCCTTTGCCTTACCTTTGCCCACTCTTTTAAAAAACCGCTATGGGTCATCGCCGTGAGTTTGAAATAGCGTTTGTTGGGTTAAAACCTGGGATCCATGAATATGTGTATGACCTGGATGATAAGTTCTTTGCTGAATTTGGCGAGCAGGATTTCAACAATGCCCATGCACATATCCGCATGAGCCTTGATAAACACCCGTCTTTCCTCATCCTTACGTTTGAGGTGGGGGGCAAATTAGAATCGGCCTGCGACCGCTGTGGTAATAATATACCGTTTGAACTGTGGGATGAGTTTGAGATATTAGTAAAGATGGTGGAAAACCCGGATGAGATGAACGAAGAAGAGGGCGACCCGGATGTATATTATATAAGCCGCACGGAAAGCCATATTGATGTAAAAGGCTGGCTCTACGAATTTGTAAACCTGAGCCTGCCCATGCAAAAGATGTGCAGCGAAGAGGAAATGGGCGGACCACTATGCAACAAAGAAGTGCTGGATAAACTGAAACAGTTGAACCCGGCAGAAAACGAGATAAAGAACCCCATCTGGAAGGGGCTTGATAAATTAAAAGACAATTAAAAAAATAAGGTTATGCCAAATCCCAAACGGAGGCACTCACAACAACGCAGTGCAAAAAGAAGGACACATTACAAAGCGGAGAAGATTACGTTAAGCACTGACAGCACTACCGGCGAAACACATGTTCGTCACCGTGCACATGTTAGTGAAGGCAAATTGTACTACAAAGGAAAAGTAGTAGCCGAAAAAGCTCCTGCCAAAGCGTAATTAGTAATTGTAACAATAACGATTCTTACCTGCTGCTAATGAACATTGGATTAGACATGATGGGTGGCGACTATGCTCCACAGGAAGCTGTGAAGGGAGTTGCTGAGTTTTTAAAAGTAAACAACCCATCTGTTCACTTAACCCTTATTGGTGATGAGCAGCAGGTAAAGTCATTTTTAGACTTTAGCAGCGAACAAATTTCTATTGTGCATGCACCGGAAGTTATCGGTATGCATGAACATCCCACCAAAGCGCTTCGGGAAAAACCGAAGTCATCTATCAGTGTAGGTTTTCAATTATTAGCTGCGGGAAAAATTGATGCATTCATCAGCGCCGGTAATACTGGCACCATGCTGGTGGGCGCCTTATTCAGCATTAAAGCAATTGAAGGGGTTTTACGTCCTACCATTTCTACTGTTGTTCCTAAAGTAAATGGCGGCTATGGTTTGTTATTAGATGTTGGTTTGAATGCTGATTGCAAGCCCGAAAATCTTTTACAGTTTGCTGTACTCGGCAGCTTATATGCACAAACTATTTTAGGTGTTGAAAATCCCAAAGTGGGTTTAATAAATATTGGAGAAGAAGAAGGCAAGGGAAATATTTTAGCACAGGCCACTTATCCCCTGCTGAAAGAAAATAAACAAATCAACTTTATTGGAAATATCGAAGGCCGTGATGTATTTTTTGATAAAGCTGATGTAATGGTTTGCGAAGGTTTTACTGGCAACATCATTTTAAAACTCGCCGAAAGCATGTATGATATTGCAGGCAAACGCAACCTGCAGGAAGATGAATACTTCAAACGTTTCTATTTTGAAAATTACGGGGGTACGCCGGTGTTGGGTGTAAGTAAACCGGTTGTTATTGGTCACGGTATTTCTACTGCTGTGGCTTTTAAAAATATGATCCTTCTCGCTCAAAAGATGATTGAAACCAAACTGCTGGAAAAGATGAAAGGCAGTTTCGTGGTGGCCTGATTTTCCTTTAAAATATATTTCTACTTGTTATTTGTTTAAGAAATCCTAAATTCGGTTCTCGATTTCTTCAACTGCGATTATAAACTGCCGCTTGCGATGGACCTACAATCCTTACAGGAAAGGATAGCGTTATACAATGACGAACAGGCTTTTAAGGAGCTATACTACCTCTTTTATAATAAGCTTTTCCATTTTGCATTTGCTTTTATCAAGAATAAAGAAAGAGCTGAAGAAATAACAGAAGATGTTTTTATTAACCTCTGGCGCAATCGTTCGCATCTTAACGAGATTAAGAATATAAAGGTTTATTTATATACCGCAACTAAAAACAATTCACTTAATTACATAGCCAAAAAGGCCCATGAAATTACAACTGCCCCATATGATGACATTTCTATTGATATAGCAGAATATGATGCCAGCCCCGAGCAAATCCTGATAAGTTCTGAAATGCTGAAAAAACTGAACAAGGCCATTGATGAACTCCCCCCACGTTGTAAAATTATTTTTAAACTTATACGGGAAGATGGGTTAAAATACAAGGAGGTATCTGAAATTCTCAGCCTTTCTGTTAATACCATTGACGCCCAGATGGCCATTGCTGTAAAAAGAATTGCTATGGCCATAAACCTGGAGTTTAAGAACCTTTCCCGCCTGAAAGAAATTATTTCTAAAAATAATTAAGAACCCTTTAGTAGATTAATTCGATTTCCCTGTCTTAGCTTATAGCCAAATTCTGCAAATGGAAGAAAACTTGTTGTGGAGATTTATAGCCCGTAAACTCTCAGGCGAAGCTACTGCTGAGGAAATAGAACAACTCAATGAAGTATTGAGAAATAATCCCCATGCGCAGGTAACATACGAAGCCCTTTCCTCCTTTTGGGAACACCCGGTTAAAGAAGAAGCTCCTGATAACATTGATGAAATTTTTAATACCCACTTATTATCTGCAATAAAAAATGAGGAAACTGAGGTGGAAGAAGCAGCTAATGTTTCCTTACTAAAACGAGTATTCACCCATAATATATTCAAGGCTGCAGCCATCTTTGTGGCTATAGCTGGGTTGAGTTTGATCATTCTATACTTTTCCGCATCTACTGTCAAAGAAGCAGTTGCTCAACCTGTGGTAAAGGAAATTCAAACAACTAATGGAACCAAAACAAATTCGATTTTACCAGATGGTTCTAAAGTTTGGTTGAATTCTGGCAGTAAACTTACATTCCTCACTTTTAATAACACCCAAAGAGAAGTGGTTTTGGAAGGGGAAGCATTTTTTGATGTAATTAAAGATCCTAAACGTCCATTCATTGTACATACCAATGTTATTGACATAAGAGTTTTGGGTACTGCTTTTAATGTAAAGTCATACCCAAATGACAAAACGGTTGAAGCGAGCCTGGTAAGGGGGGTCATTGAAGTTACAAGGCTTGGCAAACCGGATAAAAAAGTACTGTTGAAACCTAATGAAAAGATTATTGTAGTTAAAAAAGCTGAGCCAGAAGTACCAAGCAAAAGCAAGCCAGATTTTGATGAAAAAGCGAATACAGTTGAAACCTATAAAATTTCCGGCTTTACTTATGCTAAAACAGATAATTCTATTGTAGAAACATCGTGGATCCAAAACCGGCTGGCTTTTGAAGATATGCCATTCGAAGATCTTGCCACGCAACTGGAAAGATGGTATAATGTAAAAATTGAATTTCGTGATGAATCTGCTAAAAAAATAGTGTTCAGGGGCAGCTTCATTAATGAAACTATTTCCGAAGCCCTTCAGGCTTTAAAACTAAGTGGTGATTTTAACTATAAAATAAACGGTAACAACATTGAAATATTTACTAAATAATACAAGCTAAAAAAGAAAAGGGGCACCGTTGCAGCGGTATCCCCTCAGGTTACGTTTGAAACTTGAAAATGAAATCAAGTTTCGTTTAAATAACCCTTTAACATTAAATAAAAGTATGAAAAAATCCAGACTAACGCTTGGAGAAAATACACTCCGGCAATGCAAAAAAATTCTACTGATTATGAAATTGATTGCTGCTGTAATTTTAATCGGTTCCTTACATGTTTCTGCCGGGGCAAAAGGGCAAAACAAGATCAGCCTGAAACTTGATGAAACCGAAATTACCAAGGTTCTTAAGGCTATTGAAAAACAGGGAACTTACCGTTTTCTTTATAACAGCGACATTAAAGGTCTTAAAGACAAAGTAAGTGTTGAGGCAAATAATGCGGAACTGAGCGAGTTTATGCCAAAACTACTAGCGGGAAAAGATTTAGGCTACAAACTAATCGGTTCTAATCTGGTGGTTATTTACTCATTAAAAACTGTTGCTCCTGACATGAGAATTACCGGAAGGGTTACCTCTGAAACTGGGGACGCTATTGCTAGTGCCAGTATTATGATTAAAGGAACCCGGAGTGGTACAGTGACGGATGCAGCCGGTGGCTTTTCGCTGCTGGTGTCTGATAATGCCGTGCTGAAAATTTCTGCAGTAGGATACGAAAGCGTAGAAGTAAGTGTGGCAGGAAAAAATTTTATTAATGTATCGCTTAAATTGTCTACCCAAAAATTAGATGAAGTGGTGGTTATTGGTTATGGTACTGCCAGCAAACGGGACTTAACGGGTTCAATCGTAAAAGTGAGTGGAAAAGACATCGCAGATAAACCGAATACCAATCCCATTGCCTCCTTACAAGGAAGAGTAGCCGGTTTATCGGTAGTAAATAACGGCACACCGGGACAAGCTCCGGATATTCGTATCAGAGGTACCGTTAGTATTGGCCAGGTACACCCATTGTATGTGGTAGATGGTATACTCAATGATAATATTGATTACCTGAATCCGAATGATATTGAATCCATTGAAATCTTAAAAGACCCCTCCTCTCTCGCCATATTCGGGGTAAAAGGCGCTACCGGTGTGATAGCCATCACGACTAAAAAAGCTAAAGTAGGACAGGTGGTTGTAAACTTCAATACTTCTTTCGGTTTTAAAAAACTGGTGGATAAAATAAAGGTGACCGATGCGGCAGCCTTCAACACCCTTTTTGCAGAAGAAAATGCAAATAACGGTGTAGCCACTCCTGATTATTCTGCACTCACTTCTAACACAGATTGGATTGATGCAGTTACCAGGACGGGAAAGTTCAATGCCAATAACCTGAGTATCTCCGGCAGTACAGAAAAGAACCGCTTCACGTTAGGCTTAGGTTATACTACAGATGAGGGAATCATTTTACATGAAAAACTGGAAAAAATGCAACTTTCATTCAGCGATGAATTAAAGCTGAATAAAGCATTAAAAGTGGGAGTTGTTTTTAATACTACCAGAATAAAATATCCGTATGATGCTACTGGAGTATTAGATGAGGCAAGAAAAGTAATGCCACAGGTATCCGCCCGTTCTAAATCATTTAAAATACAGGATCCCTACAGCGGAGACAGTGTGACTACCAATTTATATTCCGGCCTGGATAATGCACTTCAAAATTCCGGCGTTGTCAATCCTATTTTAGAATTGCAAAATACCTGGAATAAAAATATTGACATTGAATACAGAAATGTGGGAAGTATATATGGAGATTTAACCTTCTTAAAATACTTCAATTTAAGATCAACATTTTATGCAGACATTAGTAACAGGGATAAAAGACAATACACCCCTTTGTATTATGCCTATGACCCATTAACGAATAACCCATATTTGTACAGTAGCCGTACTCAATTTGTACAAAATAATGCGGATTATAAAAAATTCCAGCAGGATCATATCCTGACTTTCAAAAAATCATTTGGTGACCACAATATAACGGCTACTGCAGGCTTTACCACCTATTACTTTGGCGCATTTGGCAGAAAAGTAACCGTTAAACAAGGAACAGATGCTACAGCCTTGCCAATCCCAAATGATAAAAGATTCTGGTACGTGAATACTGGTTATAATTTTGGCGTGGTGGATCCGGATCCCAACAATACCAATTCCTTTCAAAATGAATATGCTACTGTATCTGTTTTAGGAAGGATCCTTTATAACTATAAAGGGAAATATTACTTAAATGCTTCCCTTAGAAATGACGCCTCCTCTCAAATACCGGCGAAAAACAGGCAACAGAAATTCTGGGCTGTGGGTGCTGCCTGGGAATTAAGCAAGGAAGATTTTATGTCAAATCAAAAAATATTTGATTACGTAAAAGTTAAAGGTTCTATTGGCGTATTAGGTAACCAAACAGCTTCCAGGCTGGATGGTTCTCCTTTGAATTACCCCTTCTATCCTAACTTAAGAACAGGAACAAATGCGGTTTTTGGCACTAATATTTTTTCTGCAGCCCAGCCCGATTATATTCCTAACCCGGATTTAAAATGGGAAACCGTACATGCCGGTGAAGTAGGCGTGGAGTTAAATGCCTTCCGCAACCGCTTACGCTTTGAAGCGAACTACTTTAATAAAGTGACTAAGGATCTGATGACCTATGTTGACCGCTCTTCACTGGGTTTGCCCAATGAATTGATCAACGGAGGTAGTATTAAAAATATGGGAGAAGAATTTACTGCTTCATGGAATCAAAATATAAACAAAGACTTTTCAATAAATTTTGGTGGCAACATCACTTTCCTCAAGAATAAAGTGGTAAGCCTGGCGAAAGACCTGCCCACAGGTGTGTTGATTAGAGCCTTTCAAAATAACGGAAGTGCAGAAAGCAGGACCATGCCCGGAGAGCCTATCGGTTCATTTTACGGGTATGTAGTGGAAGGTATCTATCAAAGCTATGCTGATATTTTAAAATCACCTGTGGCTTCATCTGTCGGTTCATACGGGCCAGGTGATTTTAAATTCAAAGATGTAAATAGAGATGGTGTGATTACGCCGGACGACAGAACAATCATTGGCAACCCCACACCTAAGTTTACTTATGGCAGTTATATAAACCTCAATTATAAAGGAATTGCGTTGGCCATAGATATGGGAGGTGTATATGGCAACCAGGTATTCAGAACATGGGGATCTTTGGAATCACCCTTCCAGCGGGTTAATTATTCCGGTGATAAAATAGACAGGTGGCATGGCCCCGGAACTTCAAACTGGGTACCAATCATCAGCCAGGCACGTCGCTTTAACTACAATGGTTCTACCTACAATATTGAAGACGGTAGTTATTTCCGGCTCAGGAATGTCCAATTGAGTTATACTTTCAGTCAAAATCTGATTTCAAGATATAAAATAAAAAACCTGCGTGTTTACATTAATGCACAGAATCTGAAGACATGGAAAAATAACTATGGTTACACGACGGAATTTGGAGGTGATGCAACAGCCTTTGGATATGATAATGCCGGTGGCGCTATACCGGTAGTGACTACAATGGGATTAAATATAACCTTTTAAAAAAATTAAAAAACTTAATTTTTTGAGATATGAAAAAATTAAAAAAAATAACGTGGGGTTTAATTCTGGCCATCCCTATGCTGATAACAGTTACAGGTTGTAAGAAATTTTTAGACCGCAAACCCCTCTCCGCCACACTCGATGATTTAACGCAAGGCACACTGGAAGCACAAAGCCTTGGTATGTATAATACCCTGAGATCGTATGCAGGTTTCTCCACTCTTCCGTGGCTCGATTTTAACAGTATCCGGGATGATGATGCACAAAAGGGAAGTAGTACTACTGATGGTGCTGAAATTAACGCCGAATTTGAAACTTTTCAGTATACAAAAGATGATTGGGCCACCAATACTTACTGGAATGATCATTACTACATGATAGGCCTTGCGAATAAATTAATCTATTATGCAGATTCATTAAAGTTAACGGATGAAGCTTCTTTAAGAAATGTGGGAGAAGCACATTTCTTCAGAGCTTACTCCTATTTTGAATTAGCAAAAGCTTACGGTGAAGTACCCAAGATTGACTTCTACTTTACCAAAGCAGCTGATGGAATTAAACCAAAAGCACCAATAGACAGTATTTATGCATTAATTGACAGAGACCTCACTAATGCCACACAATACCTCCCCCTAACCTGGGCTGTTGCGGGTGTAAATGGTTATCCGGGAAGATTAACCAAAGGGGCGGCTTACACTTTGTGGGCTCAGACACATATGTACCGTGCAGGTGTAGCGGGAATCGGTATTGGAACCCCAAACGAACATTACCAAAAAGCGTTGGACAATTGTAATGCGGTAATTAATTCGGGACAATATACGTTGGTTTCAAAATTCCCTGACTTGTGGAAAGATGGAATAGATGGAAAAGGAAAAAATAGTTCTGAATCTATTTTCGAAATGCAGGCAAATATTGGAAAAGATGGTACCAATAACAATGGTACAGCATGGGGTACCAGCCAAAACGTACGCCAGGGCGGCGCCACTAATGTTTGGAATCTCGGCTGGGGATGGAACACACCCACCCAAAAATTAGTAGACGAATGGGATAACAGCGACCCAAGAAAAACATATACTATTTTATATTCAGGAAAATATGATGGCGGACCCGATTCCGGAGGATATGGAGCTACGTTACCTCCTTATAATCCCGGCTCCTCATTAGATCAACCCTATTGGAACAAGAAAGTTTATTCTGATCCGGAAATGAGAAAGTTCACCGGCCAAATCGGTCCTTCCGGCGGAGCAGACTGGTTAAATCACCGGATTTTCCGCTATGCAGATGTTATATTAATGAAAGCAGAAGCAGCCAATGAATTAGGAGATGGCTCCACTGCTGAAACCATGCTGGAAATGGTGCGTGCCAGATCCCGTGGCACTAACGCATCTATTTTGCCACCTATAAGTTTCACCAGTCAATCGCAAATGAGAACGGCTATTAAAAACGAAAGAAGATGGGAATTTGCTATGGAAGGCTACCGTTTCCATGACTTGGTTAGATGGGGTGATGCTGTTGGCGTACTCGGTAGTTTAGGCTATACCAACCGCTGCCGATATTACCCCATTCCACAGAAAGCCATTGATTTGTCTGGAAACGTTTTAAAACAAAATCCAGAGTGGTAATAAAATACTTTAATCAATAAAATTTTTGACAATGAATTATTCAATTAAAAATATCAAAGCCGTTGCTTTATTCATGACGATACTAATAGTAGGGTCGGCATGTAAAAAGTTGAGTCGCCCGGCATTGGGTGATTATCCACAGGATAGCAACCCCCCGGGAGGACCATTAAAATTTTATGCTGCTTTTGACGGCACTACCACCAGTACACAGATGAATGCGGTGGATAGCATCCGGGCTAATTTCCCTTCTGACAACCCGTTAACCCCCATTACCGGGATTTCCGGCAAGGGCGTCCAGGGCGATGGTACCAAATTTATCAAGTATTCGGGTGTAAATGATTTTCCTGCTAATGCAAAAAGCTTTACCATTTCCTTCTGGGAAAAACGAAATGGCATTCCAAATGGTAATGCTTCTTTTGTCTTTACTATACCTTCTGCTAATAAAAAATGGGGAGATTATGGCTTCTCCATGTTTTTACTTTTTGACTGGGGTACATGGACACCCACCAGTTCTGCCATCGTGAAATTCTACATGGTAGATGATAATTGCAAATGTGATACCTGGCTCACCTGGGAAGGAGGGAATAAAGTTCCGGGTGTACAGGATAACAACTGGCATCACATGGCTTTTGTTTACGATGCTACTACTTCTAAACTCACCTTGTATGTGGATGGAGTAGCTAATCCCAATGTGCCTCAGTGGGGAACGCACGGCGCCGAAAATATTGACCCAGGAAAAGTTCAGGGTCTTGATATTGGTGGTAACAGAAATATTAAAGACATGGGCTGGGGTCAGCACTGGGATGGAGGTTTAGACCAGTTCCGCTTCTACGGAAAAGCATTAACTGCAACGGAAGTAGCAGTGCTTTACAGCGGCAAACAATAGCAGTAGTTTTGGGTCATACATTAAGGGTTGCCAGTTCTGTGCAACCCTTTTTTAACAGCATACTCGATTATCATTTCTCGTCTTGAATCTTTTAATGAATAAAACGATTGCCATACCATTCCGGATTAAAACAGCCATCACCCTGTCGCTGATTATTGCTGCGGTTTCATTCCTCACCATGTGTATGCGTAAAGAAAAAACTGCTAAAAAAATAACATCCAAAGATTTCGCCGGCTCCGCTTCCTGCCAGTCCTGTCATAAAAATATTTATGATACCCATATTAATACGGCACATTTTCATACTTCTGAATTAGCTACTGCCGCAAGTATCAAAGGAAGTTTTGAAGCAGGCAATAATATATTTCCATATGCAAACGGAACCTTTATGGCCATGGAGAAAACGGCTGATGGTTTTTTCCAGGTTCAATATTCCGGAGCAAATAAATTACAAAGTCATCCCTTTGATATCGTCACCGGCTCAGGTACAAAAGGTCAAACCTATTTATGGTGGGATGCCAATAAACTCTATCAACTTCCTATCACTTATTTTACACAGGCACATCAATGGTGTAACAGCCCCGGCTTTCCCGAAAGAGCGGTGTTCAACAGAATCATCACTTCCCGCTGCCTGGAATGTCATACAACTTTTATTAATAAAATTTCTGCTCCGGAAATACCAAAAGAAGATTTTGACAAAAACACAATTATCTACGGTATTGATTGTGAAAGATGTCACGGCCCCGGAGCAGATCATGTGGCTTACCAAACACAACATCCTGCTGACAGTACCGCCAAATTCATTATTAACCCGGCTAAGTTTACCCGGCAACAAAGTTTAGACTTATGTGCACTATGCCATGGAGGAAAACTGCAAAAGACAAAACCATCTTTCAGTTTTGTGGCTGGTGATAAATTAGCTGATTTCTTTACATGGGATTCCACTGCCAGGGAAGCCCTGGATATTGATGTGCATGGCAACCAACTGGGCTTGCTTAAGCTAAGTAAATGCTTCTTGCAAAAAAGCACCTTAACCTGCACTACATGTCACAACCCGCATCAAAATGAAAAAAACGAATTAATTGTTTTTTCACAGCGGTGTATGAGTTGTCATAATAAAGAGCATAATAATTTTTGTACCATCACATCCGTTGATGAAAAAATCCTGAAGCGTAATTGTATCGATTGCCATATGCCAAAAGAGCCTTCCAGAGCGATTGCTGTTTTTTTACCCGGCGAAGACAAACTAAGTTCCTCTTTAATACGAACGCACTACATCACCAACTATCCGGTAGAAACCCAAAAATATTTAGATGATTTAGCCCGAAGTACTAAAAAATAAGATTGTATTGAAAAGTATCGGTTAACCATCTTAACGTGTTGATGAAAATATTAAATATGACGACTAAAAACAGAATATTCGCTTTGGCGATTGCTATTGTATTAACTACCGCCTGTAAAAACAAGAAACCGGTTTTCGAAAACCTGTCTTCCTCCGTTACCAATATCAACTTTGTGAATACATTGGAAAAACACAAAGGATTAAGCATACTATATTATCTATATTATTACAATGGCGGGGGCGTTTCGGTGGGAGATATTAACAATGATGGCTTACCGGATATTTATTTTACGGCCAATCATAAAAGTGGCAATAAACTCTATTTAAATAAAGGTAATTTCAAATTTGAAGATATAACTGATAAAGCAGGCGTGGCCGGTACTGCCGATTGGTGTACCGGTTCTACAATGGCTGATATCAACGGAGATGGTCTGCTCGATATTTACGTTTCCACTGTAAGCAACCGGTATGGATTAGCGGGACATAATGAATTATACATTAACAATGGAGATACCACTTTTTCGGAAAAATCGAAGGAGTATGGTTTAAATCTCTCCTGCTTTACTACCCAAACAGTTTTTTTTGATTACGATCATGATGGGGATTTAGATTGCTATATCCTCAACCAATCTCACCATCCGCATGAAAATATTATCGATACTTCCAACCGGCATAAATATGATTCCTTATCGGGAGACCGCTTGTATCGCAATGACTTAAATACACCTGCACATACATTTACTGATGTATCTAAAGCAGCCGGAATTTACCAGAGTAATCTTGGTTACGGACTTGGAATCTCGGTCGCTGATTTTAACAACGATGGGTGGGAAGATATTTACATCGGAAATGATTTTCACGAAAACGATTACTATTACCTCAATAATGGAAATGGTACTTTTACCGAAAGCGGCGCTAATCACTTTGGTCACTACAGCAGGTTTAGTATGGGAAATGATGCCGGCGATTATAACAATGACGGACAAATGGATTTGGTAACGGTGGATATGCTGCCACCGGACGAAAAAACACTGAAGACCTACGGGAGTGATGAAAACCCGGATATATACAAAGTAAAACTGGAATTAAATGGCTACCAGCAACAATCTTCAAAAAACTGTCTTCAACGAAATAACGGCGATGGCATGAGCTTTAGTGAAACCGGTTTAATAAGTGGCATCTCAGCTACTGACTGGAGCTGGTGTCCATTAGTTGCAGATTTAGACAATGATGGTAATAAAGATCTTTTAATAACCAGTGGTATTGTCAAAAGACCGGTTGATATGGATTACGTACGGTATGTTTCAGACTTAAAAATGAGAGGATTTGACAAAACAGATATTCACGATGAAGAAGCGATTAAAGCAATGCCCGATGGCGCATCACATCCTTTCTTATTTAAAGGAGATGGCGCTTTATCGTTTAAAGATGTAAGCAACAGTTGGGGTACTGAAAAAATGAAAGGTTACTTTAATGGTGCCGCTTATGCTGACTTAGACAATGACGGCAACCTGGATCTTGTAATGAATTGTATTGAAGCCCCGGCAGTGATTTTGAAGAATAACACGCCTAAGAAAAACTTTCTGCCGGTGGCGTTTAAAGGTTCTGAAGCCAATACTTTTGGCATAGGATGTAAAGCTTATCTTTTTCAAAAAAATAAAATTCAGTACCAGCAGCTAATGGGTACACATGGATTTGAATCGTCTTCCGATCTGCGTTTACATTTTGGGCTGGATAGCGCTTCCACTATAGATAGTCTTTTAGTGGTGTGGCCAAACCAGCATTACCAGGTAATAAAAAATGTGGGAGCTAATAAACTACTTACCGTTGATCAAAAAATTTCAACCGGAATTTTTCAATACAAAGAATTTTTCCCCGAATCTCCCGAAGTTTTACAGGACATTACCAAAAAAATAAATCTTAACTGGAAACACAGGGAAAATGATTTTGTTGATTATAATTCGCAATACCTCATTCCGCACGAAGAATCTACCAGAGGACCCAAAGTGGCTATTGGAGACATTAATAAAGATGGACTGGATGATATGTACCTATGCGGTGCCAAAGGACAAGCCGGCAGGTTAATGACACAACAAAAAGATGGTTCTTTTCTTCCAACCGACACTTCACTATTTAATGAATTTGCCATATGTGAAGATGTGGACGCCACATTCTTTGATGCGGATAATGATGGAGATCTTGATTTATGGGTAGTGAGTGGCGGCAATGAAATGCCTGCCAATGATGTGGCTTCTGCAGACAGGTTATTTTTAAACGATGGGAAAGGTCATTTCTCCACGATTTTAAAAAATGTACCGCAACTATATGAAAACAAATCATGCGTTGCCGTGGCCGATATTGACCATGATGGAGACCAAGATGTATTTGTTGGTTTTTTAAGCAACCCCCAACGATATGGGATTGTTCAAAACTCCTATTTGTATAAAAATAACGGGAAAGGAAAATTTACAATTGCCAGTAATGACACAATAAACCTGCTCAATCTTGGCATGGTAACCTCAGCTTCTTTTACTGATCTCAACAATGATGGCTGGCCCGATCTTGTTGTTGCAGGTGAATGGATGCCTGTTAAAATCTTTATGAATAACAAAGGGGTATTTAAAGAACAAGATATCCCCCAATCCACAGGGCTTTGGCAAAGGCTTTATATAACTGATATTAATAAAGACGGGGTACCCGATATTCTCGCAGGCAATTGGGGGCTGAATAATAAATTTTCTGCCGGAAAGAACGGGCCGCTAAAATTATACGTTGCCGATTTTGATCATAATGGCTCATTGGAGCAAATAATGTGTTATACAAAAGATGGGAAAGAATATCCGTTCCTTGCCAAAGATGAATTGGAAAGATCTTTGCCGGTATTAAAAAAAGCTTATTTAACGTACTCAGAGATTGCTGGCAAAACGGTTGATTATGTATTATATGATCTGTTTAAGGACTATGTGGAATTAAAAGCGGAAGTACTGGGATCTTCTGTATTTATAAATGATGGGAAAGGCGGGTTTGTACTCAAAGAGTTACCACAAACATTACAACTGGCACCTGTTTTTGCGTTTCAGCAGTTGAATAAAAAGGAAGATGCCTGGGATTATATTTCCGGTGGAAACTTTTTTGATGTCCTCCCCTACGAAGGCAGATATGATGCTCAGCCGCTTGCCTTGTTCAATACAGATAAGCAGGGAAATATTTTCTATCAGCATCGTCCGGAATTATTATCCCTGAAAGGGCAGGTAAGAGATATAAAATGGCTGCATACAGTAAAATATGGTGATATACTTGTGGTTGCAAGAAATAATCAGGCTTTAGAATTTTATAGTTATAAAAAATAAAATATGGTGACGGGATTAAAAATTATTTTATGCTGTTCTTTTATTGCGTTGCTGGTAACAGAATGCAGTAAAAAATCCGGTGGAGGAACAACACCCCCACCGCCTCCCTCTAACTATTTCATCAAATCATGGACAATTAATGGTACGTCTGTTACCTCTAATATTATTAATGTTAGCAGAACTCCTCTTATTAAGATTAGTTTTTCGGCAGCCATATCAAAAAGTACTGTTACTTCGTCATCACTTACGTTCATTGAAAACGGTGTGTCACAGGTATCTTACAATATAAGCTTTCAAAATTCCGATAGTAGTATTCTCTTGAGTCCTGTCAGTCCGTTAAATGGTCTTTCCAATTTTAGTATTACAGTTGGCAATAGTGTTAAATCCGCACAAGGTGGATTAATCTCAGGTGTCTCCTCTTTATCATTTTTAACAGCACTTGATTCAACCCGTAAATTTCCGGCAATAACAGATGATAGCCTGCTTACATTAATACAAAAACAAACATTCAAATACTTCTGGGATTTTGGTCACCCGGTAAGTGGGATGGCAAGGGAAAGAAATACAGATCCAAATACAGTAACATCAGGGGGAAGTGGTTTTGGTATTATGTCTGTACCGGTTGCCATTAACCGTGGATTTATTACAAGAGCAGAAGGTTTTACAAGATTACAAACCATAGTATCTTTTTTAAAAAATACAGCTCCCAAATTTCACGGAGCTTTCTCACATTGGATGAATGGAAGTACAGGTGCCGTAATTCCCTTTGGCCCTAATGATGATGGTGCAGATATTGTAGAAACATCTTACTTAATGATGGGATTGCTGTCCGTTCGGCAATATTTTAACGGTATTGACATGGCTGAAACAAACTTACGTTCTGATATCAACGCCCTTTATAATGGAGTTGAATGGGACTGGTTCAGGCAAAACGGAAAAAAAGTTTTGTATTGGAACTGGAGCCCTAATACCGGGTTTGCAGTGAATGTACCGGTACAGGGCTGGAATGAATGCCTGATTACTTATGTATTGGCAGCATCTTCACCTGCACATACCATTGACAAAGCTGTGTACGATAGTGGATATGCAAGAAATGGTGCTATGATAAACAATAATAGTTACTATAATTATAAACTTCCGTTGGGCCAGGCATATGGTGGACCACTCTTCTTTTCGCATTATTCATTTATGGGAATTAATCCAAATGGGTTGAGTGATCTGTATGCCAATTATCAAACACAAACAACTAACCATACTTTGATCAATTATAATTATTGTAAAGACAACCCAAAAAATTATCCCGGGTACAGCGACAGTTGCTGGGGTTTAACTGCCAGCGATATCAAAAACGGTTATACGGCCAGTTCTCCAACAAATGATGTTGGCGTTATAGCCCCAACTGCTGCTATATCATCATTACCCTATACACCAACAGAATCAATGAAAGCCATTAAATTTTTCTATTACGTACTGGGAGATAAGATTTGGAAAGATTACGGTTTTACAGATGCCTTTTCGTTAAATGAACAATGGTATGCAAGTTCATTTCTTGCCATTGACCAGGGACCGGAAATTGTTATGATAGAAAATTACAGAACCGGTTTACCCTGGAGTTTATTTACCAGTTGCCCGGAAATAATAGCTGGTATGAAAAAACTTGGATTTAGTGCCCCGTATTTAAATTAATGAAAAATAAAAAATGATACGATTAATTACAATTGGACTGATAGTATTTTTCTTCTTTGCCTATAATTCACAGGATTCAGAGAAAAAAGTTTCCAATCAAAATCCGGCAGAAATAATTGACTCTTTCTTACTGGATTCAGTGCAAAAACAAACCATCAACTATTTTACTACAGGCGCTGAACCCGTTAGCGGCATGGCAAGAGAACGTTTTCATGTGGATGGCAACTATCCTGATAATGATAAAAATGTTGTAACCAGCGGTGGCAGTGGCTTTGGTGTAATGGCTTTGATTGTAGCAATGGAAAGAAAATTCATTACCCGTGAAGAAGGATTACAGCGACTAGAAAAGATCGTTCATTTCTTAGAAACATCCGATCGCTTTCATGGCGCCTTTCCCCATTGGTGGAATGGGGAAACAGGTAAAGTAAAACCATTTGGCCAAAAAGATAATGGTGGTGATATTGTAGAAACCTCTTACATGATGCAGGGATTGCTCTGTGTTCGTCAGTATTTCAAAGATGGTAATGAAAAAGCCCGCCCGGATGGCCTGGTCGGACGGGAAAAGGCATTAGCTAACCGTGCAGATAAACTTTGGAAAGAAGTAGAATATGATTGGTACCGTCACGGTCAAAATGTTTTATACTGGCATTGGAGTCCCGATTATCAATGGGAAATGAATTTTCCTATAAGAGGGTATAATGAATGTATGATTGCATATATATTGGCTGCCTCCTCTCCTACGCATGGTGTTCCCGCTGAAGTATATCACGAAGGATGGGCTGAAGGGGGAAAAATAATGCAACATCATGCATCATTAGGTTTTCTTTTAAGATTACGATACCAGGGTAATCCGCCAAATGGTGCACCGTTATTCTGGTCACAATATTCTTATCTCGGTTTAGATCCGCATGGTTTAAAAGATCAATATACTGACTACTGGAAAGAAAATACCAGTCAGGCAATGATTAACTATACATGGTGCAGTGTTAATAACCTAAAGTATAAAGGTTATGGAGAAAATAACTGGGGATTAACAGCCAGTTATTCTGTAAAAGGATATGCAGCCCATGCGCCCAATCCAAACGATGATCTTGGTGTTATCTCGCCTACAGCAGCGTTAGCAGCAATGCCCTATACACCTGAAAAATCCATCGCAGCCATGAGACATTGGTATTACGATATGAACGATAAGTTATGGGGCCCATATGGTTTTTATGATGCTTTTAGCGAAACCGAAAACTGGTATCCAAAACGATATCTTGCCATTGACCAGGGACCAATACCTGTAATGATAGAAAACTACCGGACTGGTTTATTGTGGAAACTTTTTATGAGTTGTTCAGAGATACAGGATGGATTGAAGAAATTGGGTTTCGAGAGTCCATGGATTAAAAAATAAATTATTCATTACTCAACAGAATAAGATGAACCGATTGATTTGCTTATTACTACTTTCTGTAGTAACATTTAACAGTTATGCTCAAACTCTAACCAAAGGAAAGTATGGTGATGGCCCCGACAGCATTGCACCTGTTGGTATCATCAAAGGTTTAACCGATGATCAATTGCTGGAAGTAGTGCAAAAACAAACCTTTCGTTTCTTTTGGCACGGAGCCCATCCATATAGTGGATTGGCATTGGAAAGAAGCAATACTGTTTTAGCCGAACATTACTGGGATTATATTAACGAAGCATGGGACGAACCCAATTTCTCTCATACAACATTTGGCCCGGATGCCGGTGCTATTGGCGGAACAGGTTTTGGAATTATGAGTACTGTGGTTGCTGTGGAAAGAGGTTGGATTGGAAGAGATACGGCTGTACGCCACTTAATTAAAATTGCAGATTTTTTAATTAATGCAGATTGCTATCATGGTATCTATCCGCATTTTATGAATGGAAGAACTGGTAAGACGATTAAGTTTGACCGTTTAGATGATGGAGCAGATATTGTTGAGACTTCTTATTTACTGATGGGCTTTTTATGTGCAAGAGAATATTTTAATAAAGAAACACCGAGAGAAATTTATTTACGTAAACGCATCAATCAAATGTGGGGAGCCGCCAACTGGAACTGGCATACCAACGGGCAAAACAAACTATTCTGGCACTGGAGTCCCAACAATGGTTTTGATATGAACTTTCCCGTGTGGGGCTGGAATGAATGTTTGATTACTTACATTATGTCTGCTTCATCCCAATTTCATTCTATATCAAAAGATGTTTACAACGGCACATGGGCCGGTAGCAATGGATTTACTAATGGAAAAGAATATTATGGCTACAAACTTCCATTGGGCAATTACGATAAAGATAAAGGCGGCCCATTATTTTTTGAACAATATACTTTCCAGGGAATTGATCCAAATGGTTTAGTGGATTCATTAAACAACGATTATTTCATGCAGGGAAAAAACCATACACTTATTAACCGTGCATACTGTATAGAAAACCCCAACAAGTTTAAAGGTTACAGTGATAAATGCTGGGGCCTAACAGCCGGTGATAGTTATAAAGGCTATGTTGCCCACAGTCCCGAAAACGACAGAGGAGTGATTCAACCAACCGCAGCTATCTCCTCCATGCCCTATACACCGAAAGAGAGTATGGAAGCATTACGCTATTTCTATTATGAAATGGGAAATAAAATTTGGAGCAGGTATGGTTTTGTGGATGGGTTCAGCATTCATCATAACTGGTATGCAAAATCGCACCTCGCAATAGATCAGGGGCCAATTGTAACCATGCTTGAAAACTACCGTACCGGTTTGCTGTGGAAACTCTTTATGAAAATTCCTGACATACAGAATGGTTTGAAGAAGCTTGGATTTAAAAGCAAATGGTTCAAAGAATAACTAATTGATGAAACGGTATATTCTTATCACATCGATATTTATAACTGGTATATTAGACTGCCAGGCGCAGCCTAATGCAGGAAAAATTATTTCCTATAAAAAAATAACAGGCGGCATTGAAGGCAAAACCACTAATGCCATTTTTGATGTGCATGCCTGTAGTGATAATATCATCAGGGTAAGGGTTTCGAAAAATAAAAATTTTAATACGGTTAATTATGCGCTGGACAGCAACGCTTTCTCTTCTTTCAATGCAACAGTTGCCGATAAGGGTAATACAGTTGAAATAACAACCAGTTCAATTATTGCAATTGTTGAGAAATCACCCGTCTTCCGTATCAGTTTTAAAAATAAAAACGGGGAAACAATCAATGAAGATGAATCTGGTGAAGCATTCGGCACCAGTTTTACAGGCAGTAAAGTAAGTTCTTATAAAAAATTGCAGGAAGGCGAACGCTTTGCTGGCCTCGGTGAAGTGCTCGGTAATTTAGATAAACGTGGAAGTGGTTATACGCTAAATAATACTGATACTTATAAATACGGTGACCCAAGATTATCCATGTATATCAGCATACCTTTCATTATTGGCATCCATCATCAGCAGGTGTATGGTTTGTTTTATAACAATACCTATAAAACAATTTTCAATTTTGGCTTGTCTACTCCTTTCACTTTCATTTCAGCTGATGGTGGTGATGCAGATTATTTTTTTATTTACGATAATTCCATTTCAAAAATTTTAGAACATTATTCAACCATCACTGGCAAGATGCCCTTGCCTCCGGCGTGGAGTATGGGTTATCATCAATCCAGATGCAGCTATTTTCCACAGGAAAAAGTTGAATGGATTGCTGAAACATTCCGCAAAAAACAAATTCCGATAGACGGGATTGTATTGGATGCAGATTATCAGCTCAACTATCAACCCTTTCGTACCAATAAAGAAAGATTCCCTGATATGCCGGGGTTATCTGCAAACTTAGCAAAGAAAAATATTGAATTAACAGCCTCAGTTTATCCCGGAGTAAAGATTGACAGCACTTATGATTCTTACACGGATGGGTTAAAGCCAATGCCTTAGAAGCAAAAAATGTATATGGCTTTCTGTTAGCAAAAAGCAGTTATGAAGCCGGATTGAAATATCGTAATGGAAAACGTCCATTCATATTAACCCGTTCTGCCTTTGCCGGTGTGCAACGTTACTCCGCTGTATGGAGTGGTGATAATACAGCCAGTGATGATGGTTTGTTGAGTAGAGTTTTATTAAACAGCCAGATGAGTTTGTCAGGAATTCCTTTTGTTGGCCCTGATTTGGGCGGATATATTGGTGATGGCATCAAAGATTTATTCAAACGCTGGATGGAAGTGGGCATCTTCTCCCCTTACGTTCGCAATCATAAAGAATATTTTGCCACGGCCAATGAACCGTGGAGTTATGGTGAAGAAGCAGAAGCCATCTCTAAAACTTATATCGGCTTTCGTTACCGCTTAATGCCTTATATCTATTCTGCATTCTATGAAGCATCACAAAAAGGAATGCCCATTGCCCGCAGTTTGTGCATCAATTATCCTTTTGATGATAGAGTGTTTGATAATACCTATCAATACCAATTTTTATTTGGTGATGCATTGATGGTAACTCCTGTTACCAGTAAAGAGAGCAGTAAAAAGGTTTATTTACCCAAAGGCGAGTGGTATGATTTTTTTTCCGATGAATTAGTAGAGGGCGAACAAGAAATTCAAAAAGAAACACCCATTTACCAGATACCGGTGTTTGCAAAATCATCTTCCATCATTCCCATGCAAAGCCTGGTACAGTCAACAAAAGATAAACCATCTGATACTTTATTCATACATATCTATAATGGTAAAGAAAAAAATCAGTTCGCATACTATGAAGATGCTGGTGACGGATTTGAATACAAAAAGGGAGTTTATTGCAAAAAACTGATTGAATTCAGTCCGGCTGAAAAAAAGATAATCATTGGCAAACAGGAAGGTTCTTTTAGTTCCGGGTTTACCAAACTTAAAATCATTCTAAATGGATTTTCAAAAGAACTAAAACACGTTAGTTTTCTGAATGAAAAAATTGAAATCGTGGATGAAATGGGTAATAAAATATTAGACCCGCTGGAGAATCTTTCTGATATTTACGACCCATCGTATTACAGCAGTTTGAAAGAAGCTGCGGGCAAATCAACCACTAAATCTTTTGTCATTAATAACAGCACTGATTTGATAGAAATCAAATGGTAAATAATTAAACGTAACGATATATGAAGCTTGCAATTTTAGGTACTGGTTTTATTTCAAGGTTCTATGCTGAATCATTAGTTGCTCAACGGCGTAAAGATGAACTTGTGATGGTTTGCGGAAGAGACAAAGAAAGAGTAAAACAGTTTGCGGCCGATTACAATATTCGTCATTACACTACCGATTTAAAAGAAGCCGTTTCTCACCCTGACGTAGAACTGGTAATTATTGGCACAGCCAATTATGTTCACCTCGAAGCTGTATTAGCCTGTGCCGAAGCAAAGAAACATGTTGTTTGTACAAAGCCTTTAGGCCGTAATACACACGAAGCATTGCAAATGCTGAAGGCAGTAGATGCTGCCGGCATCACTGGTGGTTACCTGGAGGATCTTTGTTATACTCCTAAATTTTTAAAATCATTAGCCGCTATTAAAGGTGGTTCTATTGGTGAAGTGATATGGGCCAAGAGCAGGGAAACACATCCCGGTCCGCATAGTGATTGGTTCTGGGATAAAGAAAAAGCCGGTGGTGGTGCGATGATTGATCTGGGTTGTCATTGTGTGGAGATATCCAGAAATTTTATTGGAAAAGATATCCGACCGGTGGAAGTGATGTGCTGGGCCGATACAAGAATGCATCCCATAGATGCAGAAGACAATGCCGTGGCTTTAGTGAAATATGCCAATGGTGCTATCGGGCAATTTGAAGTTAGCTGGTCGTTCCGTGGTGGTATGGACTTAAGAGATGAAGTGATGGGAACAGAAGGAACCATCTGGGCCAATAACTTTTTACGAACAGGCTTTGAAATGTTTTCCACTGGTAAAGGCGTGAATTATGTGGCTGAGAAAGCAGAAAGCAGCAGCGGCTGGTTATTCCCAGTAGGTGATGAGGTGCATGAGTTAGGTTACAATCATATGTTCACCGATATGTTTGATTCGATTGAAAAAGGAACACAGCCTGCAGAAACGTTCTACGACGGTTATATTGTCAATGCCATATTGGATGCTGCATACAAATCAGCCAAAACCAAACAATGGGAACCAGTGATCATTGAAGACTGGCGTGGCAGCAATGTAGTAAAACAGCAACACGAATTTGCCAGTTATGATGAAAACTATTATCTCATTAAAGAAGAGATTCTGCCTTCCGGTGAAAAGAAAACAATTGTTAAACATAAACAAACTGGTTCCATAGAAAAGCGATGAATGAAATAATAAACCAGAGAAGTTTTAATGTGCCGGGTGAAATTTTGTTCAAGGCCTGGTCGCAGGCAGAACATATTAAAAATTGGTGGGGGCCAGATGGCTTTACTAATACATTTTACGAATTTGATTTTAGAAACGGTGGTCATTGGCGCTTTACCATGCACGGGCCCGATGGAAAAGATTATGAGAATGAAAGTATGTTTGAAATAATTAAAGAGAATGAATTAATCATGCTGCATCACCTTTCAAAACCGGAATACAGGGCAGAATTTATTTTCTCGTCCAATGATAACAATTCATCGTCATTGGTATGGAAAATGGTTTTTACTACTGATAAAGCATACGAAGCATTAAAAAATATCGTACCGGAAAAGAATGAAGAAAACTTAAACAGGCTTGAAGCTGCCTTAGAAAAAATTAAAATACATTGATGCTTGATAAAAAAAACATAGTCATCATTGGTGGTACTACCGGACTGGGATTATCGGCCGCCAAAGCATTCATCACTAATGGAGCTAATGTAATAGTGGTTGGAAGAAAACAGGAAAGTGTGGAGGAAGCACAAAATCAATTAGGCAATAAAGCCATAGCCTTAACCGGTGATGCGTCAACAGAAGGCGTTGCTGAAAATGCCATTGAACAATGTATAAATAAGTTTGGCGGATTTGATGGATTATATCATGTAGCCGGCGGCAGTGGCAGAAAATTAGGTGATGGTCCATTACATGAACTAACATTGGATGGATGGAATAAAACATTGGAATTAAATCTTACTTCACTTATGCTGAGTAACCGGGCTGCTATAAGAAAGTTTTTGGAATTGAATAAAGGCGGCACTATTTTAAATATGGGCTCGGTGCTGGGCTTCTCCCCTGCTCCTGCTCATTTCTCCACACATACATACGCAGCTGCTAAATCAGCCATCATTGGTTTTTCAAAATCATTGGCAGCTTATTATGCTGCACATAATATTCGTGTCAATGTAATTGCACCAGCAGTAATAGAAACGCCAATGGCACAAAGAGCAGCGAAAGATGAATCAATAATAAACTATTTAAAAACCAAACAGCCATTAGACGGAAGAAGAATTGGAAAGCCGGAAGATGTGGATGGACTGGCAGTTCATTTCATGAGTGATCAGTCAAAATATACTACCGGGCAAATGATAGCCGTGGATGGAGGATGGAGTGTGAGCGAAGGCCAAGGCTAAACCGGTCTGAACGGTATTGAAAACATTTATTTGAAAAAAGAAATAAAGAATAAGAAACGTGAAATAAGGAATGAGAAAATTAAATAAGGGAATTAATCAATAATTGAATAATCAAATAACCATAGGAATTGATTTAGGCGGAACAAGGATAAAAGCTGTTGCTATCAACAGTGCTTATGAAGTATTACATCAACTGTACCATCCCACTAATGATGGTGAAGGCGCAGTATGGAAACAGGCTGTTGCCGATGTGGTGAATGATCTTTTGGAAAAAATAAAAGCTACGAATTGTATTGTTGGCATCTCTGCTCCGGGTTTACCCAATGAAGAAAATACTGCCATCGCTTTTATGCCGGGAAGAATGGAAGGGTTGGAAAGCTTTTACTGGAGGGATTACTTAAAACAACCAACTTATGTTTTAAATGATGCAGTGGCAGCATTAATGGCTGAACTAAAGTTTGGTGCAGCAATCAATAAAAAAAATGTAGTTATGCTAACACTGGGAACCGGAGTAGGCGGCGCTATTTTAATTGATGGCAAACCTTACCAGGGTTCATTCAGTAAAGCAGGCCACATTGGCCATATGGTCATTAATGATGAAGGCGATTGCGATGTAACAGGCATGCCGGGCAGTTTGGAAGAATGTATTGGCAATTGCACTATTGAAAAAAGAAGCAGGGGAAAATTCAAATCCACGCATGAATTACTGGAAGCTTATCGTACTGGTGATGAGTTTGCAAAAACTGTTTGGTTAAAATCAGTAAAGCAATTGGCCATTGGCTTGGCATCTGTCACCAATATCCTCTCGCCGGAAATTATAGTGTTAGGTGGCGGGATAACTGAAGCAGGCAAAGATTTATTTGAACCATTAAGAGAATTTATAGTACAATATGAATGGAGAGCCGGTGGTAATAAAGTAGAAATTGTAAAAGCAATGCAGGGCGATATGGCAGGAGCGGTTGGTGCTGCCTGTTTTGCCATTGAAAAAATATAAACTATGAGTTTGACAGAAACATATTTACAGAAATGTGCAGCCATTATTGAAACAGTAAAAGGACAGGAAGATAAAATTCAGCAGGCAGCCAATTGGTTTGCTCAAAGTATTTTAAAAGGAAGAGTGGTGCATTGTTTTGGTTCAGGTCATAGCCGTATTATGGTGGAAGAGATGTGGCCGAGATATGGTTCATTCCCTGGGTTTAATCCAATCGTAGAATTGTCATTAACCAATCATAACAATGTAGTTGGCGCTAACGGACAAAGACAGGCGATGTTCTTAGAAAACATCTCAGGCTTCGCAGAAAGAATTTTAAGAAACTTTGGGCTGAGTGAAGAAGATTGTGCCTTAGTAATTTCTTCCAGCGGATGTAATATCGTTCCTGTTGAAATGGCTGAACTTTTTCAGCAAAAGAAAATAAAAGTCGTTGCCATCATTACTAAAGAACACTCTGATAAAAGCACCAGTAAAAGAAAAGATGGAAAGAAGCTAAGTG
This sequence comes from Sphingobacteriales bacterium, assembly GCA_016185185.1. GTDB lineage: Bacteria > Bacteroidota > Bacteroidia > Chitinophagales > Chitinophagaceae > AWTP1-9. The sequence continues at coordinate 40,253 of JACPOD010000012.1, read as the reverse complement.
ATTTTGCAGATTTAGTAATTGATAGCGGTGCCCCTGCCGGCGATTCGATGATTATGATTGATGGAATGGAAACACCAGTATCACCGGGTTCAACTGTTGGCGGAGCAATAATTATTAATTGCATTAAAGCAGAGTTAGCAAACTTGTTGACAGCCGCAGGTCAGCCGCCAAAAGTCTTGACAGCCTCCTGCATTGTTGGTTCTGAAAAAGCAACGGCACTGTTTGAAGCGGCTTATGATGAACATGCACATCGTATGGCGGAGTTGTATAAGAATGCCGGGAAATAATAATGAATAACGAATAATGAATAATGAATAATGAACAATGAATATCGAACACCGAAATAATAATTGAATTGAATTAACATTCATCATTCGTTATTCCCTGTTCAATATTCGATATTAATTAATAAAATATGAATCACATTCCAATCAGAACAACAGTAGTAGGCAGTTACCCCTTTCCCGGCTGGCTGGAGTTTGCCTCACAAAACTTAAACAAATTTGGTGCAGCTGATATTGACGAGATGATTGAAGATGCGGTGATCGCAGCGATTCATGATCAGGTAAATGCGGGGTTAGATGTTATTACTGATGGTGAACAAACAAGGCTGGATTTTAATTTATCTTTTTACGGATTTATTAAAGGCATTGAGAATAATGAAACCGAAACCAGGAAGTTTGGTCCGCCTGCACATGACCAACGTGGTAAAAATAATATCATAGGAGAACTGGTTGCTCCCAACGGATTAGGAGCCGTAAAAGAATTTCAGCGCTTGAAAAAATTAGCACCCGCCGGACCAACATTAAAAGCAAGTGTACCCGGCCCATACACTTTAAGTGGAAGATTATTACCTAATAAACAATACAAAGACCGATTTGAAATAACAGAAGCATTACTGCCCATCATCAGTAATGAATTAAAAGCTTTAGTAGATGCTGGCTGCACTGAGATAACCGTTGATGAACCATCCATGAGTTGTTATGCTTACAAAGAAGACACTAAACGCTTTGTTGATATTTTCAACCGCACCGTAAAACCTGTTGTTGGCAAATGCAATCTCAGCACTCATTTATGTTTTGGCAATTTTAAAGGAAGACCGGTTGGTTACAGAAGTATTAAACCCATGTTACCCGATTTTCTTGATATGACGGTGGACGAAATTCATATTGAAATGGCCAACCGTGAGTTTGCTGAAATAGAATTGCTGGCACCATTTGCTGAAAAGATGCATGTAGCCGTAGGAATTATTGATGTGAAGAATTATTATATCGAATCGGTAAATGATGTGGTGGAAAGAATTAATAAATGTTTGAAATATGTTCCTGCCGATAAACTTTCTGTTGCTCCTGATTGCGGATTAAGTCAAACGGCAAGATGGGCATCAAGACAGAAATTGATCAACATGGTAAAAGGAGCGAAACAAGTAAGAGAAAAATTATAAAGATGACAGTAAAGATTTTTGAAGATTATAACAGCATGTCTGCCGCAGCAGCAGATATCATTATTGAAACAGTAAAAAACAAACCGGATGCATTATTATGTTTTGCAACTGGTAACACACCTGTTCGCACCTATGAAATATTGATTGAAAAAGCTAAAACTTCCAATATTGATTTCAGTAAATGTTTTTCCATTGGGCTAGATGAATGGATTGGTGTACCGAAAGAAAAATATGGCACTTGTCATTATTTATTGCATCAGCAGGTTTTTAATCCATTAGACATTCAATCTTCACAAATTCACATTTTTGACGGTATGAATACGGATATAAAAGCTGAGTGTATTAAGATGGATAATGTGATTGACAGCAAGGGTGGTGTTGATTGTATGGTAGTGGGCATCGGCATTAATGGACATATTGGTTTTAATGAACCCGGCGTGGATGTTACCTTAAAAGCACATGAACAGGATTTGCATGAAAGTACATTAGCATCCGGTCAGCATTATTTTAAGGAGCCCACTCCCATCAGCAAAGGCATTACACTCGGACTGGCACAGGTATTGAAAGCAAAAATGGAATTGATAAAAGCTATAAAAAAAGATGCTGAGTTATTAAAGGGGATAGATGCCTGTCTCACTGATGAAAAACATTTTCATTTGTGGTGGTTAGGTCAGAGTGGTTATTTATTACAATGGAAAGGGAAAAGAGTATTAGTTGATCCATATTTATCAGATTCACTTTCAAAAAAATACCTGCATACCGATAAGCCGCATACAAGAATGAGTGAGCTGGTGATAAAACCTGAATTGCTGAATAACATTTCAATTGTCAGCTCCAGTCATAATCATACCGATCATTTGGATGCAGCAACGTTAATACCGGTTATAGAAAATAATCCCGGCATTAAATTCATCATACCGGAAGCGAACAGAAATTTTGTAGCAGAACGAATAAAATGTGCCGTTGATTTTCCGATAGGTTTAAATGACGGGCAAAGTATTTCGATAGATGGATTTGTCTTTCATGGCATTCCTGCAAAGCACAATGAAATTGAAAGAGATGAGAGAGGCAATTGCAAATGCATGGGCTATGTAATTGAGTTTGGCCCGTATAAAATTTATCACAGCGGTGATACTTTATGGTTTGATGGAATGGTGGAAATGCTGAGACTTTTTGCCGTGGATTTGGCTATACTTCCCATCAACGGCAATAAACCAGAAAGAAAAGTAGCCGGTAACCTGGATTGTAGAGAAGCAGCCGAATTAGGAAAAGCCATCAATGCCAAATGTGTTATTCCCTGTCATTATGATTTATTCACTTTCAATACAGCTGATGTAAATGAGTTTGTAATTGAAGCTGAAAAAATTAATCAGCCGTACAAAGTTTTAAAACATGGTGAAAGCTATAAAAAATAAGAGGATAAATAATGATTAATCAATGTCGTTTAGTTAAGACCAACGATGCTGTCATCCTGAGCTTGCCAAAGGATAGCCCAGCATTTGTACTTAACTCATCAAGGCTTCGACAGGCTCAGCCTGACAACTTAATTCAACTACTTCGAATGAGTAGTAAAATAATTAATAATGAATAATCAGTAATAAAAATGCCAGACAGTACCAGTGTTTATATAAATACAAAAGGAGTTGAGCAAAACACTTATGATGCTATTGTTGTCGGCAGTGGTATCAGTGGCGGTTGGGCTGCCAAAGAATTATGTGAAAAAGGATTGAAGACATTAGTATTGGAAAGAGGAAGAAATGTGGAGCACATCAAAGATTATCCTACCGCTAATCTTTCCCGCTGGGAGTTACCGCACCGTGGTGATATAACACAGGATACGAGAAAGAATAATCCTTTCATCAGTCGTGCAGCAGGTTATGATGAAGCCACGCAGCATTTCTTTGTAAAAGATGCCGAACATCCCTATGTACAGGAAAAACCATTTGAATGGGTTCGTGGTTACCAGGTGGGCGGCAAATCCCTTACGTGGGGTCGTGCCTGTGCCAGGTGGAGTCCTTTTGATTTTACAGCACCGGAACGTTATGGTTATGGTATGTCCTTCCCTATTGGTTATGATGATATTAAAGACTGGTACAGCCATGTTGAAAAATTTATTGGTGTTTGTGGCAACAAAGAAGGTATTCCTTCCATGCCCGATGGTGAATTTCTTCCGGCGTATGAATTGAACATGGTGGAGCAACATCTGCAAAAAGTAATTAAAGAAAAATTCAACCGTCATTATGTTTCCGGCAGATGGGCACATATTACTGAACCGCAACCAATACATAAAGAACAGGGACGAATTCAATGTTTAAATAGAAATGCCTGTATGCGTGGCTGTCCCCTGGGAGGTTATTTCAGTTCGGTGAGCTGCACGTTGCCATGGGCTAACAAAACAGGCAACTTAACTATTCGTCCATTCTCAGTTGTTAATGTAGAAAAAAGAGATACTGATTTCTTTGGGGGTTATGTTATCTATTCAGGTGCCAGTCGTTCAAGATACAGTGATGCCGCCACCAAAGAAGTAGTGGGTGCTGAATTTAAAGAAGCATTAAGTGAAGCAGGTCCGTGGGCAGCCTATATGTACATGCAGGGTGAAACAATTGCCAAAGAAACAAATCATGTTCGTTTAAGTACCGATAAAAAAGATCAATGGGGCATTCCATTATTAATTACTTCTGTTGGTTATGATGAGAATGATGATAAAATGGTAAAAGATTTTTTAGAACAGGGGCAAGCCATGCTGGAAGCAGCCGGAGTAAAAAACATCAGCACTTATGATAGTCACCAGGCACCGGGATTGGATATACATGAAATGGGTGGAGTAAGAATGGGAAAAGACCCGAAAAATTCCATACTCAATGAATTCAATCAGCTGCATCATTGTAAAAATGTATTTGTAACCGATGGAGCTTGTATGACCAGCACCGGAAGTCAAAGCCCATCTATTTTATACATGGCTTTCACAGCAAGAGCAGTGAATCATGCGGTGGAAGAAATGAAAAAACGAAACCTCTGATATGCTGAAAAAACTTTTATCACCACAACCCATCTGGCAGGAAAATGGATTAGCCACTATTCGCATCCTTATTGGTGCCTTTGTAGTTTATCATGGAATGAAAGTACTCATGCCGGATAAAATGGCCGAGTATGTAAAATGGGATACATTCAAATCAAACAACATTATGCCTTACATTGGTAAAGGGGCCGAGTTTACTGCAGGAGCAATGTTATTGCCCGGTTTATTTACAAGAGTTGCCTGCCTCACCATCATCGGCACATTTACTTATATCTGTTTTTTTGTTGGCACCGGTAAATTCTGGATGGACGATCAGTACCCTTTTCTTTTTGCACTGTTTGGTTTACTTTTTTTCTTCACCGGCCCTGTTAAATTTTCATTGGATAACATGTTGTTTCAAAAAAGATGAGAATAAATTTTATGATACCAGTTTCAGTAACTTTTAACAGGCTTCCGTTGCGTCGCACACTTGTACGCCATAGCTTTATTCGGCGGTGTACTTGTACACCCATAATTCTATTCAGCTTTTTATTATTGTACATAAAGGCTTCTTCTCAAATCCACCCTTCGGGGGGCGGGGGGGCAACTTATTGCAATCCCATCAATATAGATTATGGCTACACTCCCATTCCCAATTTCAGTGAATGGGGTCGTCATCGTGCCACCGCCGACCCGGTTATTGTAAATTATAAAGGTGAGTATTATTTATTCTCTACCAACCAATGGGGTTACTGGTGGAGTAATGATATGCTCAAATGGAATTTTATCTCCAAAAAATTTCTTCGTCCATGGAATACGAATACGTATGATGAGCTTTGTGCGCCTGCTGTTGGCATTGTAGGTGACACCATGCTCGTCTTTGGCTCAACCTACACAAGAAAATTTACACTGTGGATGAGCACTAACCCAAAAGCCAATGAATGGAAACCATTGGTAGATTCTTTTGATATTGGCGGATGGGATCCTGCTTTTTTTACGGATGATGATGAAAGATTTTATATGTATAATGGAAGCAGCAATCGCTATCCATTGTACGGAATTGAATTAGACCGAAAGACATTTAAACCCATTGGTACAAGAGTTGAAACATATTCACTTGAATCGTGGCGGTATGGATGGCAACGCTTTGGTGAATATATGGACAATACTTTTCTTGACCCGTTTATTGAAGGGTCATGGATGACAAAACATAACGGAAAATATTATTTACAATATTGTGCACCCGGCACTGAAATGAGTGGCTCTGCAGATGCAACATTAGTGGGTGATGCACCCTTAGGGCCATTTACACCACAATCAGACCCCATAAGTTTTAAGCCGGGAGGTTTTGTTCGTGGGCCGGGACATGGAAGTACGTTTACAGATAATTGGAATAATTACTGGCACACATCAACGCTTGGTATAAATGTAAAAAATACATTTGAAAGAAGATTAGGCATATGGCCCGCCGGTTTTGATAAAGATGGAGTTATGTGGTGCAATACAGCATTTGGTGATTACCCTTTGTATCTGCCAGCCTCCCCAAACCCCTCCAAAGGAGGGACTTTAGTAGTCGCACAAAAAGTAAATGTTTCATCTTATAATGATCTTTCTCAAATCCCCCCGTTGGGGGGTGGGGGAGCCGGAGCTTTCACCGGCTGGATGTTGCTGAATTATAAAAAACCCGTTTTAGTTTCTTCAACACTTGGCAGTCATTATGCAAATAATATTAATGATGAAAGCATCAAAACATACTGGAGTGCCACCACTTCAAAAACCGGTGAATGGGTTCAAACTGATTTAGGAAATATTTCCATTGTAAATGCAGTACAAATAAATTATGCTGATCAGGATGTGGCGGATGATCATCTCGGTAAAATCAACGGAGGCGAACAATATCATCAATACAAAATGTATTATTCAACCGATGGTAAAAAGTGGAATGTATTAGTTGATAAGAGCAATAATAAAACAGATATTCCGCATGAATATGTTGAGTTAACCACACCGGTACAGGCAAGATTCATTAAAGTTGAAAATATTCATATGCCTACCGGTAAATTTGCCATCAGCGGGTTAAGGGTTTTTGGAAATGGCAATGGAGAAAAGCCTTCACCCGTTAAACAATTTTTTGTTTTACGAACAGAAAAAGATAAAAGGAGTGCCTGGATCAAATGGCAGCCTGTTGACAACGCCTATGCATACAATATTTACTTTGGCACAATGCCGGATAAATTATACAACTGCATTATGGTACATGATGCCAACGAGTATTATTATAAGGGAATGGATCTGATGAAAACATATTATTTCATTATAGAAGCAATCAATGAAAATGGTGTAAGTGAAAAATCTAAACTTATTACAGTTGAATAAAAAATTATTATACAGTTTCCTGTTTGTAATATTTTCTGTTCCGTTAATGGCACAGGATAAAAAACCTGACTACTGGGAGGATATACAAAAATTCAAACAGCAGGACAGTATTGCCATGCCCAAACCGAATCAAATACTTTTCATTGGCAGTTCCTCTTTTACCAAATGGACGGATGTGCAGGATTATTTTCCCAAACACAAAATATTAAACAGGGCCTTTGGTGGCTCTACGCTTAAAGATGTTATCTACCGGGCCGATGATGTTATTTTTAAATACCAGCCAAATCAAATAGTAATTTATTTTGGCGAGAATGATTTAGCATACGACAGTACGCTCTACCCGGCACAGGTGGCAGAACGCTTTTTCCAGCTTTTTACAATGATCAGGAGTAAATACAAGAAGATACCCGTTATTTATGTTTCAATGAAACCAAGCCCATCCAGGAAAAATCTGATGGCCAAATACAACGTGGCGAATGTGATGATAAAAAATTTCCTGGCCAGCAAAAGAAAAACAAGGTTTATTGATGTGTACCATCATATGTTAATGCCCGATGGAACACCTTTGGATGATATTTTTACAGAAGATAAGCTGCATATGAATGCCAAAGGATATAAGATTTGGCAAAAGCTGCTGAAACCTTATTTAAAATAACACCCGTCTGAATCCGACGAAGGAGGAGTCTGCCGGGTAAAGAAGATTAAATTGAACCACAGGTACAGAGAGACACAAACTAACACAGTGTACCTCTGTGTCGTAGTGTCGCCGTGGTTCTAAAAAGATGAATAGTATTGCTGTTGTACAAGTGTGCGACGCAACAAATGCTCAATAGAAAATCGATTATTGACTATATAAAAATTAAAGCAATGAAAAAATGGTTGTTTGCATTGGTAATGAGTTTTGCCATTAGTGCCAATGCGCAGGATGCAAAAATGAAAATCTTTATTGACGGGTTGATGAAGAAAATGACATTGGAAGAAAAATTGGGCCAGTTAAATCTCCCCGGCAGCGGTGATATCGTAACAGGCCAGGCACAAAGCGCTGACATTGGTAAAAAAATCCGGGAAGGAAAAGTGGGCGGACTCTTTAACATTAAATCCGTAGCCAAGATAAAAGATGTGCAAAGAGTAGCGGTGGAAGAAAGCCGTTTAAAAATCCCTTTGATATTCGGTATGGATGTCATTCATGGTTATGAAACAGTATTCCCTATTCCATTAGGATTAAGTTGCAGCTGGGACATGAAAGCCATTGAACGCAGTGCACAAATTGCCGCACTGGAAGCAAGTGCCGATGGTATTTGCTGGACCTTCTCTCCTATGGTGGATATTGCCCGTGACCCACGCTGGGGCCGTATCGCTGAAGGAAATGGTGAAGACCCATTTCTTGGTTCTGCTATTGCTAAAGCGATGGTGAAAGGTTACCAGGGTGATTTATCAAAGAACACCAACATCCTGGCTTGTGTAAAACACTATGCTTTGTATGGCGCTGCGGAAGCTGGTCGTGATTATAACACTACTGATATGAGTTTTCCAAGAATGTTTAACGAATATATGCCGCCGTACAAAGCAGCAGTAGATGCAGGTGTGGGAAGTGTGATGGCTTCTTTTAATGATGTAAATGGTGTTCCTGCTACGGCCAATAAATTTTTAATGACGGATGTATTACGCAAACAATGGGGCTTTAAAGGTTTTGTAGTAACGGATTATACAGGCATCAATGAAATGGAAGCACATGGTTTGGGAAATTTGCAAACAGTATCTGCTCTTGCATTAAAAGCAGGTATAGATATGGATATGGTAGGAGAAGGTTTTTTAACCACACTCAACCAATCTTTAAAAGAAGGAAAAGTATCACAAGCAGATATTGACCGTGCCTGCCGTTTAATTCTTGAAGCAAAATATAAACTCGGATTATTCGCTAATCCTTATAAATATTGTGATGATAACCGTGCAAAGACGGATGTATTCAATGCAGCTAACCGTGCCGAAGCAAGAAAGATTGCCGCTGATTGTTTTGTATTATTGAAAAATCAAAACAATATTTTGCCATTGAAGAAAAGTGGGACTATCGCAGTGGTTGGTCCATTAGTAGATGCTAAAGAAAATATGCCGGGCACATGGTCAGTAGCGGCAAGATTTGATAAAGCCATATCATTAATTGATGGATTAAAATCTGTGGCAGGTGACAAAGCCAAATTAGTGTATGCCAAAGGAAGCAATTTAGATGCGGATGCAAAATTTGAAGAAAGAGCGGGCATGTTTGGTAAAGATTTCAAAAGAGATACCCGTCCGGCAGAGGAAATTATTAAAGAAGCATTGGAAGTTTCTAAAGATGCGGATGTGATTGTTGCAGCATTGGGCGAAAGCGCAGAGATGAGTGGTGAATCATCCAGCAGGAGCAATATCGAAATTCCCGGTGTACAACAGGACTTATTAAAAGCATTGGTAAAAACAGGCAAGCCGGTTGTCCTGGTTTTATTCACCGGAAGACCATTGGCCATTAAATGGGAAAGTGAAAATGTTCCGGCTATATTGAATGTATGGTTTGGAGGAAGTGAAGCCGGTTCTGCCATTGCTGATGTTTTGTTTGGTGATGTAAATCCATCTGGCAAACTCACTACTACCTGGCCGCAAAATGTAGGACAGGTTCCTATCTATTATGCACACAAGAATACTGGCCGCCCATTACCCGATAGTCAATGGTTTCAAAAATTCCGCAGCAACTATTTGGATGTAAGTAACGACCCTGTTTATCCTTTTGGTTATGGCTTGAGCTATGCTAATTTTAATTACAGTGATATAAGCCTCTCCCCAACCCTCTCCAAAGGAGAGGGAGGAAAAATCACTTTAAAAGGTAATCAAACATTAACAGCATCGGTTACCGTAACCAACAGTGGCAAAGTTGATGGCAAAGAAATTGTTCAATTATATATTCACGACGTAGTAGGCGCTAACACAAGACCAGTTAAAGAATTAAAAGGGTTTCAAAAGATAGATTTGAAAGCTGGTGAAAGCAAAACAGTATCGTTTACTATCACTACCGATGATTTGAAATATTACCATAATGATATGAGTTATGGTTGGGAAGCTGGTGAATTTGAAATTATGATTGGCAGCAGTTCTCAACAGGTAAAAGTTGGTAAAGTAAACTGGAATAAATAATTGGCTGAACCAGGATTTATTGGATTTATTGGATTTATATGATTAGGATGAAAATAAAAAAGTACATACTTATTGTTTGCGCATTTACCTTTATTTGTCTATCTGCCTTTGCACAGAAGAAAACAATTGACCAAAAAGTAGATTCTGTTTTAAAACTGATGACGCTGGATGAAAAGATCGGGCAGATGAATCAGTATAATGGTCCGTGGGCAGCTACTGGTCCGCTCACCAATGATGATAAATTATTAGACCAGGTAAAAGCAGGTAAAGTTGGTTCTATGCTGAATGTAACCGGTGCTAAAAGAACAAGAGAGTTACAGGAACTGGCTATGCAAACAAGATTGAAAATTCCATTATTATTCGGACAAGATGTGATTCATGGTTACCGCACCATCTTTCCTATTCCATTGGCAGAAGCTGCCAGTTGGGATATGAATTTAATTGAACAATCAGCAAGAGTGGCAGCAACCGAATGTTCCGCAGCCGGTGTACACTGGACATTTGCTCCAATGGTGGACATTGCAAGGGACCCACGTTGGGGAAGAGTAATGGAAGGTGCAGGAGAAGATACTTATCTCGGTTCTTTGATTGCTACGGCAAGAGTAAAAGGTTTCCAGGGAAAAGGATTGGGTAATACGGATGCAGTAATGGCTTGCGCCAAACATTTTGCTGCTTATGGTGCGGCTGTTGGTGGAAGAGATTACAATAGCGTTGATATGAGTTTACGTCAATTGCATGAAGTGTATCTGCCTCCATTTAAAGCAGCAGCTGATGCAGGTGTTGCCACTTTTATGAATTCATTCAATGATTTAAATGGAATTCCGGCAACAGGCAATAAATATTTGCAAAGAGATATTTTAAAAGGCCAGTGGAAATTTAAGGGATTTGTAGTGAGTGATTGGGGCAGTGTGGGTGAAATGATCAATCATGGATATGCAAAAGACAATTACGAAGCAGCAATGTTAGCAGCCAATGCCGGCAGTGATATGGATATGGAAAGCCGCAGTTATATTCAAAACTTATCGAAACTCGTAAAAGCTGGAAAAGTAAAGCTGAGTGTGATTGATGAAGCTGTGAAAAGAATTTTACGAATGAAGTTTATGATGGGATTATTTGATGACCCCTATAAATTCAGTAATGAAGAAAGAGAAAAACAACAATGGAATAATGCAGAAAACCGGAAGATTGAAAGAGAGATGGCGAAGAAAAGTATTGTATTGTTGAAGAATGAGAAACAAACATTGCCCTTATCAAAACAAACAAAAACCATTGCATTGATTGGCCCTTTCATCAAAGCGGTAAGCGACAACCTTGGTTTCTGGAGTTATGACTGGCCGGATGATTCATCAAGAATCGTTTCTACTTACGATGGGATAAAAAGTAAACTAAATGCAGATGCAAAATTGCTGTATGCAAAAGGATGCAATATCAATGATAGTTCAACAGCAGGTTTTTCGGAAGCAGTGGAAACAGCCAAACAAGCAGACATTGTTGTGATACAAGTAGGTGAGGCAAGAGATATGACCGGCGAAGCAAAAAGCCGCAGCAATATTCATTTACCCGGCGTACAGGAAGAGTTAATTAAAGCAGTAATGGCAACCGGAAAACCGGTAGTAGTAATGATTAATGCGGGCAGACCATTGGTCTTTAACTGGACAGCTGATCATGTTCCCTCCATTCTATACACCTGGTGGTTAGGTACAGAGGCAGGTAATGCTATTGCTGATGTTTTATTTGGCGATTACAATCCATCGGGCAAATTGCCAATGAGTTTTCCATTAACAGAAGGACAGATTCCTATTTATTATAATCATTACACCACTGGCCGTCCGGCGCAAAATGATAATGACCGCTTCTATCGTTCCGCTTATATTGATTTGTCTTTATATCCAAAGTATGCTTTTGGCTATGGCCTAAGCTATACCAACTTTGAATACAGTGATATCAAACTAAATAAATCATCATTCAAACCAACTGAAAAGTTAACGGTTACTGTTACCGTTAAAAACACCGGTAACTACGATGGAGAAGAAACAGTGCAATTATATATACAGGATTTATTTGGCAGTGTGGTGAGGCCAGTGAAAGAATTAAAAGGATTTCAAAAAATATTTTTAAAGAAGGGTGAATCCAAAGAAGTCAGCTTCATCATTACAACAGAAGACTTAAAATTCTTTAATGATAAACTGGAAAAGATATACGAACCAGGTGATTTCAAATTATATATTGGCGGCGCCAGTAACCATGTTAAAGAAGTATCGTTTACGCTTGTTAAATAAAAAGTAATGAGTTTATCGAAATATGTTATAGCTATTCTTAGTATTATGGCTGTATTGTCTTGTCAGCAAAAGAAGAACGCTGATTATAATAACTGGTCAGTGTATGGTGGGAACAAGGAGAATAATCACTACTCTTCCTTAACTCAAGTTGATACCAGCAATGTTGCTCAACTGGAAGTTGCCTGGGAATACCATACCGGTGATGCGGATTCATTAACACAAATCCAGGTTAATCCAATAATTATTGACAATGTATTATACGGAGTAACTCCTAAATTAAAATTGTTTGCACTGGATGCAGCCAGCGGCCAGTCAAAATGGGTATTCGATCCATTATCAGCTGCTTCGGCAGAAGTAACAGGGTTAGGATATTTCTCTATGAATGTTTGTCGTGGTGTCACCTTCTACAATGATGGCGAAAACGACCAGCGGATTTTCTATGGTGCCAGTTCTAAATTGTATTGTATTGATGCACACACCGGCAAACCCATTGAATCATTTGGAAACAAAGGAGCCATTGATCTGCATAATGATTTAGGATTTGATGCCAGTAAATTATACATCGCTTTAACCACACCCGGCGTCATTTACAAAGACATGATTATTGTTGGTGGACGTGTGTCAGAAGAAATGCCGGCTGCACCGGGACATATAAGAGCATACGATGTGCACACCGGTAAACTGCGCTGGATATTTCATACCATTCCACAACCCGGTGAAGAAGGTTTTGAAACATGGGAAGATAAAGAAGCATACAAACATGTTGGCGGTGCCAATGTCTGGTCGGGTTTTAGTTTGGATGAAGCAAGAGGAATATTATTTGCACCGGTTGGCTCTGCAGTGTATGATTTTTATGGAGGAAAACGATTGGGCAAAAATCTTTATGCCAATAGTTTAATTGCCATTGATGCTGCAACGGGTAAGCGTATCTGGCATTTTCAAACAGTGCATCATGATATATGGGACAGGGATTTGCCAACTGCTCCGGCTTTGGTAACAATTATGAAAGATGGGATAAAGATTGATGCCGTAGCACAGGTTTCAAAAAGTGGATTTGTGTTTTTATTTGACCGTGTTACCGGTGAACCTGTTTATCCAATTGAAGAAAAGCCGGTACCAGTTGAAACAGAATTAGCCGGAGAAAAACCATTTGCCACTCAGCCATGGCCAACAGTTCCTTTACCATTTGCCCGGCAATCACTCACAGAAAAAGATTTGAACAGATTAGTAGCTGATTCATCTTACAACGATATAAAAAACCGTTTGGCTTCTTATAAAACTGGCTTCATCTTTAATCCTTCTTCCAAACAAGGCACCATAATCTTTCCCGGCTTTGATGGTGGCGCTGAATGGGGCGGCCCCGCTGTTGACCCGCAAACCGGTATTCTATACGTTAATGCCAGTGAAATGCCGTGGGTATTAACGATGGTGGATGCAAAAGAAGAAATCAGCAATAAAAAAGAAAACAATCTGGAAGCTGGTAAACGCATTTATCTTTCCACGTGCAAGGCTTGTCATGGTGAAACAAAAGAAGTAAATGCCAATTTCCCAACACTGCCCAATCTTAATAAAAAATATAACGAAGCACAATTCACCGAAATTATTTCTGCCGGAAGAAGAATGATGCCTGCCTTTACTCAATTAACTGCCTCTGAAAAAGAAGCGCTGGCTTCCTATTTGTTAGATAGCAAACAAAAACAATCACTGGTATTTGTCGCTCCGCCAAAAGATACCAGTAGCTGGAACAAGTTACCATACCGGGCAACGGGCTACAATAAATTTCTAACCAAAGAAGGTTACCCGGCCGTAGCACCTCCATGGGGAACTTTGTCAGCTATTAATTTAAACACCGGTGAATATATATGGAAGGATACATTGGGTGACTATCCTGAATTAAAAGCAAAAGGTATTCACAGTGGAACAGAAAATTATGGCGGACCAGTTGTTACTGCCGGAGGGTTGTTATTTATCGCCGCCACCAGTGACAGTAAAATAAGAGCATTCAATAAACGAACGGGTCAGTTATTATGGGAAAAAGATTTACCTGCCTGCGGGTTTGCCACACCTTCTGTTTATGCAATAAATGGCAGGCAATATGTAGTAATTGCCTGTGGCGGTGGTAAGCTGAAAAAGAAATCAGGTGATAGGTATCTTGCATTTGCATTACCTTCCAGTAAATAAATAGTTCATTTTTTTTACTGGAACTTAGTAGAAACTTGTAAATATCTTGTCATAGATGAGGATTCATAATGATAAACATTAGAATTCAAATTATTTATGATTAAAAAATGGAAAGTGAAAAATGTTTTACTTATCCCTAAAAAATAAAAATATGAAAAACATAATTTTCAATAAAAAAATACAAGTTGCATTAATTATTTATTTTTTAGCTGCCATCCTGTTATCCTGCAGCAAAAAAACAACCGGGAATAGCGGTGGCGGCAATCCTCCTCCCCCTCCGCCGCCTCCGGCTACAAATGATGTTGAGTTTTGGCTCACTAAAGGGGATCAATCCGCTCTTTTACAAAAACAATCCACCATACTTTCCTTTGGTACAACTACTAATATTTATTCCACTATAGAAATAGACAGCACACAAACGTATCAAACCATAAAGGGCTTTGGGTATACAATAACAGGAGGAAGTGCTTATGTCATTAATAAATTATCCGCATCAGATAAAGCTGCTTTACTACAGGAACTATTTGGCAGTAATTCAAATTCAATCGGCATTAGTTACCTGCGTATCAGCATAGGTGCATCCGACTTAAATGCATCTGTTTTCAGTTATGATGATGTGCCGGCAGGACAAACGGATCTAACACTATCAAATTTCAGTTTGGATAATGATAAAACAGACTTAATTCCTTTACTAAAAGAAATTATTGCTATCAACCCCAATATCAAAATCCTTGGTTCGCCCTGGAGCCCACCTGTATGGATGAAAGACAATGGCAGCAGTATTGGCGGTAGTTTACAACCACAATATTATAATGTATATGCACAGTATTTTGTAAAATATATCCAGCAAATGAAAACCGAAGGCATTACCATAGATGCCATTACTCCACAAAACGAACCTTTATATGGCGGCAATAACCCCAGTATGGTTATGACGGCTGTACAACAGGCAGAATTTATCAAAAATAGTTTAGGTCCTGCTTTTCAGGCTGCTGGTATCACCACTAAAATTATTACCTACGATCATAATTGTGATCGTCCTGATTACCCTTTATCGGTTTTTAACGATGCCGCCGCAAAACAATATGTTAGTGGCTCTGCCTTTCACCTCTATGCCGGTGATATTAGTGCATTAAGCGCTGTTCATTCGGCCTACCCTGATAAAGATTTATATTTTACCGAACAATGGACCGGCTCCAAAGAAAGTTTTTCAGGCAATTTAAAATGGCATGTAAAAAATGTGATCATTGGCAGCATGCGTAATTGGAGTTGTGTTGCCCTGGAATGGAACCTGGCTAGTGATATTAATTACTTACCACATACACCCGGCGGATGTTCTGAATGTAAAGGAGCCCTTTCAATAGGTTCCTCCGTTTCAAAAAATGAAAGTTATTATATTGTAGCACATGCCTCTAAATTTGTACCTCCCGGTTCTGTTCGCATAGCCAGTAATAATTCAGGGAGCTTATATACGGTTGCTTTTAAAACACCTTCCGGGAAAAAAGTGCTGATTGCAGAAAACGATGGTGCTGCTGATAATACATTTAACATAAAGTATAACAATAAATGGACAACCACAACACTACCGGCTGGTGCTGTGGCAACTTATACTTGGTAATTAAATTAAACAGAAAATAATGAAACTAATTTCTTTTTTAGTCCTCACACTTTTGTTTGCCGGTTGTAATCAGCAGGCATCAAAAGAAACAAATACAGGCAACTCTCCCTTCACCACTGAAGGCAAAAAAATAATTGTATATACTACTGCTGATAGTACAAACGATAAACTGAGTATTACAGACACTGTTGTATTTAAAGAGATGGGGCAACCACTCGAAACACAATTATGCGTATTTGTTGATCCTGCTAAAACCTTTCAATCTTTTTTGGGAATCGGCGGCGCCATCACTGATGCATCGGCTGAAGTTTTTGCCAAACTTCCCAAAGAAAAACAGGAAGAATTTTTAAACGCTTATTATAGTGCCAGTAAAGGAATTGGCTATTCACTGGGAAGAACAAATATTCATAGTTGTGATTTCAGCAGCGATACTTATACTTATGTAAGCGATGGAGATAAAGAATTAAAATCATTTTCAATTGACCATGATAAAAAATTCAGGATACCGCTTATTAAACAGGCAATTGCTGCTGCAGGTGGTAACCTTACTTTATTTGCCAGCCCATGGAGCCCTCCGGGATGGATGAAAACAAATAATGATATACTGCATGGTGGAAAATTGAAACCGGAGTTTTATGATGCATGGGCCCATTATTATGCAAAATTTGTAAAAGCTTATGAAGCAGAAGGCATGCCTGTCTGGGGTATTTCTGTTCAAAATGAACCGATGGCAACACAACGTTGGGAAAGCTGCATTTATACTGCTGAAGAAGAGAGAGATTTTCTTAAAAACAATTTAGGCCCTACCATGGAGAAAGAAGGATTGCGTGATAAAAAAATTATTGTTTGGGACCATAACAGGGATCTGATGTTTCATCGGGCCAAAACCTATTTTGATGACCCCGCTGCTTCCAAATATGCCTGGGGTATTGGTTTTCACTGGTACGAAAGCTGGAGCGGCGGACAACCCATGTTTGATAATGTTAGAAAAGTACATGAAACATATCCGGATAAAAACATCATGTTTACAGAAGGCTGTAACGAAAAATTTGACAGTGCAAGATATTATGCATGGCCCTTAGGGGAAAGATATGGTCGTTCTATGATTAATGATTTTAATAATGGAACAGTAGCATGGTGCGATTGGAATGTTCTGTTAGATGAAACCGGAGGGCCTAACCATGTACAAAATTTCTGTTTTTCACCAATACATGCAGATACAAGAACCGGGCAGCTCATTTATACCAATGCTTATTATTATATCGGGCATTTTTCAAAATTTATTAAACCGGGTGCTAAAAGAATTCAATCTTCCCCCAGCCGGAGCCAGTTAATAGCAACAGCCTTTAAAAATCCTGACGGTACAATTGCAGTGGTGGTGATGAATGACACCAATCAGAAATTACCTTATTATTTATGGATTGATGGCAAAGCCGCTGAAGTAACCAGTTTGCCGCATTCCATAGCAACACTTGTGTTTTAATGGATGATAATACTCAATAAAACCACTGAATAAAGTCAGTGGTTTTGTAAGACATAGTTACACAGGTAAATGTTTGAAAGAAAAGTGCACAAATTGTTAACTTTTGTACACTTTTCTTTTTGTTTACAAACAAACTTGTCCTAACTTAATGGAGTCAAATCAAAAGACAAGTTCTTTTAATATTTTCTAACTAAAATTTAATGCCATGGTTCAAGCTCCAGACATCGCACAGTTGTCGCAAGATTGCCACAACTGGCGGCAGCAGTTACGTTCCGATCGTAACGAAATTGGCGAACTCAAACACCGTTTGCAGGAAATAGCCGCCAAAAATCCACCCAAAGACCTCCTCACTGACGTAGAACATTATCACAACCAATTCTACATTCAACTCATCAACATTCACGATTTAAAACATGCCATTAAAGATTATGAACATAATCTTTCCGGACAAGATGTTTCTGATGAATTAGTAGGAAAGCATGATCATTTACACCAGGAGTACCAAAACCTGGAACATATAATTTCTGACCTGAGAACCGACTTCAACATATTTCTGAGCCGATCGAGCTAATTACTCCCTCTACTCTCCATCCTTATCATACATCACATGTCAAATCACTACTGACCCCTAGGAAATCCTATTTAAAATTGCATTGGCACCACGTAACTGCCAGTGTCCATTTATTCACTTTAAAAAAATAAAGTCATGGCTGAATTTGATACCTCACACGTAAAAAATATAGTCTTGCTGGGCCATACCGGCTGCGGTAAGACAACCTTAGCGGAATGCATGTTATACGAGGCCGGCATTATTAACCGCAGAGGTTCCGTAAACGAAAAAAATACTACTGGTGATTACCACGAACTGGAACAGGAAAGAGGTAATACGATCTTCTCTAAATTATTGCACACTAAATGGCGTGGTTATAAAATAAACATTATTGATACACCGGGTTACGACGACTTTGTAGGCGAAGTATTATCTGCGTTAAGAGTGGCTGATACCGGTGTAATGCTTATCAATGCAGCATCGGGTGTGGAAGTGGGAACGGATATCATTTGGCAATACACAGAGAAATTTAAAACACCAATGATCTTTGCATTAAACAAGCTGGATGATGATAATGCAGATTTTGATAAAACGGTTAAGGAAGCTAAAAATCATTTTGGCCCCAATGTAGTGGTGGTACAATATCCACGACAGGTAGGCGCCGGTTTTCATGAGATCATTGATGTGTTGCGGATGGTTATGTATAAGTTTACAGACCATGGCGGTAAGCCGGAGAAATTAGCCATACCCGATGAAGAAAAAGCAAGAGCAGATGAATTACATAAAGAATTGATTGAAGCAATTGCCAGCAACGATGAAACATTAATGGAAAAATATTTTGATAAAGGAGAGCTGGATGAAGATGAAATGAAAGTGGGACTAAAAAATGCTATGATCCATCACGATCTTTTCCCACTGTTTTGTTTAAGTGCGGAAAGGAATATGGGCAGCGGACGCCTGATGGGTTTTATTGATAATGTTTGCCCCAGTGCCAATGAAATGCCAGCCCAAAAAACAAAAGAAGGAGATGAACTGCCCTGTGATGCTGCCGGACCTGCCTGCATCTTTGTTTACAAAACGGTAAGCGAACCGCATGTAGGTGAATTATCTTTCTTTAAAGTTTTTTCCGGTACCATAAAAGTTGGAATGGAACTGGTAAATGAAACCACCAATATAGCTGAAAAATTAAACCAGTTATTTGTGGTGGAAGGCAACAAACGTACTCCGGTTAATGAATTGGTAGCAGGCGATATTGGTGCCACTTTAAAATTACGGAATACACATGTTAATAATACACTGCACATTAAAGGGAAAAATATTGAACTGCCTCCAATAGAATTTCCGCCTGCTAATATGAGTGTGGCTATTGAATCCACCCAAAAAGGGGATGAAGAAAAATTATCAATAGCCCTGCACCAATTGGTAGAAGAAGATCCTACAATATCAGTTGTGGTTTCTCCTGAATTAAAACAAACCATTATTTATTGCCAGGGTGATATGCACCTTGCAGTGATCAAATGGAAAATAGAACATCTGCAAAAAATACAGGTGAAGTTTACCAAAACAAGGATTCCTTACCGGGAAACTATTCGCAAAATGGCTGAATCTACCTATCGTCATAAAAAACAATCGGGTGGTGCGGGGCAATTTGGTGAAGTATTTATGCGGATAGAACCCTGGTATGAAGGCATGCCTGATCCCAAAGGATTAAATGTTCGTGGCAGAGAAGAACATCCCTTAGACTGGGGTGGCAAACTTGTTTTCTTTAATTGTATCGTTGGTGGTGCTATTGATACCAGGTTTCTTCCTTCGATATTAAAAGGAGTAATGGAAAAAATGCATGAAGGTCCATTAACGGGTTCTTATGTAAGAGATGTACGGGTGTGTGTGTATGATGGTAAAATGCACCCTGTTGACAGCAATGATATTTCTTTCAAAATAGCAGGATTACAAGCTTTCCGCCAGGCATTTCAGCAGGCCGATCCTCAATTGCTTGAACCTATTTACGAAGTGGAAGTATTGAGTCCCGATGATTTAACGGGTACCGTAATGGGTGATCTGCAAACAAGAAGAGGTATTGTGGAAGGGATGAACAGTGAAGGACATTTTTCAAAGATCAATGCCCGTGTTCCTTTGGCAGAGTTGAGTGATTATTGCTCCACGCTGCGTTCTCTAACTCAGGGCCGTGCAAAATTCAAAATGACTTTTGCTGAATATGCAACGGTACCATTTGAAATTCAGAGGAAGTTGGTGGATGAATACAGTAAATCTGGTAAAGATGAGATTGTGATGGCTTAATAATTTCTATTGTTTCAATAAAAAGCGGAGAAAAATTTTCTCCGCTTTTTTAATGGTTTGAAAATGTGAAGGGCTGATGAAATTAATTCGGTTAAAATCCTTTCTTGTTATAAAAGTTTTTTATGCTGGCAGATAACAACAGTTTTTATTGATTTATTAGCGAAGCTGGAGCTTCGCTGTACACCTGCCGTGTAGCCGGAGCTTCACTGTACAACATCAATTACCAGAAACGTATATATAATCCTGCTATCAGTATCAATAAAATTATAATCACCGTCATTATACCCGGTGTTACTTTATACAAACTCTTATCCACTTCCAGTGCATGTATATGTGCCCGGCCTTTTGCATCCAATAAACTCACCGTTATAATTAAAATGGAAGTAAAGAAAAATACCCAGCCCATCTGTATAAGGAATGGTATGTCATATCCACCACCAGTTGGATATGCTGTATATAATATCGTATCGTTACCGGCAATGCCCGGTAAAAATATATCGAACAAGATGGCTAATAAAACGCCGCCGATAATTCCTGTAATAGCTGCTTTGGAAGTTGTTTTTTTCCAGAAGAAACCCAATAGAAAAACGGGAAAGATAGCTGGTGAAATATACCCGGTATATTTCTTCATAAATTCAAACCCGCCTTTACCGCCAATACCCAATGCATCTTTCCAGTTAACAATGATGGCAATGATTAATGCAGTTATCACCACCATACTCCCCATCCATACTAATTTCTTTTCTTCCGCATCCTTCTTAATATATTTTTTTTTAATACCTAATGTATAAATGGCAGAAATGCTATTGGCCTTACCGGCGAGGGAGGCAACAATAGCCGCTGTTAATGCAGCCATTGACAACCCCCGTAACCCTGTTGGTAAAAATCCAAGCACGGCTGAGTAAGGATTATCTTCCCTTAATTCGCCATTGGTTAACATCTGCTGCTGCAGTTCCCCGTTTTGATGCAGTACATAAACCGCTATACCAGGCAGTACCACCAGCAACGGCATCATCAGTTTTAAAAAAGCTGCAAATAAAATCCCGGTCCTGGCTTTTTTTAAATTAGCACCTAAAGCCCTTTGGGTAATGTATTGATTGCAACCCCAGTAATTTAAATTTGCCACCCACATACCTGCAGCCAGCATTGCTAATCCCGGTAAACTGGAATAATGATTTATTTCCTGTTGCGACGAACCGGCAACTGGCTTATCAAATATCATTTTAAAATGATCAGGTGCTGTTTTTAATAGTTGGTTAAACCCTGCCAATGCATCTTTACCATAACCAAATTTTTCGCTCACCACGGTGAGGGCTATATAAGAAGTTATTAAACCACCTGCTATTAATACCAATACCTGTATTACATCGGTATAACCAATTACTTTCATCCCGCCCAGTGTAATTATTAATGCAAATACGGCAAGCCCAATCATGATACAATAACTAAGGATACTCCTGCCAGCCATTCGTAAGAAGATATAGCCAACCCTAACCGAAACCCATTTCCACTCATACCAATAAATTGTTTGGCTTAAATATTAGAAGCAATCAGGGAGGCACCAATGGCCGACCAGGTTAATTGCCCTTCTGCTAAAAAAAAATCGGTGGAACTTGTTTATGCTGTTTTTTTTCTACGGTAATCCCAATAACCATAACCAGATACAGCTAAAAAATAAATAAGAAATACTATGTAATCGGAAGTTTGTAACTGTTTCATACAGCGTTGTTGTTATGGTGATTGGGATATCAATATAAGTTTAGTTCTTTATTTTGAAGGGATTTTTAATGGAACGCCTTTTTTTACCGGCACACCAAAATGGGGCACACCCTCTTTTGTCCAAATAAATTTCTGGGCACGGGGCGAACGGAATTCGCCACAGCCTTGTCCCGGTTTGTCATTGGCATGATACAATATCCAATCCTCTTTACCATTGGGTGATCTAAAAAAAGAATTATGCCCGGGGGCATACACTTCATTTTCCACGGATTGTTTAAATACCGGTTGTGGTGATTTTTTCCAGAAGGCAGCATCCATCAAATCACTTTCAGCCAAAGCGGTTAACATACCCAATGCATAATAATCCGTCCAGCAACCACTGGCTGAATAAATAAGAAACAAATTATTACCATGTTTTAATACTTCCGGGCCTTCATTTACATTTACATGCGGCACATCATTGGGATTATTTAAATCGCCATGTTTTTCCCAATCTAATTCTGGTGAAGATATTTTTACCCGTTTACCTTCAATCGTCCACGGGTTTTTCATTTTTGCGATATAAATATTCTGCTGCTCATTTACATCTCCTTCCCACCCTGACCAGATAAAATACATCATTCCCTTATGTTCAAATGACGAACCGTCAATACTCCATTTATCATCCGGCGTGGTTAATTTTCCTTTCATCTCCCATTTGCCTTTCAATGGGTCAGCAGTGCTATTTTCCAGCACCCATATACGGTGGTCAATATTATTTCCACTATCAGCAGCAAAATAAATATACCATTTGCCATAGAGGAAATGGATTTCCGGCGCCCATAATTCTTTTGAATAAGGCCCTGTTGCCGGTGGGGTAAAAACAATTTTCTTTTGGGCTGTTTTTAAATCTGCAATATTTTTTGTTTTCCAGATAGTGATATTGTTACCGGTAGTATTAGTATAATAGTAATAACCATCTTTATAAATACACCAGGGGTCGGGACCGGAGGGCAATAATGGATTGGTAAAAGTTTTTGTATCCTGGGCATTGGCTATACCACAAAACAAAATTGTTAGAAGTGTAACGAAAGTAACCGATATATTTTTTTTCATTTTATACCTGTAAAAAATGAAGCAATTATTTTTTTACCGAAAATTTATATACAGAACTTGTTTTATATTCTTTGCCCGATTCCAAAATAGTAGATGGAAAAGAAGGCTGATTAGGTGAATCAGGAAAATGTTGTGTCTCTAAACAAAAGGCTGTACGAAAATCATCTTTGGCACCACCTTTAATGGTGTTTTTGCTTTGCATAAAATTTCCGCCATAAAACTGTATGCCCGGTTCCTGTGTAAACACTTCCATATAAATTCCTGTTTGATCGCCCAGTACAGTTGCTGCCAGGTTAAGACCCGTTCCGTTATTGGCATTGAGTACAAAATTATGGTCGTACCCTTTTCCGTTTTTTAATTGAACATTCTCTGCTTCCACATTTGCGCCGATGGTGGTGGGTTTACTAAAATCAAAAGGGGTATTGGCAACGGGTTCTATTTTACCAGTGGGTATTAAAGTAGAATCAACAGGTGTATAGCTGCTGGCATTAATCATCAGCAGGTGGTTGTTGATGGCGCCACTACCCTGCCCGTTTAAATTAAAGAAAGCATGATTGGTTAGATTGATAACCGTTTTTTTATCAGTAGTTGCTTTGTAATCCAATTTCAATTCGTTGTCACCTGTTAATGTATAAACCACTTTTACATTTAAATTTCCGGGATAACCTTCTTCCATATCTTTTGATAAATAAGTCAGCTCTAAAATGGTATCGCCAATTTGTTTGGCATCCCATACCACATATTGAAAACCTTTTTTACCGCCATGCAAATGATTGGTGCCATTATTGGTTGCTAAAGTATACTGCACGCCATCTAATGTAAACTTCCCTTTGGCTATACGGTTACCATAGCGGCCAATAGTGGCGCCAAAATAAGGTTCGGAAGATGATATATATTGCTGCACACTGTCGAACCCCACCACTACATCGGTTAATTTTCCATTTTTATCCGGCACTAAAAGGCTTACTAACCTTCCGCCATAATTGGTGATGGCCGCCTGCATATTATTTTTATTTTTTAAAATATAAAGATTGGTGGATTTACCATCAATAGTTTGCCGGTAAGCGGCTGCATCAGGCAATTTTATTTCCATAGCTTCTTTATTCCGGTTTGTATTTTCTTCAGTTGTTTTAGCGGTTTCATTATTACAGCCATTTACAACAGCCACTAATAACATCCAAAAAATAGTTTTAAAATTATTCATGAAGAAAGATTGATTGATGATGAATTTATTTTTCAACGGCCTGTAACTGTAATGCTGATTCCCATCGCCAGGCATCTTTTACCATATCCACTATATCTTTTTCTGCTTTCCATTGTAAAACAGTATGGGCTTTTTCAACATCTGCATATACCGATGCCGCATCCCCACTTCTCCTCCGCCCAACAATATAATTTAATTTCAACTGGTTTTCTTTTTCAAAAGTTTTTATTACTTCCATTACCGATAAACCTTTGCCGGTGCCAATATTAAAAACTTCGTAAGCAGATTGATTATTTTTTTCCACCTGCCGGTTGCAGCTTACTACATGGGCCCTGGCTAAATCCACCACATGGATATAATCCCTTATACAGGTTCCATCGGGTGTATCATAATCATCGCCATAAACCGTTAATTGTTTTTGTTTGCCCATAGCCGTTTGCGCCACAAAAGGCAACAGGTTATTAGGTGTGCCTAATGGCAGTTCACCAATTAAAGCAGAAGAATGTGCACCCACCGGATTAAAATACCGGAGCGATATTACCTGTACTTTTCCTGCCGCCGCCACTTTCTCCAAAATTTCTTCGCCCATTTGTTTGGTGCTTCCATAGGCTGATAATGCTTTACTTAAAGGAGTGGTTTCTTTTAAAGGCAGCTCCTGCGGTTCACCATAAACTGTAGCGGATGAAGAAAATACAAAATTGATACAATGCCCATCCATACATCGCAGCAGGTTAAGCAGGGAAACTAAATTGTTTTGAAAATATTTTAATGGCTGTACCACCGATTCACCCACGGCTTTAAAAGCAGCAAAATGAATGATAACATCAAAAGAATGTTCTTTATCAAACAAATTTTTTACGGCATCTGCCTCACACAAATCAATACAATAAAATACAGGCCGTTGTTTGGTAATCATTTCTATCCTGTCCAAAATAAATTCCTTTGAATTGCTTAAATCATCTGCAATCACCACATTATAACCGGATTGCAATAATTCTACTACGGTATGTGAACCTATATAACCTAATCCACCGGTAACTAATACTCTTTTGTTCATTGCTGTTATGCTAATTCTTTTTGTTTAGTATAATGTACATCTGCCAGGTTCCTTAATTTTTCGGCCGCCCACTCCGGTGTAATATCCCGCTGGGGATTGGCCAGCATTTCGTAACCCACCATAAACTTTTTTACCGTTGCACTGCGTAACAGTGGCGGATAAAAATGCATATGCCAGTGCCACTCATTATGTTCCCCATCATTAACCGGGCTTTGATGCATCCCGGCTGAATAGGGAAAAGAGGTTTCAAATAAATTATCGTAACGGATAGTTAGCTTTTGTAAAATATCGGCCAGCGATTTTTTTTCATACTCATTAAATTCCAAAATATTTTTAACCTGTCTGCGGCTGATAATGATTGTTTCGTAAGGCCATACTGCCCAAAAAGGAACTAAGGCAACAAAGTTTTCATTGGCATAAACAATACGTTCCTGCTTTTCTAATTCAATATTTAAATAACTGCCCAATAAACTTTTACTGTTGGCTTCAAAATATTTTTTTTGCTGTATGGTTTCTTTATTTATTTCAACCGGCAAATTGGCCTGTGCCCAAATTTGCCCGTGCGGATGCGGGTTGCTGCAGCCCATTATCTCCCCTTTGTTTTCAAAAACCTGGATGTATTTTATCCAGTGTTCATTGCCCAATGAAATAAATTCTTCCTGCCATAATTCAATCACCTTTACAATATCATTTAATTCCATCTGTGATAAAGTAAGGTTGTGTTGCGGTGAAAAACAAATTACCCGGCAAATACCTTTTTCACTTACAGCCTGCAATAAATCATCATTATTATAAGAACCATCCGGTGTATCTTTTAGCAAAGCAGAAAAATCATTGGTGAATGCATAAGGTTTTATATAAGCAGGATTAACTGTACCGTCTGAACGTTTATTTCCGGGACATAAATAACAACCGGCATCATAAGCTGGTCTTTTATCAGCAGCTATTGTTTCCATCTTTCCCTGCCAGGGACGTTTGGTACGGTGCGGCGATACCAATACCCATTCGCCGGTAAGTATATTTAACCGCTTATGCGGATGTTCTTTTATATTAAAGCTGAGCGGCATAGTGGTGCACATTTATAATATTTGTCCCGTCTTCAATTTGTGTTACATACATTTTCATTTCCATATTAAAAGCATCCTGGTATGCTTTTGCAATACGGGCAGCAATTTCTGCTATGGCACCTTCCTTTATTAAATTAATAGTGCAGCCGCCAAAGCCGCCACCCATCATCCTGGCGCCCAATACTGCTTTTTCATTTTTTACAAACTCCACCAGGAAGTCCAATTCCCTGCAACTAACATCATACAGTTTACTCAAACCTTCATGTGTGGCGTACATCTTTTTTCCAAAAGCAACTCTGTCATTATGTACTAAATCAATACAAGCAGCCTGCAGGCGTTGTATTTCTTCCACTACATAGCGGCACCTATCATACACCACTTTATCTTTTGGCAATACATATTTAGTAAGCATATCCATATTTGCATCTCTCAAAGTTTTTACCTGCGGATGAAATTCCTGAATCATGGCCACGCCGGTTTCGCACTGCAGCCTGCGGGTATTGTATTCGGAAGAAGCGAGTGAATGTTTTATATTGGTATCAAATAATACAATTTTAATATCATCAGTAACAAAGGGTGTGTATTCAAATTCCAGCGAACGGCAATCGAGTTTTATTACATTGCCCTTTTTTCCAAACATACTGGCAAACTGGTCCATAATACCGCATTGCACCCCCACATATTCATTTTCTGCTTTTTGCGCCAGCTTTACCATGCTGAGTGTATCGAGTTTAAGATGAAAAGTTTCATTGAGTGCATACAACACTGCACATTCAACAGCAGCGGATGAGGACATGCCTGCACCCGTTGGTATATCGCCGCCAATAACACAGTTAAAACCGGGAATAGTATAACCGGCTTTCTGCAACTGGTCCACCACCCCATTTATATAATCGTACCAATGCCTTTCAATTTTTTTGAGGTTATTAATATTACCCGAATATTGTTCCTGCATATCGGCTGCAATAAACTGGCACATATCATCATTTGATTTTCCCAATGCCACATATACTGCTTTATCAATAGCAGCCGGTAATACAAAGCCGCCATTATAATCCGTATGTTCACCAATTAAATTAACACGGCCGGGGGAACGAACCACTAATGGTTCGCTGTTAAAAGCCTGCCTGAATTTTTCGGCGATACCTGCTGCTACTTTGTTTATCTGCATTCTTTTTTTATTGTTGTTAGAAAAAAATGAACATAATTATTTAGCTGAACAACCACTTTATTCCCCCGATGGAACAGTAATAGCTAAACCCGTTGCAACGGGCACACCAAAGTTGGGGGTGCCATCTGCATTCCATGTAAATTTTTGTATGCGTACATTTCTTTTATCGCCACATCCTTCATTACTGTTGGTATTGGCATGATAGATTATCCAGTCTTCTTTAGCATCAGGAGATTTAAAAAATGAATTATGCCCGGGGCCAAAAGCTTTACTATCTGGTTTTTTTGTAAAAACCGGTTGTGCATTCTTTGTCCAGTCTGCAAGTATTAAAGGGTCGCCACCATCTTTTAATGTAAGCATGCCCAATGCATAATCATCCGTCCAGCATCCGCTGGCAGAGTAAATAAGAAAAACTTTCCCATCTTTATTTTTTAAAATCTCCGGTCCTTCGTTAACCGGCCCGCCATTTATTTCCCACGATAATTCAGGTTTACTAAGCATAGTGGCGGGTGATTGTAATGTAAAGGCATTGATCATTTTTGCGATATAAATATTTTGATTTTGAACGGCGGGGTTAGGCCGGCCGCTCCATAAAAAATATTTACTGCCATTATATTCAAGCACGGTTCCGTCAATAGCCCAAAAATCTGCATCGGTGGTAAAGATGCGTCCTTTATCAACCCAGGTTCCTGTTGTTGGGTCGGCATTACTGTTTTCTAAAACCCATGTACGTTGTGTTTCATCGGGCCCTGAACCGGCAGTATAATACGCATACCATTTACCATCTAAAAAATGTATTTCAGGCGCCCAGATATTGGATGAATTAGCAGTGCCACCAGTTGGTGAAAAAATAGTTGTGCTTACTGCACTGTTAACTTTGGTGATGGCAGTTGTTTTCCATAAAGCCACTTTGTTTCCCGATGTTTGCGTGTAATAATAAAAACCATCTTTTTGAAAAACCCAGGGGTCGGAGCCATTGATGATTGGATTAGTAAATGTTTTACCGGCCGGTGGCGGAGGTGGCGGGTTTACTGTACCCCCGCCTTTCTTTCCGCAAAAGGGGAAAAGAAAAACTGCAGTTAGTATCACTGTTAGAATGATATATTTTTTTATGTATGAAAGCATAACGGCAATTATTTTTCAACCCCGCCCCTTCTCCATAAGGAGAAGGGTTAAGGAGTTAGTTGATTATGACTCTTTGCTGCTTAGCTGAAAATTCATTTTAAAAAATTATTTTTCCCCGGTAATCTTTTTAATAAAATTTACTTCTGACTGTTTATACGGTGTACCATCTGCCCTGAAAATATCATGAAACCATAATTTGGGTTCGCCGGTATATTTCTTTTCCCAGCTATCCCAGGGATAAATGGTGTTGGTTTTACCGGCAACCAATCCCCAGTTAAAAGCCGCTACATTATATTTTTTAAAAATGGGTAAGGAACCTTCAAAAAAACTTCCATTGCCCCGGCTCATATATTCTGTATTGAGCATTGGGCGGCCATAGCGCTTTAATTGTTTTATACGTTTTTCCAGTTCGGCGGGGGCATCATAATTATGAAAACTGATTATATCCGATTGTTCAAGCTGAACCTTTTGCCAAATTTTTAATTTTTGGTGTGTGCTCCAGTCACCTAACCATATTCCCGATGTAAGCGGTTGCGATGGGTTAACAGTCCTTGCCCATACAAATACTTTTTTTAATAAAGGCGCCACAATCAATCCTTTATTTTTGGGTTCGTATTTTCCATAACTTCCGGGGTTAAGGTTATCAGGTTCGTTCCATACATCCCATGCAAGTATCCTGCCATCGTCTTTAAAATATTTTACCACTGATTTTACATATTCTTCCAGTCTTGGATATTGTGAACTGTCTAATAAAACTTTTACACCGGGGCTTTGTACCCAGCCTGAATTATGTACATGCGGCGTGGGTTCTTTTTGCTTACCCAATTTTGGAAAAGGATCCCATACAGAATCGAACAGTACAAACATTACTTTTATATGATGGCGCTGAGCTATAGCTAAAAAAATATCCATCCGTTTAAGAAAACCATCTGCATCCTGCTGGTATAATAAATCGTGTAAAAAAACACGTACACAATTCATACCTATAGAAGCTGCCCAACCAAGTTCCCTATTGATGGTGGCTGTATCAAAAGTTTCGGCCTGCCACATTTCTAACTGATTAATGGCTGTGCTGGGTGAAAAATTACAACCCACCAGCCAGGGTTGTTGTGCATACCAGTCATTTGCCTTTTTTTCCGGCCATACTGTTCTTGATTGTGCTGTTGTTACCTCAACTGCCATAACTGTAAATAAAAGCAGCAGGGCAAAAGGCTTAATCAATTTCATAATACTGTGTTTTTATTTTTATTCAGGTAACAACAAACAGTAATAAACGTTTTATTTATTAATGATACACCATTTTTGTCTTCAGGAAATCTCCCGTCAAATTAAATTACCATTTGGGGTTTTGTTTTAAATTAGGATTAATGTCAATTTCAGTTTGCGGGATAGGCATATATTTATTTCTGCCAATAATAAAATTATTAAATTCGGCATCCCTTGCTTTTAATTCAGCCAGTTTTGCTGCATCATCAAAATATCCCCATCGGGCCAAATCATTCCAACGGAGCGATTCACCCGTTAATTCCACAATCCTTTCGTGTTCTAATTGTTTTTGAAACTGTGCCTGGGTTAATCCCGGCATTGCAACAGTTAATGTTTTCATACCCGCCCGTTGGCGCACACGGTCAATATAAGGATAAGCAGCAGCGGTTTGTCCCGATGCATTTAATGCTTCTGCATACATGAGCAATACATCAGAAAAGCGTATTAAACGAAAATTAA
This sequence comes from Sphingobacteriales bacterium, assembly GCA_016185185.1. GTDB lineage: Bacteria > Bacteroidota > Bacteroidia > Chitinophagales > Chitinophagaceae > AWTP1-9. Next base: position 9,701 of record JACPOD010000012.1, on the reverse strand, counting down.
TAGGGCTGTTAAAAACTTCAAACTGGTTAATACGGAAATAATCATCTAAATACTTATGGTACCAAACCCTGTTCTTAAAATTATTATCATAGTTTTTAGAAGTAAATGTAGAGCCATATACAATGGTGAAATCGGGTCCTCTTTCATCTGTTGAATCGTATAATGCTGTTGCGGCAAGCCGTGGGTCCCGTTCACCTGTTGCTGTTTGCTCTTTTAAAAATTCCTGAACCACCCAGCGTTGCATATTAGCATCACTAAAACCATGACCTGGAGGTGCAAAGAAAGGGGCACGGCTGGTGCCTACATTGGAAGTAGGGCCATCATCGCCACCATTTTCGGGACGCATTTTAAATTGTATTTCAAATACCGACTCTTTATTATTTTCTGTGGTGTGTTTAAAGTTATCAGCAAAATTGGGAACAAGGTCATAAAGTGCCTGACCAGGACCGGTGATTAACCATTGTAATGCAGTAACTGCCTGCTGATATTTTTTTTGCTGCAGATACGCCCTGCCCAATAAACCATAAGCTGCACCTTTTGTAGCCCTTCCAATTTCATCACCAGTATAGGAGGTTGGAAGTGCTTCGGCAGCTTCAGTTAAATCTTTTTCAATTTGTGCCCACACCTGCTCTTGCGGTACCTGTGATGGTTTATCATCGGGTTTAGAGGGTTGAAGTATCAATGGGATATTACCCCATATAGTAACTAGATTATAATAATAAACCGCCCTTAAAAATTTTGCTTCGCCTATATATTGCTTTTTAAGTGTTTCATCCATTGTAATAGCCGGAACGTTTGCCAATACCTGGTTGGCCCTGTACACGCCACGCCAATGATGCCACCAGGTATCGTAGTTTACTTCAAAACTATATTGTGTTATATTCAATGCACCCACACTTCTTAATTCATTCCAGGGGCTGGTGGAATATCCATCATCCGAACGGATATCAAAATAAAAAGGTGTCCAGCGGGAACCGGGTGAACCATTGCGGTAAAAATTTCCATACACCGCATTGATACCTTTTAGTGCATCTGCACCGGTTTTCCAGAAATTAGATTCATCTACACGGTTTGGATTTGCAATATCCAAATCAAGATATTTTTTGCAGGAACTAACGGATACCATCAGTGTGGTTGCCAAACAAAATTTAATTATTTTTTTCATTGCTGTAAATTGAATAATGAATTAGATAGTTTATAAACCAAACCTCACCCCTGCGGATATAATACGCAGTGCCGGATACTGACCATTATCAAGTCCCCTTTCAAAAATATTTACACCGGTAATATCCGGGTCAAGGCCTTTGTATTTAGTAATTGTCAGCAGGTTTTGGCCACTCAGGAAAACACGGCATTCATTAAAACCAATCCGCTTTAATTGATTTTTATTAAATGTATATGCTACTTCAAGGTTACGCAGGCGCAGGTAGCTGCCATTTTCTAACCAGCGGTCGCTTTGTGGTAAAACATTAAACTGTATGCCCTGATCGGGTGCGCCAATAGCAGCCCGTGGCCACTCTGTACTTGGGTTTTGCGGTGTCCAGAAAGTAGCGCCTTTGCGGAAATTGGTATTTTGATCCATACGGTCAACCGTATAACGCGGGCGGTTATATAATTTATTACCCACCACTGCATACCATTGCATATTAAGGCTAAAATTTTTGTAATTGAAATTCAGTAATAACCCGCTTTCCCATTTAGCCCAGGGGGTTCCCGCATAGTAACGGTCTTTATCCAGATCAATTACCCCATCATTATCCACATCAATATAACGAATATCACCGGGCTTTGACCAGGGTTGCAGCACCTGTCCTGTTTTTCCTTTATATGCATCAATCTCTGCCTGGCTTTGAAATATTCCATCTGTTTTTAGCACATACCATTCGCCAATTGATCTGCCTAACTGTGTGCGGGCATCACCTACCTGTGTGTACTTGGTACTTTGGTTACCAAAAGCAATTACTTTATTTCGGATAGTAGTAAAATTTAAAGTAGCATCCCATTTAAAATCCTTAGCAGTTTTAGGTCGGTAAGTTAACGCTAACTCAAAACCATTGTTACGGAGAGAGGCTGCATTCACTGCCGGGTTGCCTCCGGCATTGCCGGTAGTAAGGTTTATAGGCAGGTCAATTAGTACATCTTTTGTTTTAGCAATAAAATAATCGGCCGAGAGTGTAAAGAGGCTGTTTAGGAAAGCAGCTTCCAAACCAATATTGGTGGTGTTCTTCCGCTCCCACCGCAGGTCACTGTTGGCTAATTTTGTTACGATGGCACCAAGCTGTTCCACTTCATTAGGTCCAAAAACCGCTTTGGGAAATGGATTGATTTGAGCATAATACATCCATGCATTTAAAAATTCAGAATTACCCAATGAGCCATATGATGCCCGCAGTTTCAAATCATTTACGGCATTCACCTTCCAGAAATTTTCTTTGGAGATACGCCATGCCACAGAAGCAGATGGGAAATTTCCCCAGCGGTAATTCTTACTGAACTTGGAACTTCCGTCACGGCGAAAGGTAAGACTGGTTAAATATTTTTCTTTATAGCTGTAATTTACCCTGCCAAGGATACCAATGAAGTTTGACTTTTCTGTATAAGGATCTTCGCTGGTGGGATTTGTTCCAATGGTTGTATAACGGAAAATAGGGTTATCAAACCGCTGAAGGCTTATACCGGCAACAGCACTTATTTTGTGGTTGCCAAAGGTTTCATCATAGTTAACGGTATGTTCAAACAATGTTGATTTAAATTCGCCCCTGCTCCTGAAACTTGCCGGTTGGTTATTATTAGGAGAAGGTGTGCCCTGCCGCACTGTACCCGGGCTGCGGGTGCCTTCACCTTTATCAACAGTTTTTTCCAAACCAAAATTGAAACGGTAAATTAAACCTTTCGCAATCCTGAAATCAAGAAATGCATTGCCGCGGATTTTAAAATTTCTTTGTTCGAACTGATCTAACCGTTGAAGAGCGGGTACATTAGCAGTAAGTGTACTGAGATAGGCATTATTTAATCCTATACCCCAACCCTCTGGGTTCTCCGGGCTAATATAACGGCTACCCTTTAGTGGCACTACAGGTGGCATGGAAATCATATCCACAAAAGGATTTACACCCACCCCTGCATTGGCAATCGGGTCTTCATTTGTCCAGCTAAATAAAACATTCTGTCCTATGGTAAAGCGGCCAAACTTAGTATTGGTATTGATACGTAAACCGCTGCGTGAAAAACTATTGTCAATCACCGGTCCTTTATTGCTGAAATGGTTCCCGCTTATATAGAAGTTTACTTTTTTTATGGCACCTGATAATGAAAGATTATACTCACCAACGGCACCTGTACGCAAAAATTCTTTTTGCCAGTTGGTATTGATAGCCGGATCAAATTCTGTGCTGAGTGAAGTGGGTACTGTTAATCCACCTGCCTGGTAAAGGCTGGTAGCCAATGCCCGGTATTCATTTACATCCATCATATCATAACGCTTATGTACAGCTTGTACACCTGCTTTTATACTACCGCTTAGTACTAATGGACCGGATTTACCTTTTTTGGTGGTAATGATGATGACGCCATTAGCGGCCCGGCTCCCGTAAATAGCCGCAGCAGAAGCATCTTTTAATATTTGTATGGATTCAATATCACTCGGATTAAAATCAGGAGTGGCATCGCTGTACATACCATCAATTATATACAATGGGTTATTATTGGCAAAAGTTCCGGCACCCCTGATGTCAATCTTTGCAGCGCCGCCCGGTAGCACCTGACAATGGTTCGCCTGTGGGGGATTTCAAAGTACCCTTTACTACCTGCTGTGCAAAAACACTTATGCTGAGCAAAATAGCAATAGCGGTGTTAATGGCAAGTTTACACAGTCGTCTTTTCTGTTTCATTTTTTCGCAGTTTTTAGTTTGGAAATAGATGGTATAACTAATCTTATTTTTAAAAACGGTAAAAGCTTAAATAATGAGGAAAGATGATTTGTTTCCAGGCAATATTTACCAATGGAGGTTACTAAAAACACCCTGACAATCTTTTTTATTGTAATAGTATAGCTCACAGCAATCGGTTGAAGCCATAAAGTTTGAGTTATTATTTTTAAAAGAGACAATATTTTGTATCATAAATTCATCAAAAAGTCTCAACCTTTTTTTATAGTAATAATTGGTTCTGTAAAAAAGAAGAATAAAAATTTCAGCAAAAAAGGTAGTTATATTTGTAATGCTTCCATTCGATAAGCTTATTTAAACTGCATGAAAAAGTGTTTATTCCTCATATCAGTTTCATTTTTTATTACTATAAAACTTAGAGGGCAATCCTTTTATTTCAGGCATTACCAGGTAGAACAGGGCTTATCTAACAACACCGTTTTTTGCAGTGCCCAAGACAAACGTGGCTTTTTTTGGATGGGAACAAAAGATGGGCTAAACCGCTTTGATGGATATACTTTTAAAGTGTTTAGAAATAACCCCGATGATTCCCTTAGTATAGGCGATAATTTTATACGCAGCCTGTATATTGATAAGGACGATATTTTATATGCCGGCACCCGTAATGGTTTATACCGCTATAACTCCGTAACCGAAAATTTTACGGCACTTTATAAAACAAGTGAAGAAATAAGGGATATAAAAAAAGACAGCAATGGAAATATTTGGTTTGTAGCCGGACAAACATTGATGAATTATAATGAAAAAAACAAAAAAATACATTCCTTTTCAACCCGTGATTATTTTGCTGCCACTTCAATTTGTATTGACCAACATAATTTAGTGTGGGCATCAACAGCCAATGGTTTCCTGGAAAAATATAATGAACAAACAGATTCATTTACTCCTTACAATCTTTTTTCTCATTCCATTTATTCTTCCCCAAAATGGATTGAGAAAATTTATGCAACCAACCAGCAGTCAATTTTCGTTGGCACTTCTAACTATGGTGTAAAGGTATTTGACCTTAAAGATTTTTCTTATAAGGACATACTTACTTATAACCCCGATAAAACAGAAATATTTGCCAGGGATTTTGTACAAACCTCACTCACCGAATTTTGGATGGCTACAGAGTCGGGTATTTTTATTTACAATACGATTAGCGGCCAATCTGTCAACTTAAAAAAACAATATAACAACCCTTATTCTGTTTCGGATAATGCCGTGTACACTTTGTGCCGTGATAAAGAAGGGGGCATTTGGGCCGGCACTTATTTTGGCGGTATTAATTATTATCCAAAACAATATGCCACCTTTGAAAAATTTTTTCCGGATTATAATACCTATTCACTAAGCGGTAATGCAGTACGTGAAATTTGCGAAGACAAATATGAAAATGTGTGGGTAGGAACAGAGGATGCAGGACTGAACAAACTTAATAAAAAAACCGGGCTCTTTACCCAATACAAACCAACTGGCGCCAGGGGCGATATTTCCTATCCCAATATCCATGGTTTATTAGCAAGGGGAAATGAATTGTGGATTGGCACTTTTGAACATGGGCTTGATATAATGGATATAAAAACCGGCAGGGTAATAAAACGTTATCCCGGTAACAGTAATGCTGAAACGCTTAGGAGTAATTTTATTGTGGTTATTTATCAAACCCGTAAGGGGGATATTTTAATTGGCACCAGGCAGGGTTTATACCGTTTTAATGAAGCCAGTAAAAGTTTTGATATTATTCCGGAAATCCCTTCGCAATGTTTTATACATGCTATTACTGAAGATAAAAACGGGGTACTGTGGATTGGCACATTAGGGAATGGATTGTTTTATTATGATGCAGCCACCAAAAAAAGTGAGAACTTTATTTACCAGCCACAAAATAAAAAGGGAATATCCAGTAATTCTGTAACCACCATTTTTGAAACAGCCAGCCGGGATTTGTGGATTGGAACGGAAGGCGGTGGTTTGTGCAAATTTAACACAGCTGACAGTTCGTTTACGAATTATACCGCCAACGAAGGTTTTCCCAGCAATACTATTTTTAAAATTTTGGAAGATGGTAAACAGCAATTATGGATAACTACTTCAAAGGGGCTGGTTTCGTTTGCACCCGCCTCAAAAAAAATAATGGTTTATACAACGGCCAACGGATTACTGAGTAACCAGTTTAATTATAATTCGGGATATAAAGACTCAACCGGTAACATGTATTTTGGCAGTGCAAAGGGATTAATCCGTTTTAACCCTGGTTTATTTGTTACTAATAATTTTGTACCTCCCCTTTTTATTACCGGCTTTTACATTAATGACAAAGAATTATCCATTAATACCGGGCCCCATTCTTTACATAAAGCGATTTCTTACACGCAAAGTATTGAACTAACGTATAAACAGTCATCATTTAATATTGATTTTGCCGCCTTAAGTTTTACAGCCCCCGAAATGACAGAGTACAAGTACATTATGGAAGGGCTTGATAAGGACTGGACCTATCTTAAAACCAACCGTAAAGTTTATTTTACTAATTTATCACCAGGCACTTACACCTTTAAAGTAAAAGCAGCTAACAGCAGTGGTATATGGACAGAAAAAATTACTGAACTGCAAATTAAAATATTGCCGCCTTTTTGGGCCAGCCCCCTGGCTTATATTATTTATATTTTATTAACGGGGCTTATTATTTATTACCTCTTCAGGAGTTACCATAATAAATTAAAAGAAAAAACAAAGCGGCACATAGAATACCTGGAACATGAAAAAGAAAAAGAAATATACCAGGCTAAAATTGAATTTTTTACCAATGTGGTGCATGAAATAAAAACCCCGCTTACATTGATAAAAGCACCCATGGAAAAAATAATTAAAAAGGCCAGTGATAATATTGACATTGGACAGCACCTGAAAATAATGGAACGCAATACCGACAGGCTGGTGGAACTTACCAACCAGATACTTGATTTTAGGAAAATAGAAACCACCGGGCAGCGTATGTATTTTATAAGAACAAATATTAACGAACTGCTGCATGAACGTCACAGTAGTTTCAAGCCGCTTTCTGAACAAAAAAAGATACTGCTTACCCTTAATATGCCCGATGAGGCAGTGATGGCAGAGGTGGATACCGATTCGTTTCAAAAAATTTTGAATAACCTTTTGTATAATGCTTTTACCTATGGCAAACATAAAGTGTATATTAAACTTTTTCCGTTGCAGGAAAATGAAAATAATTTTACAATAGAATTCAGTAATGACGGGCATATTATACCGCCGGAGATGAAAGAAAAAATTTTTAACCCTTTTTACCGGTTAAAAGAAAACCAGAATAAAGCAGGCAGCGGGATTGGCCTGGCACTCACCAGATCGCTGGTGGATTTACACAAAGGAAACATCTGGCTAAAGGAAACAGATAACGGTGTAAATACTTTTGTATTAAGCCTGCCTGTTAATCAAAATAACGGATTAAATATTGCCTGAAAAAAATGATACCCAAACCTGCTATACTGATAGTGGATGACAATGAAGAAATCCTGGAATTCCTTACCGGCGATTTAAGTGAAAAATACTCCATACTAAAAGCACATAATGGGCAGGAAGCAATCGAATTGCTGAAGAATGAAACGGCCCAGCTTATCATCAGCGATGTAATGATGCCGGTGATGGATGGGTTTGAATTATGCAAACTTATAAAATCAACTATTGAAACCAGCCATATACCTGTTATATTACTTACAGCTAAAAATACACTGCAGTCAAAAATTGACGGGCTTGAACTGGGCGCCGATGCGTATATAGATAAACCTTTTTCGCCGGAACACCTGCATGTGCAAATTGCTAACCTGTTAGTTAACCGCAATAAAATAAAAGAATATTTTGCCAACTCCCCTTTGGCGCATATCAATTCAATGGCGCATACAAAAGCAGATGAACATTTTTTGGAAACACTCCATGAAATTGTACTGGCACATATTGAAGACACCAATTTGGATGTGGAACATTTAGCCAGATACATGAATATGAGCCGGCCTACTTTATACAGGAAATTAAATGCGATTACTGATTTAACCCCCAATGAAGTGATTAATATTACCCGTTTAAAAAAAGCAGCGTTGCTGCTTACCGAAGGGAAATATAACATCAATGAAATTGCAGAAATGGTTGGCTATACCTCCTCCACCCATTTTGGCCGCAATTTTCAAAAACAGTTTGGCATTAGCCCATCTGAATTTATAAAAAGAAAAGATTGAGAAAAGAGAGGAAAAGCTGTGCCTTTATATGATTAACAGATGTTTTTAGCGGAAGTAAAAAAGAAATGCAAAAATGATTTATCAAATATTATTCATTCATTTTTTTTACTTCAATAATAATCACAGTATCATATAGTACCTTGCTCATCTCCAAAAATCATCCTGCAACCTTACAATATCATCTTCATCCCAAGAATTGGCGGCATCATTATGCTGCATATTTCTGCCACAACCCCCAGCTTACCAAACCAATAAGACGGTGGTGTTCGCCCTGCTTTAATTTTATTTTGTCGCCGTGTTTTAAAATATGTTTTTCCATTTCATCATCGGAGTTACTGGTAGCCCCGCCACTTCACCTTCAATACATCTCCATATTTCTCCACGGCGGTGATGGTATTGCCAGCTTCAGCATTTGCCCGATGCCACCATTAAAATTTTAGGGCTGAGTTTCTCTGAGATTTATAAACTTTCAAATCTTCTGCCGGAAAAAAATGTTTGGCAAATGCTGCTGCCTGCGTTTCATCAATTACATAAAAACCTCCCCATGGCCTGCTGATGTCATCTTTAAGAATTGCAAACCCAAATTGACTCATCAACAGAGCCACATCATCAAACACTTTTATTTTATGGTGCATTGCTATTGTAATTTTAATATGTTTGCCATTGCATCCGCCACCAAAGCATTACCCGCAGCATTTAGATGTACACGGTCGGCGGTTAATATCCCTGCTTCTGCATTTGCTTTATTATTTTTTAACTCATAGTCCATAAACAGTTTCCGTAAATCACAAAGTCCGCATTTATATTGCTCTGCCATTTTACGGATGATATCCGAATATAAATTCAAATCTTCGTCCTGGGCATTGGTGTTATCATATTTTTCACCAATGACAGCCGGAGTAGCCAAAATCACTTTTATTTTTTTGGCCAGCATCTTTTCAATAAGCGCTGTATAAAATTTATAAAATTTGTCTGCATCTGTTCCGGTGCCCATTGAAGCTTTATGCCATACATCGTTTACACCAATCCATATAACCACTATATCTGGTTTTTTAGAAAGCACATCTTCCTCCAAGCGTAAATACAAATCATATACTTTATTACCGCTGATGCCGGAGCCCACCAGTTCATAATTATCACTCTTATTTTGGGCAACAAAATTTTTATAAATCAAATCAATATAACCACCCGGATCCACCCCGAGTTGTGTTATGGAATCTCCAAAAAATATTATTTTCTTTGGTTTGCTTGTCATACAACCAGTAATTAAAATTGAAACAATCAGTACCCAAATAACAAATAGTTTTTTCATACAGTAAAATCAGGATGATAAATTTAACCTGTTATACTGAAATATGAGGTATCAAATCCTTAAAACAAAAAAGGCTACCCATTTGAGGTAACCTTTGTGATCCCGCTGGGACTCGAACCCAGGGCCCTCCCGATTAAAATCGGGATGCTCCACCCTTCGCAATCAAATCTTCAATATATTTCCTTGATTTCATTTTCTTGATATTGG
>JACPOD010000056.1 GCA_016185185.1 Sphingobacteriales bacterium | reverse complement strand
GTCTTTTGCAAAGATTACAATAGTTAGGGTACTGTTGGGAAAACGTTCTCCTGCATTTATAAAAGTTACATTGTCGAGTGATCTTATACCATAAACCCTTGAACAGGCTGTTACTTTTTTACCAATATATTGGGCTGCCTCTTTCGCATCAATTCCATTTTCATATTTCGCTGCCACTTCTTTCATATTCAGCACAGGCGATTCGGAGGTAAAGAGTTTATTAAGCATATCAGCTAAACGCAAACCGGCGATTAAAAGTTGACGCTGAATGATCGCTTTACTGTCGTCAAGATATTTATCGTCAGCAATAAAACCCTGTTTGAGATAAACATTTCCCAAATAGCTTCGTGTTTCTTTCATCCATTTTCCCGGATGAATACCTTCGATGGTGTCAGCCTTTGCATTGTTCATAGATCTGTACAAAGCCATACAATCCTCAAGGCTTATATTTCTCAGACGGATGATGTCTTCATCCCAAAAATGGTGCAGATTGGTTTTAATAGTATCATATTGTACTGCCACTTTATTACCACCCAAATCATCATCGTAGCCGGTATGCAATGGCTGATGTAAATCCCCCATTAGGTGAAAGAGAAGGAGCAGGTCAGTTTTAACTTGTTCCTTAGACAAAGTTCTCTTATGCCTAAGTTCATTAAAAGTGAGCACTAACCTGTTTACTATATTTTCATCCAGCGAAGGGTTATATTCTTTATTAGCGGGGAAATCAATATAATGCCAGGGCTTCATGTAATCATAATCGCTGTTGGAACGCATAATGTCCATCCAGTTGGCTGCTGTATTTAATGACATAGTATCCAGCAAGTCAAGAATATTTTGTTTTACATCAGGTTTTACAAACTGCATGGCAATTTTCGCTACAATTGTATGACCATCCGGCCCCCAGGCCTTTGCTTTTGAAAAAAATAATACTACAAACACAAAAAAGATAAAAAACCGGGATACGATAAATTTTGTCATTGAATTTTTTGCTTAATAAATTCCTGCCTTGCCATTATAACAAGGCAATTAAAAAATCAGATGAGGTTTGTACGAAACAATAAGGAATGAAAACAGAACTGAAATGTAAGGAGTACACTAAAGGGTTACAAAACGCAATTTATTCTTTTTTTAATTCCAGCAAGACCACTGCACTTTTTTTATCATCGGCACTTAAAAACACCTGTTTACGCTGATTGCCATAAGTAATGATCATCATTGCTGTATTGGGTGGAATCGTTCCCTGGTTTTCGGCATACATCACAATTTCGTGGTAAGGGTTTTGTGAATCAATATGAAAACTAAACCGTAATGGTTTGTCAGATAATGTTGCACTTGATAATTCGATCGATTTATTATGGATCACAGTAATAATATCGCCATCAATAGTGCCATTATCGTAAAACTCAACAACAACTTCACCTGTATCCAGATTTACCCGGTCAGTTACAACATTTTCTCTTGCTTTCAATTTTGTTTGCACTTCTATTTTGGCAGCACTCAGAGCGGTTGTGTCAAGTTTTAATTCTTTTACAGGAGCTATTACAACGGCGGTATCTTTTTTAATTATAATGGGCGGTGCTTTTACAATAACCTGTGTATCCTTTTTCATTTCAACAGGAGCAGATACCACTGGTTTTTCCGGCAAGGTTTTAACGGTAGCTTTTATTTCGGTCTTAGGTTCTTCCTTTTTTTGGGTAACCGATTCTTTGTTTGTTACAGCAGGAAGTGTTTTTGTTTCAACAACTGGCTCAGCTACAGGAGGTGGATTATCCTTTGCAGCGATTAAAGAATCAATTTTAATATCTATTTTTTTTGTAAGGGCTTCTACATCCCCTTTATAAGGCTCGAGATAGATATACCCTTTTGTTTTATCGGGTATCAACCCTTTGGATAAACCAATGTAATCTCCATAAATATGTTCTGTAAATTTATTTTTTACGAGTACCAGGTTGTACCTGAATTGCAAAAGAATTCCCCTCGCATCTCTTCCTGATTTTTTTACATCTTTTGAATAATAGTTAATAATAAGAGTGTTTTCGAGTACTTCACCCCTGAATTTTACAGAAAGGGTTAAAGGACTATTACGTTGCATAAAATCATAAGTGATCGTGCCATTGCATTTACTGCCTTCTACGGTTAAGTCCATTTTAACATACCAAACAGTTTTGGTAGTACCGGTACCTTTGTGCTCCATAGTACCTACCCATGTACCGGTAGTGTCGCCGGCCCAAACAATAAAGGTTGAGGTTAAAATAATGAGGAGGGTTAGTAATGCCTTCATAGATATTTTTGAAAAGCTTGTTAAAAGTTTCGTTTAAAACTCCCTGGCGATCGCTTAATAACGTAAAACTATGTACTTATTGCATAGAATTGCTACTTTCGTTGCCTGTTTTTTGGTGAATTTTAAATCATATAGATGAATTTTACTGCTTCCAGGTTGTCTTACGCACAAACAGGCTTTTTTTCGAATATCGTGGCAGATTATGTTGCCGGTGACGAAAAATTAACCCCCTTTCTTAAACACCCTGTTTCCCCCGATGGCATTTGCCAGTCGATAGATAGCAGGAAACAAGTTAATACCAACCGGGAATTACTGGTTACTGCGCTGCAACATCAGTATAAGAACATCCCCGTTACAGATGCTGTAAAAGAGAATATCCATAAGCTTTTATCACCCGATACGTTTACCATTTGCACAGCTCATCAACCAAATATTTTTACCGGGCCTTTGTATTTCCTGTACAAGATTTTACATGCAGCAAAACTGGCTGATACACTCAAAAAAGAAATGCCGCAATATGATTTTGTACCGGTGTATTATATGGGGAGTGAAGATGCAGACCTTGATGAACTGAATAATATTACCATACAGGGGAATAAACTGGTTTGGCAAACAAAACAAACGGGTGCCGTTGGAAGAATGAAAGTGGATGATGAATTTTTGAAACTCATCACTGCAATTAATGGACAAATAACAGTACTGCCCAATGGTAAAGAACTTGTTCAATTATTTATTGATTGTTATAAAAAAGGCAACAGTATTCAACAATCAACTTTTGAACTGGTAAATAAATTGTTTGGGGAATTTGGTGTTATTGTACTGATACCAGATAATGCTTCATTAAAAAAAGCTTTTGCACCCGTTATTAAAAAAGAATTACTGGAAGGTTTTTCGCACCCTTTAGTAGAAGCCACGGGGAAAGAATTAGGCAAATACTATAAAGTACAGGCAAGTGGCAGAGCAATCAATTTATTTTACCTGATCGATAACAAGAGGGAGCGTATTGAAAAAGTTGGAGAACAGTTTATCATTAGCAGTTTAGAACTTAGCTTTACTGAAGCTGAAATAGTAAAAGAGCTGGAGGAGCATCCGGAGCGGTTTAGTGCTAACGTAATTCTCAGAGGCGTTTTCCAGGAAACTGTATTACCCAATATCGCATTTATTGGTGGCGGGGGAGAAGTGGCGTACTGGCTGGAACTGAAGAAAGTTTTTGAAGCGGTGAATGTTCCTTATCCAATGCTGGTGTTGCGCAATTCATTCCTGTTAATAAATGATGAACAGAAACAAAAAACGAAGAAGCTGGGATTATCTATTGCTGATTTATTTAAGCCGGAATTGGAATTGATCAATCAACTGGTGAAAGAAAGAACTTCCAATGATTTGTCGCTGAATAATGAAATCACTTTCCTGCAAAAATTATATGACCAGCTAAAACAAAAAGCAGCACCGGTTGACCAAACTTTAATGGCTCATATTGATTCTTTACTGGCGAAATCAAAAAAGCAACTGGAGGAATTAGAAAAGAAAATGATGAGAGCAGAAAAAAAGAAGTATGAAGCAGAGCAAAGGCAAATACAATCGCTAAAACAATCTTTATTCGCCAATAACAGTTTACAGGAAAGAGTGGAGAATATCAGTTTTTTCTTTGGAGTATATGGAAAAGAAATATTGAATAAACTATATGATAATTCGTTGAGTTTGGAACAGGAGTTTGTGGTGCTAACCGATGGTATTTAATCAAACTTATTTTCCCAACCATCTTTCTTTAGCTTATCAACTTTAGCAATTACCTCCTTGCTTAATGTAGCTTTGTACTCGCTTACTTTTTTACCAATAGTTTCATCAAATGCACCTATAATGGTTGCAGCCAGTATTCCTGCATTTTTTGCTGCGTTTAAAGCAACTGTTGCCACAGGTATTCCATTAGGCATTTGTAAAATAGATAATACAGAATCCCAACCATCAATTGAATTAGAAGATTTAATAGGAACTCCAATTACGGGCAGAGGCGTAATTGAGGCAACCATACCTGGTAAATGAGCTGCCCCACCGGCTCCTGCAATAATAACTTTCAACCCTCTTTCTTTGGCTTTTTGTGCATACTCTACCATGCGCAGCGGTGTACGGTGTGCAGACACAACCGTTAATTCAAATTCAATTGAAAATTCTTTAAGAATATCTGCAGCCCCCTGCATCACGTTTAAATCGCTGTCGCTGCCCATGATGATTCCTACTTGTACTGGCATAGTTGAAAATTGTACCGCAAAGAAAAGCTAAAAATCTATTTTATCAAATCTCCTTTCAGCCGCAGCAATTCTGTTTCAGCTATTTTGGTATTGTATCTTGCTGCAATGAGGCGGTTATAGCCGTCTTCTAAACTCTTTTGTGCTTCTCTTAATTCAAGATAAGTAGATACTCCCTGCCGGAAACGTTCTAAGGCGATCATTACATTTTCTTTTGCCAGGGTAAGATTATCTTCCTCCAGTGCCAGTGATTTTTTTTGCAATTCATAATCTTTAAAAGCATTGCCTACAGCAAGAGTAATTTGCGATTTTTGATTATCCAGTACCAATTGCTGGTATTGTATATCAAGTTTGGCCTGTTTAATTTGCCGCTGGGCATTAAAGCCATTTAAAATAGGTATGGTTGCACTTAATCCATAATTAAATCCAAGTGTACGGTTAAATAACGGAGTAAACTGGTTGATCACTAATTTGTTTTCGTTCCTGGTAAAATTATAGGCGGAGTTAAAATTTAAAGTTGGAAACTGTTCTGCCTTTCTTTCTTTTAAAGTAAGTTTTGAAATGTCGATATTCTTTCGTGTTAGTTGAAGCAGGGGATTTCTTTCTTCTGATTTTGTAAGGATCTCATCATATTTAAGATCCGTATCAAAAGGAATTGTATCGGAAACTTCATAGGTTGTATTAAGGGCAATCGCCATAACCTGGTTTAGCTGTTCTTTCAACTGTGCAATTAATGTAAACTCTTTTAGCTGTACGGCCTTCTGTGCATTTAAATCAACTTTGGCCTGTAAAAGTTCAGGTTTTGAACCCAGCCCGACAGATAATTTTTTATCCGCCAGTTTTACTCTTTCATCATTAATGCTAATTTGTTCCTGTATCGCTTTTAATTGCTGTTTTTGCCTTACAATATTGTAATAATTATTAATTATATCTGCCGTGGTATTGATCACCTGGTTTTTAATATTGATCTCCCCGAGTTTTACAAATTCTGCCAGTTTATCCTTTGTGGCAAACATTTTTAATCCATCAAATAAAGTCCAGGTTAATTGCAGCGAAGAGGAAAAATTATCTGAGCGAATGCCTTTACGGCTGGTGGTGGTAGCGCTGGCTAATTTTTGTTTCTGATCATTATTATTAAAGACAAAAGAACCTGTTGCATTCAACCGTGGAATAAAGGCAGCATTGGCATAGGAATTATCAATGGCGGCCGCGGCAGAATCGTTTTTCGCCAATTGAATGTCATAATTATTTTTGAGGGCCGTGGCAATGGCTTCTTCCAGGCTTAAGATTTTGTCTTGTGCCAAAGAAGTTATGGATATAAATAAGAATAGAATCGTTTTACAGATCTTCATGCTTTTTCTTTTTGGTCGATAAGAACATGTACAATGATGGTACTACATAGAGTGTAAGAATGAGTGAAAAGATCATACCGCCCACTATAACAATTCCCAATGGCACCCGGCTTTTACCGGCAGAACCAATGGCCATGGCAATAGGCAATGCTCCCAACGTTGTAGCCAGTGTGGTCATTAAAATGGGCCGTAGTCTGGCAACGGAAGCTCCAACAGCTGCCATTAATTTATTTTCCCCTGTTTCTCTTTTCTGGTTGGCAAATTCAACAATCAAAATACCATTTTTAGTTACCAGCCCTATAAGCATAATAATGCCGATTTCAGAAAAGATATTAAGGGTTTGATCAAATACATATAAACTGATTACTGCACCCGCTAAAGCAAGTGGCACGGTGATCATAATTATTAAGGGATCTATAAAACTTTCAAACTGTGCCGCAAGAATTAAAAAGATAAGTACAAGTGCCAGTATAAAGGCAAACGAAGTATTTGATTTACTTTCTGCAAAATCTCTTGCCGCACCACTAAGTGAAGTACTGAACGAATCATCCAAAACAATTTTTGCAATACGGTTCATTTCATTTACACCATCACTTAAGGATTTACCTGGCGCCAACCCGGCAGAAACAGTTGCACTCTTTAACCGGTTAAAGTGAAAAATCTGCGGGGGATTGGCACTCTCTACAATATTGACAAGGTTGTCCAGCTGAATGAGTTGCCCTTTATTACTGCGAACATAGAATCCTTTTAAGTCCAGCGGTTCATCCCTGTCGTTACGGTCAACCTGGCCAATAACCTGGTATTGTTTACCGTTCATGACAAAATAACCAAACCTTCTTCCGCTTAATGCTAATTGTAAGGTATTAGAAACATCCAGTACGGAAACACCCAGCTCGGTTGCCTTTAAACGGTCGATGGTAATTTGTAACTCGGGTTTATTTAGTTTAAGGTTGATATCAAAACCCTGGAATACCGGGCTTTTGGTTACCTCTGCCATAAACAAAGGTACTTTGGCTTTTATCTTATCAAAGTTTAAATTCTGCAAAACAAATTGAACTGGAAGGGATCCTCTTGACCCCAAACCAACTGAAATGGTTTGTTCCTGTAAAGTAAGAACCCTTACGTTAGTGTATTTGCTGAATATTTTGGTAGTTCGTTGTGCAATATCGTTCTGTGATTTTTTCCTGTTGCCTGCATCATCTAATCCCATACTTAGAAAAGCAGAGTTTACACCGCCGGAGCCTGAAAAGCTTGGAGCAAAAGACAATAAAATTCTTTTTTCCGGTACAGAATCCAAAATAATTTGAGAGGTGTTGTACACGGCTTTATCCATAAAATCAAAATCTGTTCCTTCGGGTGCCAAGATGCTAAAGCGTATCCTGTTCCTGTCTTCCATTGGAGCCAGTTCTGATGGCAATAGTTTGCCTATAGTATAAATTGCTCCTAAACAAACGGCAACAATTATAAATGCAATCCATCTTGCTTTCATAAAAGCAGAAAGAGAATTTCGGTAAAGATTTTCCATTCCACGGAAGAATGGTTCTGTGACCCTGTAAAACCAGGAATGTTTTTTAGTATCGGTAGTTAGAAAAATGTTTAATACCGGTGTTAAACTAAGGGATACAAAAGCAGAAATAATTACAGCACCTGCTACCACAATACCAAATTCACGAAACAGGCGGCCAACAAATCCCTGCAAGAAAATAATTGGTAAGAATACAACAGCGAGTGTGAGTGAAGTGGCAATTACAGCAAAGTAAATTTCTTTGGAACCTTCTTTGGCCGCTTTACGTTTATCCATACCCTGTTCCATCTTTTTAAAGATGTTTTCGGTCACAACAATCCCATCATCCACCACCAAACCTGTTGCCAGTACCAATGATAAAAGGGTAAGTACATTGATAGAAAAACCCGCTATATACATTATAAAAAAGGCGCCTATCAAAGAAACCGGAATATCAATTAACGGACGTAATGCAATAGACCATTCACGGAAAAACAAAAATATAATAATTACTACCAGGGTAATAGCGATGGCCAGTGTCTCTTTTACTTCTTTTACCGCTTTACGTACAAAAGTTGTCCGGTCAAAACCAACTTCCAGGGTTACATCATTTGGTAATTCCTTTTTAATTTCTTCAATACGTTTATATATTTCATCTGCAATGGCTATCTGGTTACTTCCGGGTTGCGCTATTACGCCCAGCGAAACACAGGGGATATTATTTTTACGGGAAACCTGTTCTTCATTATCAGGACCAAGAATGGCGTAGCCAAGGTCTTTAAAGCGGATGATCTGTCCAACATCCTGTTTTATGATCAGATTATTGAATTCATCTTCCGTTGATAACCGGCCATACGCTTTAACGGTAAGCTCAGTTGTATTGCCTCTAACTTTACCTCCGGGCAGTTCCACATTTTCCCTGTCTAATGCAGCCTTAACGTCCTGTATCGTTAGTTTATAGGCAGATAATTTTGACGGGTCAAGCCACAAACGCATTGAGTACCGTTTGCCAAATACATTTACCGAGCTAACTCCATCAATAGTTTGTAATCTCTCCTGAACAACATTTTCAGCATAGTCTGTTAATTGCAAAATATCCCTTGACATACTTTGCATTTGCATAAACACAATCGGATCAGAATCAGAATCTGCTTTTGTAACAATAGGAGGGCTGTCGATATCCTGTGGCAAATTACCCAGGGCCTGGGATACTTTTTCCCGCACATCATTGGCAGCTTTTTCCAGGTCCACATTTAATTCAAACTCTACCGTAATGTTACTGCTTCCCTGTGCACTCGAAGAAGTAATGTTTTTTATACCCTGTACACTGTTGACTGCTTTTTCAAGCGGTTCGGTAATTTGCTGTTCAATAATTTCAGCATTGGCGCCAGTGTAGGACGTACGTACATTAATAACGGCCGGATCAATTGCCGGGTATTCCCGTACACCTAAAAAAGAATATCCAATAACGCCAAAAATGATAATAACAATTGAACAAACAATTGCTAAAACCGGCCGCCGTAAACTGAGTTCTGATAAATTCATTACTAAATATTTTTCAGGCGTTATTTTATTTTGGAAAGTTTAACGGCTGCCCCGGGTTTTAAAAACAATAAACCTGTAGTGATAACCGTATCACCAGTATTTAATCCGGATAATATTTGTACACTGCTTGAATCCCGGATGCCGGTTGTTACATTTACAAATGCAGCGGTTCCACCTTTATACAGGATTACCTGTTTGTTTCTCGCCTGTGGAATGATTGCATCAGAAGGAATCATCAGGGCAGTATCGTTTTTACCCAATATCATTTGAACTTTTGCAAACGTACCCGGTACCAGGAAGCGGTCAACCTTTTTTACGATAGCTCTTACTTTAAGATTCCTCGTGTTTTCTTCAACAGATGTTTCTGTAGCGCTTACTACAGCTTTATAAGAAGACGGGGAACCTTCAATAGTAAAATCCAGGTCTTTCCCCGGACTGATTTGTGAACTGTATTTTTCAGGAACACTAAATTCTATTTTCTGCTGATTTATTTCACTGATGGTGGAAACCAGTGTTTGAGGTGTTACATAAGCGCCGGGACTAATGTTGCGCAAACCAAGCCGGCCGTTAAAAGGGGCTCTTAATTCAGTTTTAGCAATACTTGTTTTTATAATATCAATATCTGCGTTAATGTTACTTACCTGTAAACCGGTTAAATCAACTTCCTGCTGACTGATGCCGTTTATTTTTAAAAGCTCCGATTGTCTCTCAAATGTTTTTTGTGCAATTTGTAACTGAACCTGCAATTTTTTTAACTGTGCCTGCAGGTCACCGTCAAATAATTTAACCAGTAAAGTGCCTTTTGTTACAAATTTCCCCTCTGCCACATTTAAGGTAACCACACGACCCGAAATTTCGGTGCGAAGCTCCGTGTTTTCAAAAGGGATTAGTGTACCGGATACTTTAATATCCTCATCAATGGAACTGCTTTTTACAATAAATCCTTCAATCGGCAAAACGTTATTTGCCTGACTTGCATTTGATGTGGTATCAGTTTTTTTACCGTTGTTACAGGAAATAAATAAAAGAAGGCATATTACAGCCAGGTAGCGAACAATTTTCTGCATGTTATAATTAATAAATTGAAGCTATAAAATTAGGTGATTCAGGTTTAATCAAAATTACCTTTCATAACAATTTCTCTTATTGATTTATGTCCGAAACCACCTTCAGTGTGTTCTTTATCCGGTTTGCCTGGTGAATAAGTTCTTGTTTATCGCTGCTGAGAATGGTTACATGGCCCATCTTACGTCCGGGCTTTGTTTGTTTTTTCCCATAAATATGAACAAAAACATTGTCCAGCTGCAATACATCATTTAAACCTTCATACGTGGCATCACCATTATAATTATCGGCGCCGAGCAGGTTAACGATTGCGGCCGGAATTATATGTTCCGTATTTCCCAATGGATAATTTAGTATTATCCTCCACAGCATATCAAACTGGGATGAGTAATTTGCTTCAATCGTATGATGTCCGCTGTTATGAACACGTGGGGCAGTTTCATTCACATAAACATCTCCTTTATCATCTACAAATAATTCTACGGCAAAAATGCCCGGGCTTCTTAAATTTTTTACTACTGCGATAGAAATGGCTTCAACTTTCCAAAGTATTTTTTCTGGTAAATCTGCCGGACTAACCTGGTAGTCCAATAAATTTAAATCCGGGTTAAAAACCATATCCACCGGCGGGTATAATGCAGTTTCTCCTTTTTCATTTATGGCAACGATTTGTGCAATTTCTTTTTTAATGGTTACCATCTTTTCCAAAACACTGGGAGCATCAAATCCTTTTTCAATATCTGCTGTAGTTTTTATGATCTGTACTCCCCGCCCATCATAGCCACCCAATCCAATTTTATGTACAGCGGGTAAATAGCCAATGTGTTCTTTTAACTCATCGAGTGTTTGTGTAACAATAAAATCAGATGTAGGAATTTCATTCTCTTTGTAGAATTGTTTTTGCAGGACTTTATTATTAATTGTTTTGATAACAGTGGGGTTGGGAAATATTTTTACGCCTTCTGATTCCAGTTTTTCAAGTGCTTCTATATTAACTGATTCGATTTCAATTGTAATTGCATCAAGGCCTTTACCAAAATTATATACATCTTCAAAATTCCTGATATCGCCTTTTACAAACTGATGGCATAGATGCGCTGCCGGGCAATCAGGATCATTTTCCAGCACAAAGGTTTGTACCGGGTAATTAGCAGCCGCCTGCAATAACATTCTTCCTAATTGACCACCGCCCAGAATACCAGTTTTTTTCATGGCACAAATATAAGCGGGATAAGCGTTTATATCATTTTTGAAACAGGTCAAATAATGTAAATCGAATAATTAATTTTCCCTATTTTCGCCCCAATTTTAAAAACTGTTTATGAGAAAAATTTTATTGTTTACAGCATTCATGCTGATGCTTTCATTAGTGATAACAGCACAAACAAATTTTGGATTAAAAGCAGGGGTTAACCACGCATCACTTTATACTTATATAAATAAGCAATCACATAAAATAGGGCCTATGGAGCGATTGCATTTTGGTGCTTCGCTGGATGTACACGTCAGCAAAACTGTGTCCATATTAACTGAAGCAAATTTTAACCAATTAGGCGCCAGTGATAAAAACAGCGAATCGGAAATTACAATGTTTTAGGAACTACAGACATTACAAATAAGTTAAATGAAATGGAAATAGCCACAATATTTGGTGCAGAATTTAATTTTAAAAATGGTGTATTTGTTACCGGGCGGTATAATGTTGGACAAACCAATATTTTGAAAAGGGAATATGGTAGTACTGATACTTATAAAAACAGCAGCTTAACCCTGGCGTTAGGCATCTATTTTGGTAAAAAGAAATAACGAGTACCTGCTTAATAAAAAAAGACCGGATAATGTCCGGTCTTTTTTTATTCACTTAAGTTTAAGTTATTACCGAAAGGTTTTTGTTATTTTTGTATAAATGATCCCAGACTATCCACATAAATTATTCAATGATCAGAGGTGTTTTTTTTGCCTGCTGATGGAAACCCTCGCCATGGGAGTAATTTGAGTTTTGACACATCTATTTTCAAAACTTAAAAACAATTTATGGAAACAATCATTACATCAGCACAATCATCTGCAAATTCAAATACGGATTTTCTACCTCTACAGGGAACAGATTATGTGGAGTTTTATGTGGGTAATGCTAAACAGGCTGCTCATTATTATATGAGTGCTTTTGGCTTCCAGGCTTTGGCTTATGCTGGTCCGGAAACTGGTGTGAAAGACAGGGCCAGTTATGCGGTTCGTCAAAACAAACTCACTTTTGTATTAACCACACCATTAAGAGCAGGTAATGAAATAGCCGACCATATTTATAAACATGGCGATGGTGTAAAAGTGCTGGCATTAAAAGTAGATGATGCAACGAGTGCCTGGAATGAAACAACAAAGCGGGGAGCTAAATCTTACCTGCAACCACAAACATTAAAAGATAATGATGGTGAAGTGGTGTTGAGTGGCATCCATACTTATGGAGACACAGTGCATTTGTTTGTGGAAAGAAAAAATTATAATGGAGCATTTATGCCCGGCTACCGTAAATGGGAGAATCCTTATTATAAACCATCATCAACTGGTTTATTGTACGTTGATCACTGCGTGGGAAATGTTGGATGGAACCAGATGAACCCATGGGTAAAATTTTATGAAGAGGTGATGGGTTTTCGGAATATATTATCATTTGATGACAAAGATATTTCTACGGAATATTCAGCGCTGATGAGTAAAGTGATGAGCAATGGAAATGGATATGTTAAATTTCCGATAAACGAGCCGGCAGAAGGGAAAAAGAAATCACAAGTGGAAGAATATCTCGAATTTTATGATGGCGAAGGTTGTCAGCATGTGGCTTTAGCGACCAGCGACATCGTAACAACCGTAACTGAATTAAGAAACCGAGGTGTGGAATTTTTACGGGTACCCAATACGTATTATGACGATTTATTAGAGAGAGTAGGACATATTGATGAAGATTTGGAACCATTGAAAGAGTTAGGCATATTAGTTGACCGTGATGATGAAGGTTATTTGCTCCAATTGTTCAGCAAACCGGTGGAAGACAGGCCCACGTTGTTTTTCGAGATCATACAACGGAAAGGTGCGAAGAGTTTTGGTAAGGGTAATTTCAAAGCATTGTTTGAGGCGATTGAACGGGAGCAGGGAGAAAGAGGTAATTTGTAAAATACAAACGCATTAAATTCGTTCTATATAAAACCCAGGAATCCTCTATGATAAGAAAGATTTGTTTAGCAGTGGTGATAGGCTCCTTTCTTACCAATAATGCATCGGCTCAAACAAGTACGGTGAATTTGCAATTGTTTGGTGCTAAAACAGAAAATATACGTGGCAAACTGGAAGATACATTACAAAAACAGTTTGCCGAACGGGGTTTGAAATGGCCTGCCAAATACTTATACATCCGCTCGTTTAAATATGACAAGCAACTGGAGCTTTGGGTAAAGAACGACTGGAACGAGCCTTTTAAATTATTCAAGAATTACAAAGTTTGTTTGACTTCCGGTACAATTGGTCCCAAACGTAAAGAAGGGGATAAGCAGGTGCCAGAAGGTTTCTATTATATCAATGAGTTTAATCCCAATAGCAATTATCACATGGCGCTGGGATTAAATTATCCCAATCCATCGGATCGGGTTTTAGCCGATGCCAGCAGACCCGGTGGTGATATTTATATACATGGTAGTTGTGTAAGTATTGGTTGCATACCATTGATGGATGATATGATTGAGGAAGTTTATGTTATGGCAGCTGCCTCCAAAGCCCAGGGACAGGATTTTATACCCGTGCATGTATTTCCTGTTAATTTCCGGGTTAAGAAAAGTTTTGACTACCTGAAAAAATATACAGCTACTTCTAACTATGCTTCCATGGTTAGTCAATTAAAAAATGCTTTTTATTATTTTGAAGATAAACACCAATTGCCATTGGTATTATTCGATAATAAAGGAGATTATATTGTAGATGCTCCGGAGGCGAAAGATAATTTCTATCCTGATGCACCTGCCATGGTACGAAGAGACCTGGCAACAGAATTTGGTGTAGTAGATAATGCCGACCGGCTGCCGATGTATAAAACAGGTACCCCTGCTTTTAACCTGTTTTTAAATAAACTCATCAAAGAAATGATTCCACTGTTACCATATGGCATACAGAAAGTTTATTTAAAACTCGAATTCGTAGTAGATAAGGAAGGAAATACCATTTATGCCGAAGTAGTGCAGGGTGGTATGAAAAAGATCAATGAAAAAGTGATTGATCATTTTTTAAAAGAATGTAAATGGACTCCTGCCATGAAAGATGGACAACCCGTTGTATCCAAGCTGGTGCAGAGTTTAACGGTGGAGCGGCCTGAAGAAGATTAATAATTAATTCAAAATTAATAAGTCAAAATTCAAAAGGCAGGAATATTTTTTCTTTTGAATTTTGACTTTTGCTTTATTCCAATATTACACATTAAACCTAAAGTGCATCACATCCCCATCCTTCACCACATATTCTTTTCCCTCAATTCTCAGCTTACCTACTTCACGGCAAGCTGCTTCTGAACCATACTGAATGAAATCATTATAACCAATCACTTCAGCTTTAATAAATCCTTTTTCAAAATCAGTATGAATAACACTGGCAGCTTGCGGAGCTTTCCATCCCTGGTGAATGGTCCATGCTCTTACTTCCTGTACACCGGCGGTGAAGTAAGTTTGCAGGTTGAGTAATTTATAAGCAGCATGAATTAACTTATCCAACGCAGGTTCTGTCATCTTATATTCTTCCATAAACATTTGCCTGTCTTCATCATTCTCTATTTCTGCAATTTGCTGTTCAATGGAATTATTCATTACAATTACCTGAGCATTTTCAGCAGCCACCGCTGCTTTTAATGCATCAGAATATTTGTTGCCAGTATGCATAGCGGGTTCATCTACATTGGCAACATATAATACCGGTTTATCGGTTAATAAAAATAAATCGGCTATGGCTGTTTTATCTTCTTTGCTTAAATCCAATTCACGGATGTTCTTTCCTTTTTCCAAATGTTCGTAACATTTTTTCAGCACCTCATATTCAGCTTTAACCTTTACATCTGCGGTACGGAGTAATTTTTCTGTACGTTGTAATTTTTTCTCTACACTTTCTAAATCTTTCAACTGGAGTTCGGTGTCAATAATATCTTTATCACCAACAGGATTGATAGCACCTTCATCTCTTAAAATATTCTCATCTTCAAAACAACGAATCACATGCACAATTGCATCCACTTCACGGATGTTGGCAAGAAACTTATTTCCTAATCCTTCTCCTTTGCTGGCGCCCCTTACCAAACCAGCTATATCCACAATTTCAATCTGGGTAGGAACGATACGGTTAGGTTTTACCAGTTCGGCCAGTTTGTTCAAACGTGGGTCTGGTACATCCACCAAACCTACATTGGGATCAATAGTACAGAAACGATAATTGCTTGCCTGTGCCTTGGCACTATTGCTCACTGCATTAAATAAAGTTGACTTTCCTACGTTTGGTAACCCTACAATACCTGCTTGTAAACCCATGTGTGATGTCTGATTTAGGATGTCTGATGTATGATTTTTTAGCTGCGAGTTCTGAGCCGTGAGCTGCGAGAAGATAAACTCGTGGCTCGTAGCTATATGCTCATAGCTGTTTTTTTCGGCCGCAAAGATAAGGGTTTGAAGCTTCATGGTTTTTGAAATGAAACAACTATCTTCAACTCATAACTTACAACCTAAAACTCAGAACTTTCTATGGCTTTAAGCAGGATATGGAGTGCATTTATCATCATTGCCATTGTAGTGGCTGGTTTCAAATATATGGTGAGCAGCGAAAGCAAGATGGTGTTTAATAAAATGGTGGTAGGTAAAACAGGTGATACTACTAATACGAAAGCGATTGACAGTGCTGCTATTCCAACGGCCATTGCTACACAATTACTCACCAGTAAAGAAGCAAAGAACGGAGAGGATAAATATATTAAAGTTGATAGCGGAAAGTTTATTGTTTGTAAAGAACAAAGTGCCAATGGAATTTTAGAAACCTGTAAAGATGCCGTTAATATTTGTATCGGGCTGATAGGAGTAATGGCTTTGTTCATGGGCTTTTTAAGTATTGCTGAAAAAGCAGGTGGTATACAATTTTTATCAAAAATTATTGCGCCATTTTTTTCCAGGATATTTCCCGAAGTGCCAAAAGGCCATCCTGCATTTGGCCATATGATATTAAACTTCTCCGCTAACCTGCTTAATTTGGATAATGCAGCTACACCCTTTGGAATTAAAGCAATGGAAAGTTTACAGGAACTTAATCCCAATAAAGACAGGGCTTCCAATGCACAACTGATGTTTTTATGTTTACATGCATCAGGTCTTACGTTAATTCCCGTAACCATCATCGCCATTCGATCCTCCTTAAAAGCATCTAACCCAACAGATATTTTTATCCCTTGTATGATTGCCACATTTGCAGCAACAATCGCAGCATTGATCATCGTTTCCTTCAAGCAAAAGATCAATTTATTTCAGCCGGTAATTTTAATGTGGGTGCTGGGTTTATCTGCCGTAATTGCTTCCATTGTTTTATTCCTGCGAACTTTAAATGCAGAGGGAGTTCAGAACTTTTCAAAAATAGTGAGCAATGGTTTGATACTGCTCATCTTTTTATTAATAGTGATTGGTGCGTTGTATAAAAAGATAAATATATTTGATTCTTTTATTGAAGGGGCGAAGGGAGGCTTTGAAGTAGCGGTAAAAATTATTCCTTACATCGTTGGTATGCTTGTTGCAATCAGCATGCTGCGTACCAGCGGCACTTTTGATTTTATTATTGAGGGGATAAAAAATTTATTCATGGCTATGGGTGCTGATACCAGGTTTGTGGATGGATTGCCAACAGCCTTAATCAAGCCATTAAGCGGCAGTGGTGCCAGGGGAATGATGATTGATACGATGAAAAACTTTGGACCTGATTCTTTTGCCGGTAAGCTCTCTGGAGTTTTGCAGGGATCCAGCGATACCACTTTTTATGTGATAGCAGTTTATTTTGGAGCAGTGAGTGTAAAAGACACCCGTTATGTGGCAGGAGCTATGCTGCTGGCAGATTTGGTGGGAATAATAACCTCCATTTTGCTGGCTTATTTGTTTTTCGGATAGAGATAAGAATCCAAAATTAGTTCCTCATTACTTTGGCACTTTGCCTGTTGGGCCTTACCTTTGCCCGCCCGTTACGAATGGTAACATTCGGGCGGACGCAAACAAATTTATTGTCCTGAAGAGGCTCAACAAGTGCCCGCCTGAGCGGAGCCGCCTCAAGGGTGAACCGAAAAAAGCATTAAAATGCCCAAGGTAAAAACAAACTCCAGCGCAAAAAAGCGCTTCAAAGTGACTGGAACTGGCAAAATCACACACCAGAAATCTTTCAAACGTCACATCTTAACCAAAAAAACAAAGAAACGTAAACGTGCCTTAAGAAAGGACGGGGAAGTGCATGAATCAAACATGAGATTTGTGAAACGTTTATTAGCGTTGAAGTAAAAGCTGTGAGATGGCAGCTACGAGCCACGAGAAAAGAACTCGCAGCTCAAAGCTAAAAACACATTCATTAAAATTTAAAAACATTCAAATATGCCTCGTTCAAAAAATGCAGTTGCCAGTCGTGCACGCAGAAAAAGAATTCTTAAGGAAGCCAAAGGCTTTTATGGTAAACGTAAAAATGTATATACCGTTGCCAAAAACGTATTAGAAAAAGGGTTGACTTACCGCTATGTTGGCCGTAAGCTGAAGAAAAGAGAATACCGCACTTTATGGATTGCCCGTATTAATGCGGCTGTTCGTGAAGAAGGATTAACCTACAGTGAGTTTATCAATTTACTGAACAAAAAAGGTATCACCTTAGACCGCAAAGTACTGGCTGACTTAGCGATGAACAATCCTGAGTCGTTTAAGACTTTAGTAGCTTCTGTTAAGTAATAAAAAACTATTGACTGATAGCAAACCGGGTGTGTATAAGCTCCCGGTTTTTTTATTGGCAGATTTCAGCAAAAAATTACATTTGTACCCAATTAAAAAATTTCGTTCATCTTACAACCCGCATGGTATAAATGAATAATAGTTACACCGACCTGGTGAAGCAAACGTTCAACTTTCCGCAGGAAGGTTTTAATGTAGAAGACGGTTACCTTCAGTTTAATGATTTAGATGTAAAAGCGCTGATTGATAAATATGGTACGCCATTAAAACTTTCTTACCTGCCTAAAATTGGTATGCAAATTAAGAAGGCGAAGAAAATGTTTGGTGATGCGATAAAGAAACATCGTTACGAGGGGAAGTATAATTATTGCTACTGTACCAAAAGTTCCCATTTTTCTTTTGTGGTGGAAGAAGCATTAAAGCATGATATTAACCTGGAAACTTCTTACGCTTACGATATTGAGATTATTAAGAAGTTGTACGCCAAGAAAAAGATCACTAAGGATATTCATATCATTTGTAATGGCTATAAACAAAAGCCGTACATCAGCCGTATTGCAGGATTATTAAACAGCGGGTTTAAAAATGTGATTCCTGTATTGGACAATAAAGAAGAACTGCAGCAATATAAAAAATCAGTAAAAGTGCCTTTTAAGCTGGGTATCCGCCTGGCTGCTGAAGAAGAACCATCTTTTCCTTTTTATACCTCCAGGCTTGGGTTCAGACCAAGAGATGTACTGGAGTTTTATGTAGATAAAATTGAAGGAAACGAAGATCGCTTTCAGTTAAAGATGCTGCATATATTTCTCAATAAAGGAATTAAGGATGATATATACTATTGGAGCGAATTAAATAAAGTAATCAATCTCTACTGCCAGTTAAAAAAGATTTGCCCTGAGTTGGACAGTATCAACATAGGCGGTGGATTCCCTATTAAACATTCGCTGGGGTTTGATTATAACTACCAGTTCATGATTAATGAGATTGTTCGTAACATCAAACAATCCTGTAAAAAAGCAAATGTACCCATGCCCAATATCTTTACTGAGTTCGGCAGCTATACAGTGGGTGAAAGTATGGCACATATTTACAGTGTGATTGGACAAAAGATGCAGAACGACCGGGAAATATGGTATATGATTGATTCTTCTTTCATCACAACTTTACCAGATACATGGGGAATAGGAGAGAAGTTCCTGATGCTTCCTATCAATAAATGGGACCAGGAATATCAGCGAGTCGTTTTGGGAGGTATTACTTGTGATAGTCATGATTACTATGATTCAGAGGAACACATCAATGAAGTTTTTCTTCCTAAAATAACGAATGGTGAACCACTTTATGTTGGCTTTTTCCACACGGGTGCTTACCAGGACCAGATAAGCGGTTATGGTGGTATCAAACACTGTTTAATTCCATCTCCCAAACATGTATTGGTGGAGTATGATAAAAATGGAAAACTTGTTGACCGCTTGTTTGCAAAAGAACAAACAGCGCAGAGTATGTTGAAGATATTAGGTTATTAGTATTAACTGTATTGAAATAAAAATCCCGGCAATGCCGGGATTTTTATTTTCTGCGTAATCTGTATTTTTTATTCACTCTTGGGCTATTGAAATATGCATCCAATTCTTCAGGCGTCATATTGCTGGCCAATTCCAGTGGTACATCAATCAGCTGAATTTGAATTTGCTTCAATTCTTCTCTGAGCTTATTCATTTTCTTAACCAGGTCCGGATCTTTTTCACCCACCAGTATATTATCGCTGAGCATGTACTCTAAACGTTTAATAGAACCACGTATCAGCGAAGCCTGGTTTTGATCATAAATTTTTTGCGGGGATACTGCTTCTTTAATAGGCACCAGCGATACCCCAACACTTGGTAATATTTTACCAACTTTTTGCGAGTTATCATCATTTGATGATGCTAAAATACTTCCTGTAAGGGCGGTAGCTGATCCGGTAATATCAAATGTGGTTCTTGTATTTTTTACTTTTTTTATTTTTTTATCCAACTGCAAAAATGTGTATTTCAACTGGAGTATATAGGTGTTAATATTCTTCTTTACAGTATTGTATTCCTGTACAGCCAGCGGGTAATTTAAGGCGTCCCGCACTATAATTTTTACAACTGCTGTATCCCTCACTAAAAATTTATTGGTGCCCACAAAAACAAGGTTTAAAATCCTAACCTTGCCGGAGTCTGTTTCTTTTACAAAATCGTAGGGCGGGGTCCAGTTAAATTCATCGTTACAATGGCTAACGGTTGTATAATTCTTTACAGGCATATTGGTAAAGAAGGTAATATTCTCAATCGGGAAGTCGCCATTTTCACACTGCAGTTTAAAAGCCACGGTATCACCTTCATCAACAGTCATGGTGGAACTTACGGACGGTTTTAGTTTTGATACAACAATATCTGTATTATAAAAAACAATCACAAATGAAGTGTCTACTCTCTCATTGGAGTTATTGAGATTTTGTACTCCAATATTCACCTTGTACTGAAAATCGTATTTAAGTTTTCCGGAAAGAAAATAGTTTTTATCAGCTTTAAAATTCAATAGACCATTATCCTTATTAAGTCTTAATCCCAAAGGTGAATTTTTTAAATACCAGTAATATTTTGAAAGGTCTTTATTAATCTCAAGCTGGTAGGAAAGAGAAGAATCCACGTGTAATGTAAAGAAGGGGTTCAGGTTTTTAATCCTTAAAACGGTATCTTCCTGCTGAACGGTAACTGGTGTAGAGTCCGGAATAATTTGTGAAAAGCATTTGCTGGTAATCAGGATAATAAATAAAAACGACAATATTAATTTCTTCATGCCAGTTAAGGGTTATGCCGGGCGAAGATACAGTATTCGATTTTTTTAATCCGATCCCGGGCTTATATTAATTTCAATATGTTCAAGAAATGCAGGTTGCCTGATTTCTGCTGGAGATGGTTTTGCAACATTCATTTCTGCAGGATTTTTTACCGGACCTTTATAAAGGGCTTTTGGTTGTTTTAATTCTTTGACTTCAGCCGGATTTTGATTTCTTATAGTAAAAGTTGCTTCAGGAGAACTATCCTTTTTTGTGGAAACTGTTTCATCGGGTATAATGTCATTAATGTCATTCCTCGAATATGATTTTCGTTTATCAGAAGGCTGTTTCCCGTATTTTTCTACATATAGTATCCTGCCCTCACCGGCTGAAATTGTTTTTTTCTTTTTCGTTATCGCAGTATTTATTTTGTTATGTGAATTTGAATTGTTTTGAGATTTGGCGGCTACAGCCAGCAAAATCATCAGGATAACACCTAATATGAAATTGAGCAGAAAAGAATCTTTTTTCATGGCAGGACTTTCCATAATCAAACCAAAACATTTGCCATGCTCTTTTAAAGTAAATAAACGAAGTTTCTTTAGTAAGGATTTAACAATAAAAAACCTCTCCTGGAGAGGAGAGGTGTAAAACCAAAACCAACTGCAAGTCCCTTTTAGCGGGACACTATAAAACTTTTTATTACTGAATATTAATTTGCTTTACCTCTGCCTTTACAACTTCTTTTTTGGGTAATAAAAGCTTTAGTACACCATTTTCATATTTTGCTTCAATTTTATCAGCATCAATTGTCTCATCTAAGTTGAAACTTCTTTTAAAACTTCGGAAACTAAATTCCCGGCGAATTGTTTTGTAATCATCATTTTTTGTTTCTTCTTTCTTTTCGTAGCTGATAGTAAGTAAACCATTTTCCGCATTGAGTTTAAAATCCTCTTTATTTCTTCCGGCTGCAAGTACTTCTAAATGATAGGCGTCTTTCGTTTCATGAATGTTTACTTTAGGCGATCCAAAAGATAATCCTTCATTAGTAGATTCCCAATTTGAAGGAATGTTGCTGAAGAACTCATTGAATAAAGAATCGAATGTTCTTTTTGCTGGGTAATTTGTTTTTACGAATGTCATAGTTATAAATTTTTGTGTTTTAAATATTATTAATGTTGATCATTGCTCAAATTACAAGCCGACCAAATTTTCACCTGTGTTTTCGGTTGATTTGTCTTTTCTTATAATGATTTTCCAGACAAAAAGTCTCAGGCAAGCACATCTTGCTGACATATATTCATCAAATGTCCAGTCTTTGAACTTTTATCCTACTTTTGCGTTCTAATTTTAAAATATAAGAAATATGTATCCCACAGAAATTGTAATGCCCATGAAGGAAGAGTTAACGGAAAATGGTTTTGAAGAACTGTTAACTCCGGAAGAAGTAGATAACCAATTACAGAAAGAAGGAACTACACTGGTAATGATAAATTCAGTTTGCGGATGTTCTGCTGGTACGGCCCGTCCGGGTGTATTGCTGGCAGTGCACCACAGTGAAAAGAAACCTGATTTTTTAACAACCAGTTTTGCAGGATATGATGTGGAGGCAATTAAAAAATTACGTGAGCATTTAATGCCTTATCCGCCTTCTTCCCCTTCTATTGCTTTATTTAAAAATGGACAATTGGTTCATTTTATAGAAAGGCATATGATAGAAGGCCGTCCTGCACAAATGATTGCTCATAACCTTATATCGGCTTTTGAGCAATATTGCTGAGTTTAATTATTCAAGAAAACGCTACAGAAACCTCCTGCTTAAGCGGAGGTTTTTTACTTTTGTTAAAAATATACTATTATGCCCTCGTTTGATATTGTCAGCAAAGTTGATGGCCAGGCTTTAGACAATGCTATTAATGTTGTCCGAAAAGAAATTACCAACCGGTACGATTTCAAAAACTCACATGTGGTAATTGACTTAAATAAAAAAGAATTTAAGCTTAATGTTGAAGTGGAGGACGATATGAAATTGCGTCAATTAATCGATGTACTTATTAGCAGGGCGCATAAACAGGGGATAGCCCCGGAGGCATTTGATTATTCAAAAGATGCAATACAAAGTGGCAAAGTTTTAAAAAAAGAAATTATCGTTAAAAACGGATTGAAACAAGATGACGCCAAAAAAATAGTAAAACTTATTAAAGACAGCGGATTAAAGGTTCAGGCTCAAATTAATGATGATATTGTAAGGGTGACCGGTAAAAAAATAGATGATCTGCAGGAGGTGATACAACTATGCCGTTCTGGTAACCTGGAGATACCACTTCAGTATGAAAATATGCGGAACTAGAAACCTATACGGCCTTTTTTACAGGTTCTTCATTTAAAAGATCTTTATTCACTGTTTTAGACGGTATTTTTTTCATACCCCAATGTATTAAGCCGCATATAGCCAGAAAACTACCAATTACTAATAAATGCTGTAACATAGGTTTGTTGATTAAGGTGCAACTGCGGCAAAAATACCCCCGCAGGCGTTATAATCACACTTTTATCCATTAATTCTCCGATATTTTTTATATCAAAAATCATTTTGGAGTGTAGGAATATTGACCTACTTTTGCGTTCCATTTTAAAAAATAACTGTGTACGGCAAAACCCGTACCGCCTTAAAAATCAAAAAATTATGAAAAAAGGGATCCACCCCGGTAATTACCGGTTTGTAGTGTTCAAGGATATGAGTAACGGTGTTTCTTTTATTAGCCGTTCGACTGCTCCTTCAAAAGAGACTGTAAAATGGGAAGATGGTAATGAATACCCGTTGATAAAACTGGAGATTTCTAATACCTCTCATCCGTTCTTTACAGGTCAGAAAGTATTAGTTGATACAGCTGGCCGTATCGATAAGTTCAAGAAAAAATACGCAAAGAAATAGTAACTTCAATTTAGTTATTGTTTTTCATGGCTATACTTTTATGTCCCTCCGGATCTTCGGGGGGATTTTTATTTGCTAACGGGATTATTATAGATTTACAGTATGAATATTGTTTTATTTGATACATCAGAGCGGAAATATCTTTATCCTTTTACCCAAACAAGGGCCATAGCTGATATAAGACTGGGAATATTTACCATAAGAGAATTTTGGGAGAATTATTTTGATCAAAAGATTAATGTTCTCACCGAAAATTATTTGCACAATGGAACAGCTAACCCCATTTCAAATAATGTATTATTGATTAATGCAGCCCTGATTCCCTCAACAAG
The DNA here is from genome assembly GCA_016185185.1 of Sphingobacteriales bacterium. Lineage (GTDB taxonomy): Bacteria > Bacteroidota > Bacteroidia > Chitinophagales > Chitinophagaceae > AWTP1-9. Next base: position 15,766 of record JACPOD010000056.1, on the reverse strand, counting down.
TTTCTTTTTGCACTTAACCCAACTTGGGCAGGATGAAGTAATTGTACAAGATGAAATTGTTTTGGCAGCTAAAACAAACCAATTTGATTCATGGACATTCGATGACATTTTACCAGCAAAATTTTCTACTAAAAAAGAATTACCTGAAACAGTTTCTTTATTAAAGTTTCCATGGCAATTATTCCAATTAAATAATGAAGCTATAAAGAGGGACTATGCTCTTATTACAAAAGAGAAAAAGTCAAAAAAAATATCGGCTGCAAACAGCTTAATTGCACCTGAAAATATATTTGCAGAGGAAGGTGCCAGAATAGAACATACTACTATAAATGCCGGAACCGGGCCAGTATATATTGGAAAGAATTGTGAAGTAATGGAAGGGTGTATTATACGTGGTCCATTTGCCATGCTTGAAGGAAGTGTTTTGAAAATGGGAACAAAAATTTATGGAGCCACTACGCTGGGGCCTTTTTGTACAGCAGGTGGTGAAATTAAAAACAGTATTCTTTTTGGATATAGTAATAAGGCACATGATGGTTATTTGGGAGATGCTGTAATAGGTGAGTGGTGTAACCTTGGCGCCGGAACATCAAACTCAAACATAAAAAATACAGGAGGATTAGTAAATGTTTGGAGCAAAAAGGAAAATACATATTTGACTGCCGGAAATAAATGTGGGTTGATGATGGGTGATTATACCCGTAGCGCTATCAACAGTTCTTTTAATACCGGAACAATAACGGGTGTTTGTTCGAATATTTTTGGTTCGGGTTTACTTCCCAACTATATCCCCGATTTTTCGTGGGGAACTACCAATAAAAATCCATATGATTTAGAAAAAGCATTTTCTGATATACAAAATTGGAAGCAATTGAAAAATCAATCGATCACAGCCTATGAAAAAGATATTTTGACCCATATCTTTGCGCAACTTAAATAATAGCTATGCGTAAACAAATTGCCGCCGCCAACTGGAAAATGAATTTAACCTACCAGCAGGGAGAAACCCTTACGGATGAACTTTTAGATAACGAGTATAGTTTAAAAGAAAACCACGAAGTAGTTTTTGGTGTCCCTTTTCCTTATCTGGGTATGGTGGCAGGCAAAACAGCTAATAAAAAAGGATTTTATGTGGCTGCACAAAATTGCAGTAATAAAAAGTCAGGAGCCTATACGGGAGAAACATCTGTTGAAATGCTTTCTTCATTACATATTCAATATGTGATAATTGGACACTCAGAAAGAAGAGAATATTTTAATGAATCAGACCAGATGCTGGCTGAAAAAGTAAACCTGGCCCTTGATTTTGGATTAACACCGATCTTTTGTTGCGGAGAACCTCTTGCCATCCGTGAGGCAGAAAACCAAAATGAATTTGTTGAAGTTCAATTACAGGAAAGCCTTTTTCACCTTAGTGCAGAACAGTTAAAAAAAATCGTTATAGCCTATGAGCCAATCTGGGCCATTGGAACCGGTAAAACAGCTTCTTCCCAACAAGCACAAGAAATGCATGCACATTTACGTTCTGTATTAGCTGCAAAATTCACAAATGAAGTAGCTGATGAAATTTCTATTCTTTATGGGGGGAGTGTAAAAGCTGCCAATGCAGTAGAAATTTTTGGTATGCCAGATGTGGACGGTGGTTTAGTAGGCGGAGCATCCCTGGTTGCTGCTGAGTTTGCTGCAATTATAAGGGCATTAAAATAAAATTTGTATACTGTAATACTAAAACGACGCAATCATCTTTTACTTCGCCTGGCGAAAGTAAAAGTTATTGTGGAAGGAAAACAAATTTATGAAGTAGAGGAGGGGAAAGATACCATCATTCAATTTACAGATAATAATACGCATTTGGTGGTTACGGATGGTTTTCACATTTCAAAACCTTTAGAATTAGTGTACCATCAAATTCATACTTATTATTTACATGTGGATTGCGCCATCAGCAATGTACAGTTGTTTTATGGGAGCTTCCTGTTATTGGTGTTTTTTCTGCTTGGATTCTTTACAGGAAATATTTTTCTGCAATCACTCAGTTTTCTGCCGGTCGGCTACCTTCTGTATATTTATTATATTAACAGGAATGATTTTATACAACTGCATCCTATGTAATGAAAAGAAATGAAAATTTATATCCGCTGAGCTGGCAGCACCACAACGGTCTTTTGGCTGTATTGATTTTAAGAAAAGGTGTAGCAAAAAACGCTGATCCTGCACTTATGAGTCAGTTTATTCAACAAATATGGAAGGATGAATTACAAGAGCATTTTGAAGCAGAAGAAGTTGTTCTGAAAAAATTCATCGAAAGATATCCTTTATTGGAAGTAATGTTTAATAAGATGATTGAAGACCATAGCCAGATAAAACAATCTTTAGATCAATTAAAAAACCCAAATACCGGACTAATAAAAACGTTTTACCAGCGGTTAGAAAATCATATCAGGTTTGAAGAAAGAGAGTTTTTCCCATTAATTGAACAAACACTAAACGTTTCTGAATTGGAAGAAACAGGAACGAAACTTACGCATTTGCATCATCAAACCTGTACTGATTTCCCTGTTAAATTCTGGGAATAATTATTTATTTATATGCTGTGCCCTGCCAAGACGATCATTGATTGCCCTGCCTAGTCCCTCATCTGGTAACCGTTCCGTTAAAATAATATCAACATTCAGGTCATCTGTTTTCCGCAAAACTTTAAAAAGATTTTTTGCGGCTTCCTCTAAAGACCCGGAAGGCGAAAGAATGAATTGATTATTTATGTCAATGCCTTCAAAATGTTCGTGAAAACTTATAACTGCTATTTTCTTTTCTTTATATTCTAAAATCATTTCAGAAATATTACCAAGATAAAGTGGTGTATCTGTTGCGTAGTGACTTTTTAACTGTCCCGGTGTATCTGGCAAATCACTTTCGTTTGTTTTTATAACAGGGGTAACCCCGGTTACTTTTTCAATGTCCTCAATACTAATACCACCCGTTCGGTATAGAATTAAGTTTTCGTTTTCGTCAAAGCCTATGATCGTTGATTCAAGTCCCACCATACATTCACCTCCGTCAAGTATATAAGGAATTTTATCATTAAGGCCATCATATACGTGTTTGGCAGAAGTGGGACTTACATAACCAAATGAATTTGCACTGGGAGCGGCTAATGGAAAATCTAATTGCGATAGCAATTCCCTTGTTAAAATATGATCAGGAACTCTGATGGCTACATTTTTACTTCCTGCTGTTACTATATCTGGTATTACTTCTTTTTTTGGCAAGAGGAGGGTGAGGGGGCCAGGTAAAAAATGCCGGGCAAGAGTTTTTGCTATTTCCGGAACAGCGGTTACATATTTTTGGGCGACATCAAAAGAAGGAATATGAATGATTAGCGGATTAAACTGCGGACGATTTTTTACCGTAAAAATTTTTACTACGGCATCTTCATTTAGCGCATTTCCTGCAAGGCCGTATACTGTTTCAGTTGGTATAGCAACCAATTCCCCTTTTTGTAATAAAAGTTTTGCGTAGCTTATATCAGTACCAATAATTGCTTGCATAGTATGAACGGGTAATAATGTTTTTTTGCGTTGCAAAATTAGCTGTTTAATTTATCTTTATTTCATCCGGAAACGAATAACCTTCCGGAACAAATAATATTGTATAGCCTTCTTTAGCTGATGTGAGTTTAGTTAAAGTACAATTCTTTTCAATGTCAAAAGCCGAATAGCCTCTTGCAGTAAGCCATTCGAATACGTCCGCTATCGTTTTATTATAGAGATGTAGTTGATTTCCGATCATTTCAATAAAAAAAACTGGTTTATATTTTAGAATAATCTTTTCCATTCCCTCCAGTGCATTAAGTTCAGCACCTTCAATATCAATTTTAATTATATCAACAGAAGAAATCGAAGCTGTTTCTGAAAAATCATCCAGCCGTACTACTTCAATTAATGCAGTTTTGCCCGAAAAATTTTCTGCCGGCCTTAACCCAGACATCCCTGAATTTTCATCTGATGACAAATAAAAAATAGCTTTTTCATTTTTATTTCCGATGCCTGTATTAAAAACTTTGATATTAGAGAGTTTATTTAAATGAATATTATCAAGCAATTTCTGAAAGTGCCGGGTTGCCGGTTCAAAACTATAAACTTTGCCATGGATGGCTTTGTTGGCAGCTATCAAACTATAATACCCTGAATTTGCCCCAATGTCAAAAAAAACAGAATCTGGTTGAATAATTTTTTTCAATACCATTACTGCAGGTTTCTCATAATATCGTTCCCAAAAAATATATTGCTGAATATGGTCAGCCGGAGTAACATACATACGTAACCCATCCTGAAGTTTTACAATAAATCTTTCCTTTTCAATGCCCGTTTTTTTTAAAAACCAACGGAAGTATTTCCAGCCATGTTTAGGAAATGTAAAGTGCTGCACATACGAGTTGACTATATAAAAAAATAAGCGCTTCAATTTGTACATTTGATCGCTGGCAAACGTAAATTTATTTACTGAAACAAACAATTTAATGAGTTTAGGCAATATTTTAGCTAATAATACAATTTACCGGGTTTTAAATATTGCTGTTACCTTTTTGACAACTGTAGTACTTTCAAGACTAATGGGAGCAACCGGATATGGATTGTTATCGCTTATCATTGTTAATGTTACTCTTTTTAATCTTTTTTCCGGCTTTGGGGCTGATGCTGGTATTGTATATAAAACGGCTAGCAGAAAGATTGAGACCGGAAAAATAATTTCAATAACCTGGATACTTGCTTTTTTTCAGCTTATTTTAATATTTGTAGCCGGGTATGTCTTTTTTTTTATAAAAGGGGAATATTGGTTTGGTATGAAAAGCATTTTCCCCATCGCCCTAATGTCTGTAAGTATGATAATTGGTGAAAGGTATCATTCTATATTTTACGGACATCATAAATATGCGTTGAGCAATAAGATTACTTTTTACTTAACCTTAATTGGTTTTCTTTTTTTTATTTTTTTGTATTTTAACAAAACCCAGTACACATTTCATCAATATTTTACGGTCTATATATCATTTATTTTATTTCAAACAATTATTACAGTTTTTATTTTTCATAAATCAGAAAAATGCCCGTTTAACTTTTCTTTGCCTGAAAAAGCTGACTGGAGATTATTTTTTTCCTACTCCCTCATTGCATTTATCACCAACTGTATTCAATTTTTGGCATACCGTGCCGATTACTGGTTTGTTGCCTATTATAATGGCGAGGAACAGTTAGGTATTTACTCAATTGCTGTTAAACTGGCTCAATTGTTTTGGATACTACCTGTGTTGTTTGCCGGCATACTCTTTCCCGGAACAGCCGGACAAAAAGAAATATTTAATGAAGCCAGCATGCTTTCGCTGCTCAGAGTAATGAATGTCTTTAATATCTTCATTGCTCTTCTGTCATTATTGCTGATCGATTGGTTGATCCCTGTTTTCTTTGGTAATGCTTATGAAAAAGGGAGCATTGCTTTTAAAGGACTGCTGCCGGGTATATTTTTATTCTGCAATACAACAGTTATAGCGGCGTATTTTGCCGGCAAAAACCGGCTAAAAATTAATTTATTCGGATCTTTCCTTTGCTTTGTGAGTATTATTATCGCTGATTTGTTGCTAATACCAGCATATAAAATCCTGGGAGCTGCACTGGCAAGCAGTATTGGCTATACAATAACAACTATTTATTTTTTGTGGATATTTCTTTATAAATCGCCATACAAATTGACAGATATATTTGGCATCAGAAAAGATGACTGGAAACGGGTATTGCATTTCAGTGCCAAACCAAATACAGATAAATAACATGAAGATCCTTTGGCTGGTAAGTTGGTATCCCAATAAAATTTCACCATTTAATGGCGATTTTATTCAGCGTCATGCCAGGGCGGTAAGTTTATTTCATGATATAACGGTTATTCATATAGCCAGGGACAAAGAGAAAAAAATTACGAATAGTGTGTTGAAAACAAAAAACGTATCTGACAAATTAACTGAACAGGTCATCTATTATCATACGACTAATTTAATTTTACCCTCATTCGATCGGATGTATTCGTTCCGGAAATACCAGCAACTGTTTAAAAGGGAAATACTTGAATATATAGCAGAAAATGGTAAACCGCATCTGGTACACGTACATGTTACTATGAATGCGGGAATACTTGCAGTATGGTTAAAGGAAAACTATAATATCCCCTTTGTTGTAACCGAACACTGGAGTGGATTATTGCCGGAAGCGAACGATAATTTTTACACTAAACCATTTTGGTTTAAATTAATTTGGAAAAAAATAATTTCAAATGCCCTGTCCATAAGTACGGTTTCCTTTTATTTAAAAGAAAACGTTAGTAAAATAACCCCAATAACCAATTGTGTTGTTATTCCCAATGTAGTGGACACGGGCATTTTTTTCCCAGAAGTAAAAAAAAGCACAGAAGACCAATTTTCTTTAATTCATATTACCCGTATGGATTATCAAAAAAATCCTGAAGCAGTTTGGAAGGGGTTTTTCGAAGCAGCATCGTTTGGTTATTCTTTTAAAGTATTGGTATATACTGATGATGTTGTAAAAGCAGAAATGTTTACGGCAAAATACAAACTCACAAATTATGTAACAATAAAACCAGAGGTGCCACAGGCTGAATTAGCCATCGCTATGCAGCATGCAAATGCATTGATTTTATTTTCAAAGTATGAAACGTTTGGATGTGTGGTAGCAGAAGCAAATGCGTGTGGTGTGCCCGTAATTGTAAGTGATATACCAGTTATGCATGAATTAGTGCAGGAGGGGGTAAATGGGGTTTTTGCAGCATCGGATAATGCCCGATCCCTGGGCAAAATAATAGTTGAATGTGTACAACAGAAATACAATTTCAACAAAAAGTTAATAGCTGATACAGCTTACGCAAAATACAATTATACTGCTGTGGGGGAAATGTTCAGTCAATGGTATAAAACAGCTAAAAAATAACTGATCAGCTCTTTAGTTTTGTAACGAGGTCAATATAATCCTGCATAGCCGCCTCTTTTGATTTTCCTTTTAAAGAAGCCCATGCCTCATATTTAGCTTTATTTACAAAATCAAATGGATTAGAAGGAGGGTCAGTATGTAAATCTCCTTCTGTGGATTGTTTATATAAAGAATAAAGTTGCAATAAAGTATCATTGCTCGGTCTTTCGGTCAGGTTTTTGCTTTCTGCTACTGCTTTTTCAAATAGAGATAAAATTTCCATTTTTTTGATTACGAAATTAAGATTTTCAGCGCAACTGCTTTAAAAAAAATACTATTTGATCTGTGGCTTAATTTTAAATTGTATATTAGCCATAATACAAAAAGCGTAATATGAAAAAACTTGTAATATCAGTATTAACAGTTGGAATAATAATTTTATTTAGTTATTGCAGTTCCTCCAAAAAAACTGTTGCGGCTCCATTAACATACGAAACTAATATTATGGCTATCGTTGGTGAAAAATGTGCCCCATGCCATATTCCTGAAAAAGGGGGTAGAGCGAAACCCCTTAATACATATGAAGCTGTAAGAAAGAATATTGATAATATAATTCGTCGTATTCAGCTTAGCCCGGAAGAAAAAGGGTTTATGCCATTTAAACATGATAAATTAAGTGACAGTACTATTGCTGTATTTACGCAGTGGAAAACGGACGGGTTAAGGGAAAAATAAAAATAATCATTGTTGTCAGGTTAAAACCGGATTTAAAAATTCTGTAACGCTTTACTGTTAAAGATTACAGGCTAAAAATTTTTTATTGGTCACAGGTGTTAGTTAAAACTATGCACTTTAGTGCAAGGGCTTTAGTAAAGCGATAAAATCTTTCTTAACTTGTCGGGCATATTGTATGGGTTACGAAATATCGTTATCCTGTTTTGACAGGAGAAGTTCAGAAACGATGCCGGGATATAGTAGTTCAGATATGTGACAGTGAAGATATAAAGATATTGAAGTGAGTAGTAAGCAAGGATCATATTCTTATGAATATTGAGTATGCGCCGAAACAAAGCGTAAGTGAGATAGTGAAGCGACTAAAGGGAAATAGTTCCCGGGAACTGCAAATGGAATTTCCGCATTTACAGAAGCGATATTGGGGTCGTCACTTTTGGGCGATAGGGTTAAGAGTATGGAGTACAGGAAATGTGACAGATGAGATGGTTCAAGAATATTTAGGCATCATCGTGCCGAATCCAATGAGAGTAGTGATACGATGAAACCCGAATAAGAATTTCATTCTTAAAAGAAACCTATGCACTTCCAGCGCATAGTAATTTAGTTACTATGCAGCTCCTTTACGCTTCAATCAAAAAAGTTCCGAGGTCAAATATTTCTCCCTCTCCCATTTTAAACTTTTCAAATCGTTCTACATTTATATGCTCCATTACTTTGCTGCTGTAAATCTCTTTTCCGTTCTTAAATACTACAAAATAAAAATCGAGTGAAGTTTCTTTTATCACATCCGCTGTATCAAAATCATCAGGATTGAAAGTTATTCTGGCTACTCCATTTGCATCTAAACCAGACTCTCCTAAAAAATCATCTTCAAAAAAATCTTCATCGTACAAACGAACCAAATATTCACTTCCTGTAACGGGTGCATCCCTACCTTTTTCAATCAACCGGGCAATTACTTCAATATTCATATCACGATTGAGGGATAATTCACTCATAAATGTTTATTTAAAAATCCAAAAAACAAATTCCAATATCCAGAATTAATTCAACATTTAAAATTCAACATTCAACATAACAAAATCAATCATCCAGTTTCAGCACGGCTAAGAAAGCTTCCTGCGGAACTTCTACTGTACCTATCTGGCGCATCCGCTTTTTGCCCTCTTTCTGCTTTTCTAATAGCTTTCGTTTACGGCTGATATCGCCACCATAACATTTAGCGGTAACATCTTTACGCATCGCACTGATGGTTTCCCTCGAAATTACTTTGGCGCCAATAGCAGCTTGTATGGCTATCTGGAATTGCTGCCTTGGTAATAATTCTTTCAGTTTCTCACATAACTTTCTTCCAAAGTCCTGTGCACGGCTGCGGTGTATCAATGCACTCAACGCATCCACTTTCTCAGCATTTAATAAAATATCCATCTTCACAATATCTGCATCCCGATAACCGATGGGATGATAATCAAACGAAGCATAACCCCTCGTTTGTGATTTTAATTTATCATAAAAATCAAATACGATCTCCGTTAAAGGCATTTCAAAAATTAACTCCACCCTTGTTTGTGTGAGATAACTTTGATTGACAAGAATACCACGTTTACCCAAGCACAGTGTCATTATATTTCCAATATATTCCGGCTTGGTAATGATTTGTGCTTTAATGAAGGGTTCTTCTATCCTGTCCGTCTTTACCACATCCGGCATTTCGGTAGGATTGTTTACAATTATTTTTTCCCCTTTGGTTGTATAAGCAATAAAGCTAACGTTAGGAACGGTAGTGATCACCATTTGGTTGAACTCTCTTTCCAAACGTTCCTGTATGATTTCCATGTGCAGCAACCCAAGGAAACCGCAACGAAAACCAAAACCCAGCGCCTGCGAAGTTTCCAATTCGTATGTGAGCGAAGCATCATTCAACTGCAGCTTATCCATACATTCCCGCAATTCTTCAAACTCATCTGTCTCCACCGGGAAGATACCGGCAAAAACCATCGGCTTTACTTCCACAAAACCTTTGATCATTTCAGGATTAGGGTTACTGGCAAGCGTAAGCGTATCACCCACACGAACTTCTTTGGCGTTTTTAATACCCGTAATGATATAACCCACATCGCCGCAATTCACCTCTTTTTTCTCGGTCATTTTTAGTTTTAAGATCCCCACTTCATCCGCATCATATACCTGGTCAGTAGAAACAAACTTTACTTTGTCGCCTTTTTTAATACTGCCGTTTAATATGCGGTAATAAACAATAATCCCTCTGAATGAGTTAAATACACTGTCAAATACAAGTGCTTGCAAAGGAGCTTCCGGATCACCAACCGGTGCGGAGATTCTTTCTACAATGGCTTCCAATATTGCCTCCACACCCAAACCGGTGCGGGCACTGGCCAATAAGATTTCTTCTGGCTTGCAGCCAATAAGGTCAACGATCTGGTCCTTTACTTCTTCCACCATCGCCCCGTCCATATCAATTTTATTGATGACGGGTATGATCTCCAAATCATTTTCAATGGCGAGGTAAAGGTTACTGATGGTTTGGGCTTGTATTCCCTGCGACGCATCCACGAGTAACAAACAACCTTCACAGGCAGCCAGGGCACGACTCACTTCATAGCTAAAGTCAACGTGACCGGGGGTATCAATTAAATTTAAAATATACTCAGTGCCATCCTTGTGTTTATAGTTGATCTGGATAGCGTGGCTTTTAATGGTGATGCCTTTTTCCCTTTCCAGGTCCATATCATCCAGTACCTGGTCCATCATATCACGGTCGCTGATGGTGCCGGTGCTTTGTAAAAGACGGTCGGCCAGGGTGGATTTACCGTGGTCAATATGGGCGATGATGCAAAAATTCCGGATATTCTTCATACTGTTATCAGTTCCTGATTTTGAGCGGCAAAAGTAATGAAAAGCAGCGAGGTGGAAAGGATTCAGTTTCAATAACAGAACAACAAAAATTAAGAGAATATATCAAAAGAATCAGCAATTATTATCTTAATCCTTTTATTTAAATAGAAAATTAAACGAAACACACCTTTCGCAAATTTTAATTTCTCAAGTCTAGGATAAAAATCCTGTTAGAAATTCTTATGCTGTTATTGTCTTGCTTAGTTTTTGCAATTCCAGCACTGTTCCGTTTTCTGTTTCCTGGTACATGGGGATGAACTTGTGGTTAAATTGTATTTCTTCATGCGTATATGAGCAACGTTGCTGTACCGTGTTAGCATATACATCATTAAATCCTCTTACCATAATATATAATTCAAGGTCGGCCGCTTTAAAGTCTTCTGCTGTCAATCCCAGCAAAGGACTTTCCTGGTCAATAGGATGTACAATGGTCCAGTTCATTGGCATGCTTTCAATTTTACTTCTTTCCAGCGGGAGGCTGTAATATTTATAATTGTATTCGCCCTCTTCCTGTATAAGCATAGCAAGGTTTACCTGCACGATTACATCAGTAAGGGTATGTTGTTCTTTAAAACAAACAAAACGGAACATTAAGGCTGTTTTATCCTTATAAGGTCCTATTATAGCATGATCACTAAACACAAGATGTGCCCTTGGCCTGGCAAACCTACCATAGATAAGACCGGTTGCGAGGGCAAAGGAAAGAAAGCCGCTCATAGCTTCAATAGCCGCTACAATGTTAGCAGCATCACCTACCGGGTTTACCCTGCCATAACCTACGGTAGTAAACGTTTCTGTGCTGAAGAAATAAATTTCTTTAAACAAATTCCAGCCGGAAGTGGCCAGCAAACCAGTGAACTGCTCAGCTCCCAGCAATAAATAAATACCGGTGTACAAAAAATTTATTATAACAAAGAATAAAAAAATGACAGTAATAAATTGCCACAGAGGCAGGTTGATCATTGTATAAAAAATACTGTATCGGTCCCAAAAAGGCCATCCTTTTTTGTGCAGGTTATAAGTACCGTCCCTGTTAATAAAACGGCCCCCGTTAATATTGCCTTTATTACTTAAACCGGTATCGTCATTAAGCTTGGAAAAAGGGTTGATTCGGTTAAATACTGCCATGCTTATTTATTTGGCAGCAAAGCTAATAACAGTATTCTAAATAGTTGCCCTCCCTCCAAAAAAAGGGTATCAATTAAATGGGGCGTAAACTGCCCGGTCAATACCGGTAAATCAGCACCGATGTTGACCCGTTTATCTTTTACAGGATAGCTGAAATGCAAATCTGTTTTGGTAGTTTTATTTTTTATAAAGTGTAATACATGAAAGCAGCTACGATAAATGAGCTTAAACAGGAATTAACAAATTGTACGTTACCACAACTTACAGATTTATGTTTGCGGCTGGCAAGATTTAAAAAAGAAAATAAAGAGCTCCTCACCTACCTGCTTTTTGAAGCGGATGATACGGTTGCTTATATACAAAGTGTAAAGAAGGAAATGGATGAACAGTTTGAAACTATGAATAAGAGTAATGCTTACTTCATAAAAAAATCGTTGCGTAAAATATTACGCATTATTAACAAATATACACGATACAGTGGACTGGCTACTGTAGAAACAGAATTACTGATCTATTTCTGCATTGCCATGAAACAAACAGATATCGCTATCAGCAGCAACCAGGTGCTTGCTAATATTTACCAGAACCAGTTAAAAAGAATACATAAGGCAGTTACTTCTTTACACGAAGATTTGCAATATGATTATCTGAGGGAGATTGCAAAATTGTAATACTTATTACTGCTTTACAATTTGCCCTCTTATTTCACCACCGGGAAATGCTGCCGAATGTACATTCACATAATATTTGCCTTCCATCAAATCATTTTCCTGTGTGGCGCTCATTGTTACGGTAAAATTAATGGGAGAAGACGGGGTTAATGAAAATTCAACAGGTCCTGGCACCCCTGACAAACCATTGTGTATATGTGCTGCGGTGGCAGTAATACCACTAAAGGTTACATTCATGGTAAAAACTTTTGATGTTCCATTAAACGTTGCCGTACCTGAGCCGGCAGCTGGGGAAGCATTGGTGGTGGATTCATTTGCACCACTTAAAGAAATAGTAAAGTTAGTGGTGGTATTAACAGGAGGGTTACTGCTTTTCTTACAATTACTTAATAAAAGTATCAGAAAAAGCATAGATGCTGCCGTTGAAAATTTTTGTAGCATAATTAGTGGTTTTAATAATGATGAATGTCTGCAAATTGAGTTGCTTACTGGCTTTTGAAAATTGTATATAACCAGGCAGGTAAAGGCAGGTGTTGAACAGGGATAAATAGTACCTGCGCCATAAGACCCGGTAGCTGTTAACCAGCGTATTACAGGTTGCCAGAAAATAAATCCCCCGGCTGAATTTAATTAGTCTATCTTCACCGTGTGAATAAAAAGTTCTTACAACACTCAGTTCTGATCAGTCTCAATTCTTACGTCTCTTCTTAGTAACAATTCAACTACTCTTTACTTTTTGCTGCCGGTTTTTTTAATCACGTTTTATTTATTATTAAAATTTTTATTTATGAACATGTACGTAAGCAACTTAAATTTTCAAACAACAGATGATGATTTAAGAAACCTATTCAGCCAGTATGGCAATGTAACTTCAGCTAAAGTAATTACCGACAGAGAAACTGGCCGCAGCCGTGGTTTTGGTTTTGTAGAAATGGATGTAGTTACAGAAGGCCGTGAAGCCATGCAAAAGCTCAATGGCAAAGAAATTGAAGGAAGAGCAATGACTGTAACCATTGCTAAAGAAAGAGAAGACCGTGGAAGCCGCAATAATTTTGGCGGAAACAAAAAATGGTAATCTTTAACCTCTTTTTATACAAAAGCCCCTTACGGGGCTTTTTTTATTGAGTAATCTATTCAGTGTTATTGGCGTTTTCGGATACTTCCTCAGCCTGTTCGGTATCCTCTTCCACCGGAGTTACGTTTGTAATGGCCATTTCAAAACCTGAGCTTAATGTAAAGCGAATTGTTTGCTTTTTAAGTAACCCTTTTATGCCTGCATCGTCCTGCAGGAATAAAGCAAAATCTTTGGCAACAGTAGAATGCTTTTCAGCAGGATTTAATCTCCCATTTACCAATTCTATATCAAAATTATATTTGATCTTTCTTCCTCCTGCTGCTTTCGTGAAATCAAATCCGCTCATTTTTAAAACCTGCGGTGAGCTGGCAGATCTTTTTAACAATAAACTAATAACGGGTAAATACTTTTTCCAAACTTGTACAAACATGTTGTGCTGTTTTTTAATGATTTTTTATGCTTCCTGAACAAGACATTCTTTATAAATAGCTGCATGTGAAAATACCGGTCTCAGCTTAAGTTCTTTCAATAATTCTTCAGCCCTGTATTCTTCCGTAAAAAACTCAAGGATATACGGATAACGGCAACTTTCATAATAGGCTTCATAAATATTTAAATGTTTATAATTCTCCATACTATGAAAAGCAGCAATATCATTCATTCCTTCATTCATAAAAACCAAAACGGTGGCCAGTTCGGTGTCTGATTCGGGATGATGGTGCTGTTGCAGGGGCATATAACCACCCGCTTGTATCACCCGCAGATTGGTTTTACTGGTAGTATCGGTAGTTTTCCCCTTGGAAAATATAAATCTGAAATCTCCTTTCAGTGCAATGTGCCGGGATACATATTTTATCCTGCCTTTTTGTGTTTCATGAACAATAACATGATGAGGTTCTTTGCTGCGCCGTATGTAATTTTCCATCATAGGAGCAAATTCATCTATTTCAATATTTGTTTCAAAACACACAAACTGTATAATATCATTTTTTGTCATACCCTGTTTTTTATACAGTAACTTTCATACTGTTTATTCTTGAGATGTGTTAATACGAATGGCTTTAAGCAACAGAAAACGGAAACAAGTTATATTTACCCAAATTACTACCGGGTACTCCTGTAATTATTTAATTCTAATTGGGATGAAAATTTATGTAAAGGTCGTGTATTTTAACTGTGTGCCGAAATAAATATTCGGGAGAGGAAAGAAGTTTGCCATACTCCTGTAAATTCTCTGTTAGATTTTCTTCAATTTATGCTTAAATAACTGCTGATTGATGATAAGAACTGCCGGGATGAATAAATACGTTATACCCGATAACTGCACCCAGCCTGCAAGTGCAAAAAGAAAAGCCAGCAATCCAATACAGGCATTTAGCATGGCTCCTCTTTTTTCTTTACGGGTAAATAGTAATTCATATTCCGTTAATTCCAGTTTTTTGGAAAAATGCAAAGCCCTTTTGTACATCAGGAAAATTAATAGCCATATTATACCATAACCAGTACTGAATAAAATGACCAATTGTGGAAACTCGGTCTGTGTCATTACCATCAAGCCTTTTTCTATCGCTTTAGGAAACAGGTTAATCCCCGTTAAAGAAGTTAATAAAACAGAGAAGAGAAATTTTAAAGGGTAAACATAAAAAAGGATAATGGCCAGGTAGAACAAGTTGAGTACGATCGTTGTTTTATCTGCTAAACCATAATGCCTGAAAAAGATATACTGCTGATACCAGAATAAAAACAGCATGGACACGGTGGCAAAGAATGGCAAGGCCCCTTTTATAATTAGTTTTAATTCGTTGAATGTTTGTGGCACTTCAAGTGACGCTACTAATAATGAAACTGAAAATCCAAAAACAGCATCGCTTAACGCTTCTATCCTAAGGACTTCTTTATTCCGATGCCTGAACTGAGCTGGATATTTTGAAAATGCGGACATAATTCTGCAAATTAAAAACGGGATTAAAAATGCTGTATGACAGAAATCAGCAGCACGGCTTATCTTCATCGTGCTGAGCGTTGCACCCAAATTTTATTTATATTTAATGGGGTTAAATATTCTTTAGGCCAGGTAATATGAAAATGATATACAGAGAAGCTACCCTCCATGATGCCGGTGATATAGACATTTTAAATAATCAATTAGGTTATCCTTCCGAAGCTGAAGTATTAAAAGAAAATTTATCCAAAGTTCTTTCGCTCCCTGATAATTATCTTTTAGTGGTGGAATACGAACAAAAAATAATAGCCTGGCTCAATGTAAGATT
>JACPOD010000055.1 GCA_016185185.1 Sphingobacteriales bacterium | reverse complement strand
TACAGCAGAGCTTACCAATACCAGTGTAACGGGCACCAATTGTGCATGGACAGTGACCTATACATTCAGCATTAAAGATGTATGTGGTAATACACTGGCCAACCAGTCTTATTCCAATACAGGAAGTGACCAGACAGCACCAACCATTACCAATGTATCTGTTAATCCAACCTGCCTGTGGCCACCAAACCATAAGATGCAAAATGTATATGTTGGATATGCAGCAGCAGATAATTGTGCCGGTACAGTTACCACATCGCTTTCAGTAAGCAGTAATGAACCAATTGATGGAACAGGTGATGGGGATACTTCACCAGACTGGATTATAGGAACAGATGGTCACAGTTTACAGTTAAGGGCAGAAAGAGCCGGCAATGGTAGTGGAAGGGTTTATACCATTACTATTACAGCAACCGATGTTTGTGGTAACAGCAGCACTAAAACTGTAACCGTTGTAGTGTCACATGATATAAGTACACCATTAAGTGGAGCATCTTATAAGATTGGTTCTACTGTAAACTTTACAGGAACCTTCTGGGATAAGCCAGGCAATAAACATACTGCCAGCTGGCTGATAGATGGTACATCAGTTGCCGGTACAATAACAGCCGAGCCAAATGGATTAAAGAATGGTACAGTAGCCGGTTCTTATAAATTTGGATCAGCCGGTGTATATAAGTTACAGATGAATGTAAAAGATCAAAATGGTGTGGTTAGTTATGCTAATACCCGTGGAGACCTGGAAGCAATTGTAGTTATCTATGATCCGAATGGCGGCTATACTTACGGAGGTGGTTGGTTTACTTCACCAGCCGGCTCATTAAAATCTAACGCATCTGCAACGGGTAAAGTGAGCTATGGATTTAACAGTAATTACTTTAAAGGAGCAACGAATCCAAAAGGCGAAACACAAATGCAGTTCCAGATAGGCAGTCTTGAATTTAATGCCTTAAACTTTGATTATCTCGCTATCAGCGGAGCAAAAGCTCAGTATAAAGGATCTGGTAAGATTACAGGTGACCAGGCAGGATATAATTTCATCATGACAGTAATTGATGGTCAGCTATCTGGCGGCGGCGGAGTTGATAAGATTCGATTGAAGATTTATAATAAGAATACTGGTGCAATTATTTATGATAGCCAGCCAGGAGCAAGTGATGCAGATGATCCAACAACTGCTGTGGGTAATGGAAGTACGGTAGTAATTGTCAATCCAGTAGCAACGGAAACAAACACTATCACTTCTGCCACTGGCAATATCAATGCAAAAGATGATTTTACTGCTCATATATTTGATGCCACAGTGATGCCTAACCCCACTACAGAAAACTTCAGGTTGCAGGTAATAACCACGTCTAAAGAACAGGTAATACTTAAAGTGGTGGATATATTAGGCAGGCAGGTGAAACAGATGAAACTGGCACCTTACCAAACTGTATTATTTGGAAGTGATTTGAAGAAAGGTATTTATTTTGTGGAATTATCGCAGGGTGAAAATCGTAAGGTAATTAAACTGCAAAAATTATAAAACATACCGGTGAAATTTACAAGACCATCCCGCAATGCAGGATGGTCTTTTTTATTTGGTACAATGTAGCATACAGTAACTTTACAGTATGGCAAGCACAGAACAAATCATCCACGTATTGCATAAGCATCAAAACAGTTTTCACCAGGTAGTAAAATTTAATCCCAGGACAGACAAAATAACACAACTGGATTTTACAGACAGTAATTCATCCTTAACAAAGGAAGTAATTGAAAATGTAGAAATTTTTTCTGACTATATCAATGCGCAACTGAAAGAAAACAGCAGTCTTTTTGGTATTGGAGGATATGGCGAGCACAGAACAGTTTATAGCCGCAGTAAAGTATTTGATGCAGACAAACACGGTGAAGAACCCAGAAGGTTGCATTTAGGAACGGATATATGGGGAAATGAAGGAACAGCTGTATATGCTGCATTGGGTGGAATGGTACACAGTTTTGCTTTTAATAACAGGTATGGAGATTACGGTGCAACTATAATTTTATTACATCAGTTGGATGGGATTCCTTTTTATACATTGTATGGTCATTTGAGTTTAAGCGATATTGAAAAACTAAAAGAGGGAAATTATATCAGTCATGGCCAGGTAATTGGTCATTTTGGAAGAGCGGAGGAAAATGGACACTGGCCACCACATTTGCATTTTCAAATTATTAATGAGATACGGGTTAGTAAAGGGGATTATCCCGGCGTATGTAAATTTTCAGAAAAGGAAATGTATTTAAACAATTGTCCGGATCCGGATTTGATCCTGCAGTTAAATAAATATTTATAGTAAGGCACTCACTATTTCTTCCCATTCCTGTTCTAATGAATATTGCGGCATTGACTTAGCGGCTTTGTTGTACCAATAATTAGCATTGAATTTATCTCCTTCTTTACGATGCAGGTAAGCATGGATCCAACTGGCAGATACATCTTCCACATCCTGTATGATAGTATGTGCTTTATTCCAGTCACCTTTACCATCAAACCATAAAGATTGCAGGTAAACAGAAAATTCATTTGAGGGAACTGATTGTGATAATGTATTTGTGAATGCTTCAAAATTCATACTGCAAAAATAGGTGATGCATTAAAACATAAAATTTCCAAATGAGCTAATTATCAAATTGCCTAATTTGCACCTGATGCCCAATCCCAATTTAAATAATGACAAAGAATTTTTAAACCCGGCCGATAAGGAGTTTGAGAACAGTATCCGCCCGTCGGTGATGGAAGATTTTTCCGGTCAGCCACAGATCATTGAGAACTTGCGCATCTTTATAAAAGCAGCCAAGATAAGGGGAGAAGCATTGGACCATGTTTTATTTCACGGCCCTCCGGGTTTGGGTAAAACAACATTGTCAAGAATTGTGGCAAATGAGATGGGCGTAAATATTAAAGAGACATCTGGTCCGGTAATAGAAAAGCCGGGTGATTTAGCCGGGTTGCTTACCAATCTTGAAGCAAATGATGTTTTGTTTATTGATGAAATTCACCGGTTAAGTACAGTAGTGGAAGAGTATTTGTATGCAGCGATGGAAGATTACCGGATCGACATTATGATTGACAGTGGACCGAGTGCACGAAGCATTCAATTATCATTACATCCTTTTACATTAATAGGCGCTACAACCAGAAGTGGATTATTAACGGCACCGCTATTGTCAAGATTTGCCATTAAATCAAGATTAGAATATTACAATTCAGAAACACTGAAAACAATTATTAAACGTTCCGCCAATATACTCGGCACAAAAATTAAACAAGATGCTGCCGGCGAAATATCGAGACGCAGCCGGGGCACGCCACGTATAGCCAATGGTTTATTAAGAAGGGTGAGAGATTTTGCACAGGTATTAAATGATGGTGAAATAGATTTAGGAATAACACAGCATGCACTCAAAGCATTAAATGTGGATGAACATGGTTTGGATGAAATGGATAACCGCATCCTCTCCACCATCATCGAAAAATTTAAAGGCGGCCCGGTTGGCATTACCACTATCGCCACTGCTGTTGGTGAAGAATCCGGAACTATTGAAGAAGTGTACGAACCTTTTTTAATTCAGGAAGGTTTTCTGCAACGCACTTCAAGAGGGAGAGAAGCTACTGCTAAAGCTTATGAGCACCTGGGCAAAAAACCTTCCGGGAAAAATGGCGACAATTTATTATTTAGTTAGCATTATTCTTTTTATATCTCTGTATCTCACTAAAAAAGCCGTGGATTTTATTTAAACGTTTCCTGAGAACATATTATAATTTTTCAATTCTATTTACTATTTTAGGACTCCTTTGCACATCCTGAGAAAAACACATTCACCTTTCGGAACCAACGTTAGCAAAATAATTCAATAATTTCAGCAGGATCAGTGAATGAAAATAGTAAATCCACCAAAGTGAAAGGGACTGAATAATATGAGAAAATGGTTTACCTCTGTATTGCTGATCTTCAGCCTGAATTTGTATGCTCAAAATAGCTTACCCAACTATGCTGTAAATACCGTTACACAATCTTTTTTAAATCAAAGAGCAATTGACCTGCTCTCACCGGGAATTTCAACTGATCAATTTATTGAACCGTTTGCAGTAACGGGTGATTACCGGAGTAAACAAAGCGGGGATTGGAGCCTGGCATCTACCTGGGAGGTATTTGATGGTTCTTCCTGGATTAATGCAAGTGCAGCACCTTCTAATACAGATGGTAATATTAATATACAAAATACGCATACTGTTTCTGTAACTACATCCGTTATCGCAGACCAGGTTACAGTAGATGCAGGGGGAATTTTAACTGTTAGTTCAACCTTAGCATTAACTGATGGAACTGCTGATGATTTAACAGTGAATGGCCAATTAAACCTTACAGTAGGATCTGTAACAAATAGTGGCGGTGGATCAACTACCATTTTAATTAATGGAACGGTTAATTGGAGTGGTGGAAGCTGGGCTGCCATTAATACAACAACAATTGCTTCAGCAGGAATATTCAATATCTCCGGTACAGCTTCCCAGTTAAGTGACGGAACCCTTACAAATAACGGTACCATAAACTGGAATGGAGGTAATCTTGTTTTGTCAACCTTTGTCATCAATAATAATTCAGGGGCCTTTTTTAATATAACGGGAAACAACACAATGACGGCAGGAACCTGCAGCGGAAGCCCATGTCCTGTTACGTTTACTAATAATGGTACCATCAATAAAACATCAACCGGATCAAGTGATCTGTTGATTGGAAATAATTTTGGTACAATTAAAGGTGTGGGAACACTCAACTGTCCTAATATTATAAGCAAGGGCGGAACGATTTCCCCTAAAGACCTTCCGGGTATTGGTATTCTTACCATCAATGGGGGGCAAATATTAAATGCATTCTCTTCTTCTCCCTTTGTTTCTGCTTCCAATTATATTGTTGAGATACAGGATGCCTCAGGTGCCGGTAGCGGACATGATCAGTTAAAAAGAGCAGGGAACCTTACCATTGGAGGTACGCTTACTATTACCGAAGGTACAAGTGTACCATCAGGGTCTTATGTAATCATATCACTTACATCAGGAACCATCACCGGAACTTTTTCAGGATTGGTTACACCACCCGGCTATATTGTTAGTTATGCCTCAACAAGTGTGACAGTGCAAAAAGGAACTTGCAGTAATCCTATATCCAATAACATCATTACGGCACCGGCTGTAACAAGTTTTTGTGGTTCGGGCGACCCTGCTGTTATTACCGGAAGCACAGCTACGGGTGGATCTGGTGTATTGAATTATCAATGGCAACAACAGACGGGAACAGATATTTACAGAAATATAAGCGGGGCAACTTCTTTAAATTATGATCCACCAGTATTATCGCAAACTAACAATTACAGAAGATTGGTTTATACAGGTAGTTGCTCTAATTACTCATCGGTTGTTACTATTACCATAACAGGAGGCTCAACATCAGCCCCAACGATTACAGCTGGTAGTGCTACAACATTCTGTAGCGGTGGAAGTGTTACGTTAACATCATCTGTTGCAAGCGGTAATCAATGGTATAAAGATGGAGTATTGATAGCGGGAGCAATCAATCAAACGTATTCAGCTTCTGCTAGTGGAAGCTATACTTGTACCGTAACGGGTAGCGGCTGTACCTCGCCAGCGTCGAATGCGATAGTGGTTACAGTAAATCCTATTCCTGCAGCCCCCACGATCAGTGCAGGAAGCAGTACTTCTATCTGTGCAGGTAATAGTGTTACGTTAACATCATCAGTGGCAACAGGTAATCAATGGTATAAAGATGGAGTATTGATAGCAGGAGCAATCAATCAAACATATGCGGTATCTGCGAGTGGAAGTTATACTTGTATTGTGACCAGTAACGGCTGTTCATCAGCAGCTTCGAATGCGATAGTGGTTACAGTGAATGCGGTTCCATCACCATCCGTAATTACAGCAGGTAGTGCTACAACGTTCTGCAGCGGTGGGAGTGTTACGTTAACATCATCTGTTGCAAGTGGCAATCAATGGTATAAAGATGGAGTATTGATAACAGGAGCAACCAATCAGACCTATGCAGCTACAGCTAGTGGAAGTTATACTTGTATAGTGACAAGTAACGGCTGTTCATCAGCAGTGTCAAATGCAATAGTAGTTACAGTAAATGCGATACCATCAGCCTCAACGATTACAGCAGGAAGTGCCACAACATTCTGCAGCGGTGGAAGTGTTACGTTAACATCATCAGTGGCAACAGGTAATCAATGGTATAAAGATGGAGTATTAATAGCAGGCGCAACCAGTCAAACATATGCAGCATCTGCGAGTGGAAGTTATACTTGTATAGTGACAAGTAACGGCTGTTCATCACCAGCCTCAAATGCGATAGTGGTTATAGTAAATGCGATACCTTCTGCACCTGTTATTTCAACAGAAAGCATCACCACAATTTGCTCTGGGGGAAGTGCTGTATTATTCTCCTCTGTTTTCTCCGGTAACGAATGGTATAAGGATGGAATATTGATTGCTGGAGCAACAGCATCAAGTTATAGTGCTGTTACTAATGGTACATATACCGCAACTGTTACTGCTAATGGCTGCCAGTCTGCAATTTCAAACTCCCTTACTATAACAGTAAACCCAACACCCGTTAAACCTGTGATAACCCAGGTAGTAAATACCTTACAGTCCAGTGCAGCAACGGGTAACCAATGGTATAAAGATGGAGTTTTGATTGCAGGGGCAACAGCACAAACTTATTCACCTGTTGCCAATGGAAATTATACCATAATAGTTACATTAAATGGCTGCAGTAGTCCCGCATCGGATATATTGAGTTTTATTTTTACTGCTATTCCGGATATTTCGATCAGTGAAAAAATAAAAGTTTATCCTAACCCCGTGCTTACAAAACTTGCTATAGTTTCAAAAACCTCTATTGTACAACAAACGATCCGGTTGTTGGATATTAATGGCAAACAAGTTTTGTTATTAAAAAACTCAGCTGCGACATTGCAAATAAATATGGAAAGCTTTGCTTCCGGCCTGTATTTATTATGGATAGAAGACAGAAAAAATAAAATCAACGGTAAGTTGAAGATTGTAAAACAATAAAACCTATTTGGCCATATCATCATAACCTTCTTCCTGCAATTGTGGTTCGTTTAATTCAACGATCCTTTGTCTTGCTTGTTTTTTACGCATCAGCATATTTAACACTTCCACGCCAAATGAAAAAGCCATACCAAAGTAGATGTAATTTTTAAGATGTAATTCTTCTGCCTGTTGCGGTGCCCATCCTTCAATTACCAAACTTAATCCAATCATCACCAAAAAAGAAAGGGCCAGCATTTTTATGGTTGGATGTTTATGTATGAAAGCAGAAATTTTAGGGCTGAATAAAAACATAATGATCATGGCAATTACCACAGCAGCAATCATTATTTCTACATGCTTGGCTGTACCACCTGCTGTAATAATACTGTCAAATGAAAATACAGTATCAATGAGCATGATTTGAGTAATGGCCTGACTTAAAGTAATGGCTATGCCGTTACTGCCTGCATTGGGATCTTCTCCTTCCAGCTTATGGTGTATTTCTTTTACTGTTTTGTAAATAAGAAATAAGCCACCCGCCAGCATTACTAAACTGGCCAGATCAAACCCTTTATCCAGTAATGTGAATACAGGTTTACCTTTTTGTTGTAATAACCACCCTAATGCCATCAGCAATAAACTGCGGATAATAATACCGCTGATCATCCAGGCACGGCGGGCCTTTTTCTCATCTTTCTCTTCCCTCAACCGATTCATGATAATGCTTACAAAAACTACATTATCAATACCAAGTACTACTTCTAATATTACCAATACAAAAAAGCTGATAATACTTTCCGATGTAAATAAATAATCCATAATGCTTAACTGTGTTGAATGGTATCAGGAATATTTTGTGTAATAATGTTTTTAAACGAATTGAATTCAGCATCACTATTAAAGAAGCTTTTCTCAAACATGCTGAACGTATTGTTTTGCTGGTATAACAAAATAATATCATTGCTTATGATAGCATTTTTAAATGCTGACCAGTCTGTAGTGGTAGTGGAGGAAGCCAGTTTTGTTGTAATGGAACTTTCTGTAATATCCATGTCAAAATTGATGTTTTCTCCCAGGTTTTTTAAAAGTGTTTTTCCAAGATTTTTCATTCTGTAAAGCATATAGTAATAATAAGCAATTGCAAAAATTATATATAAAATGCCTAAATAAAAATTAGTACCCAATTTTGATTTCTGTATTTCTGTATACATTAAATAAACAGAAACAGCCACCAGTATAACAGGAACCAACAATAACCTTTTTTTGTGGGTTGCGCCAAAATAATGGTAATGGAGTTTTAATGAATTGTTGATAATTTGCTCGTTGAGCCGTACTTTAATGTCCATATCAAAAATTAGCGGGCAAGATACTGACAAATATTTTTAGCAATCATGGGGCCTTCATAAATAAATCCTGTCCATACCTGCACTAAAGATGCTCCTGCAGCAATTTTTTCCCTCGCATCTTCTCCTGTAAAAATTCCGCCAGAAGCAATTACCGGGAGTTGACCATTGGTTTTTTGCGTTATATATTTTAATATTTCTGTGCTTCTTTTTTTCACCGGTAAACCACTCAATCCACCAGTTCCAATATTTTGAACTTTCTCGTGGCTCGTAGCTAACAATTCACGACTAATTGTAGTATTTGTTGCCACCAACCCATCCAGTTTTATTTCCATAGCAAGGTCAATAACATCATCAATTTGAGATTTTGTTAAATCAGGGGCTATTTTTAAAAGTATTGGTTTTGAATTTTGTTTTTGCTTATTAATGTCCTGAAGGTGTGTAAGTATTTTTTTTAAAGAATCTTTTTCCTGCAATTCTCTCAGCCCGGGGGTGTTAGGACTGCTTACATTCACCACAAAATAGTTGACATAATCAAACAACTCATTAAAACATATTTCATAATCTTTCCAGGCTTCTTCGTTTGGAGTTATTTTGTTTTTACCAATATTACCCCCGATGATAAGATCATAACCGAATTGATTTTTTTGCCTGCTCCCAATTGCCAACCGCCAACTCTTTAATCTTTCGGCAATCTTTTTTACACCATCATTATTAAACCCCATCCGGTTAATAATGGCTTTATCTTCGGGCAAACGAAACAACCTTGGTTTATCATTACCAAACTGTGGCAAAGGTGTTACGGTTCCGATTTCAACAAAACCAAAGCCAAGACATTCTAATTCCCTCAAATACCTGGCATTTTTGTCAAAACCTGCCGCCAGGCCAACGGGATTCTTAAAGAGTAACCCCCAGAAATCTCTTTCCAGCGAATTATTATCAAAACAAAATTTTTTTCGAAACCATTTTCTTGCAAATCCAAAATTGCAAAAAAGCTTAAGACTCTTCATTGAAAAATAATGGACCTTTTCAGGGTCAAATAAAAAGAGAAAGTTGCGGAGTAATTGGTACATAAAAGTGGTGCGAAGATAAAACAAGTTGCCCCAAGGTTTTTGAAGGTTCAGGGAAAGGTTTTACTTTTGGTATCAGAAAGTTGCATAAACAACTTTTAATAAATTATGCAAGACGCTTATATAGTAGCTGGTTTTAGAACCGCTGTAGGAAAATCAAAACGTGGAGGTTTTCGTTTTACAAGACCCGATGATCTGGCTGTAGATGTCATAAAAGGGTTGATGGCTTCCGTGCCACAACTAGACCCAAAAAGAGTGGATGATGTAATTGTGGGCAACGCCGTTCCGGAAGCAGAACAGGGTTTGCAGGTAGGAAGGATCATTGCAGCCAAGGCTATTGGTTTTCAAGCACCCGGAATGACCGTAAACCGTTATTGCGCCAGTGGTTTGGAAACAATTGCCATTGCTACTGCAAAAATTAGAAGTGGCCAGGCCGAGTGTATTGTTGCCGGGGGTACTGAAAGTATGAGTTTGGTTCCTACTGCGGGTTGGAAAACAGTTCCTGCCTATTCTATTGCTAAAGATGAACCTGATTATTATTTGAGTATGGGCTTGACAGCTGAAGCTGTAGCCAAAGAATATAATGTGAGCCGTGATGACCAGGATGCTTTTGCTTTCAATTCGCACAAGAAAGCAATGAATGCTATTCAGAATGGATATTTCAAAACTGGGATTTTGCCAATAAATGTGGAGGAAGTTTATTTGGATGCCAATGGGAAAAAGCAAAAAAGAAGCTATTTAGTAGATACCGATGAAGGAGTAAGGGCTGATACTACCATTGAAGCATTATCTAAATTAAAACCTGCCTTTGCACTGAACGGAACTGTTACAGCAGGCAACTCATCTCAAACCAGTGATGGGGCTGCGTTCGTAATTGTAATGGGAGAGAAGATGGTAAATGAATTAGGATTAAAACCCATAGCCCGTTTAGTTAATTGTGCCAGTGCCGGAGTACATCCACGCATAATGGGAATTGGTCCGGTGGAAGCCGTACCAAAAGTGCTGAAACAGGCTGGTATGAATTTAAACCAAATTGACCTGGTAGAATTGAATGAGGCTTTTGCCTCACAGGCACTTGCTGTTATTCGTACACTCGAATTAAATCCCGAAATTGTAAATATTAATGGAGGTGCTATCGCCTTAGGTCATCCGTTGGGTTGTACCGGCTGCAAACTAACTATACAAATTACCAATGACATGAAGCGTTTGAATAAAAAATTTGGTATAGTAACTGCATGTGTTGGTGGGGGACAAGGAATAGCGGGTATAATTGAAAACATCGATTAATTTTTTTCACCAAAATGAAAAAGACATTAAAATACCTTTTATCAATTGCTATATTATTTTTGGTATTTCTTAACCTTTCCTGTAAGAAAAAAAAGCCGGAGTATGCTACATCAACTCCAATAGCAGGATTTTTGTATACAGATAATTTGGGTAACCTTATCACCAATTATGGCGATGTAAGTGATGATTGGAAATTTACAACAAATCTCAACGCAGCAGAATTAGGTCTTTTTGATTTTTCTGATACAATAAATATGGCTAATACAGTTGTGTTAGCCAATCCTAAAATATTGCCGGCATTTCCAAACCCAGCTAAAAATTATATTGCTTTCTCAGGTCAGTTTGGTTCCATTTCAGAATATACGAAATTAAAAATTGTTGTAACGGATCCTTATTTAAATGTGGGTTTCAGGTATTCCTTATTAGTAAACGGTTCTGGCTATTATTTTTTTAACCTTATAGGAAATTTTGCATTTCAAAAGAATGGCATTTACAGGATTTATTATAGTTTTTCAGCAAAAGATAAACCCAATTACAAAATGGGTTATGGCGATTTTCAAATTTGCCCCGGTTATATAGCAACCAGCAATTGCCCCTGATTTGTTGCAAATTTTGTTGCATTAATAATTTTGGAAGGAGAAATAAATGCTTCTATTTTTGTGTTGCAACAATGTTTCAATTATGTTATTTCACATAAATCCTAAATTTCGGTTTAATACAGATGCATTGGGCATTTCAGTATCTCTTGCTTGTGCAATACATTGTGCTGTATTGCCATTATTATTCAGCAGTGTTCCGTTGTTTGGGGTAAACATTGTCAATAATCTTTTCTTTGAAACTTTCATGATCATACTGGCATTTGCCATTGGGATATATTCTTTGTACCACGGGTACAAAAAACATCATCATCATACCATAGCACTTATACTATTTTCTGTAGGAATAATTGCATTACTGACCAAACAGTTCCTTCCTGAATATGAAAATTGGTTTTTGTTCCCGGCCGTTATATTAATTGTTTCAGCGCATTTTGTCAATTATCGTTTATGCAGGGTAGCGAACCATTACCATGCAGACGATTGCAATCATTAATTTATTTTAAGTAAAATGAAGAAAGGCTTTTTGAAAGGAACAGTTTTTATTTTTTTAGTTACACCTGTTTTTCTTTTGGCTCAAAAAAAATTTTCAGAAGAGAAAATGTTTCATGTGGTATCGGCATCCGGTAAAAGTATTTTTTCGGGAAAGATATCAGACAAGGCAACGGGTAAGCCATTGGCTGGTGTATCAGTTTATTTCAATGATTTAAGAACAGGTGCGGTTACTGATGCAGATGGTAATTTTTCTGTTGCCAATATTCCATCCGGGAAACATTTGGTGGAGATAAGCTATGTGGGCTACAGTACTGTTTCAGAATATGTGGAGTTTAATAATGATGTAAAGAAAGATTATTCTTTATCACTGGCTGTAGTGGAAAATGATGCGGTGATTGTAACGGGTGTTTCTTCCGCCACCCAATTAAAGAAAAGCCCCGTTGCCGTTTCATTAATCAGGAAACAGGATTTATTTAATGGAGTAGCCCCAAATCTTATTGAAGCATTAACAAAGAAAGGAGGTATTGCAACCGTATCAACTGGTCCGGCAATTGCCAAACCAGTTATACGTGGATTGGGATAT
Source organism: Sphingobacteriales bacterium (assembly GCA_016185185.1). Taxonomy (GTDB): domain Bacteria; phylum Bacteroidota; class Bacteroidia; order Chitinophagales; family Chitinophagaceae; genus AWTP1-9. The sequence goes on along the minus strand of JACPOD010000055.1, from coordinate 26,646 downwards.
AACAGGGTAGTAGTTTTAAATGATGGAGTAAGGCAGGAAGGTCAGCAATGGGGCGATGAACATGGAATTGAAATAGATGAATTAAGTGTAAGTAAAGTAGAAATTTTGAAAGGCCCTTCTTCCTTAATTTATGGTAGTGATGCTATGGCCGGGGTTGTTAACATCATTACCAATTCTCCTATAGCCAATAATACTATCAATGGAAACCTTTTTTCTAATTATCAGTCCAACAACAGGCTCCGTTCTTTCCATGGAAATATCGCCGGAAATAAAAATGGATTTAACTGGAATGTTTACGGAACATATAAAGCAGCTGCAGATTATAAAAACAAATATGATGGATATGTGTTGAATTCAAAATTTAAAGACCGGAATTTTGGAGGTTACGCAGGCTATAATGGTAGCTGGGGGTTTAGTCGTATCATCTTCAGTAAGTTTAATCAAACATTAGGTGTAATAGAGGGTAACAGGGATGATGAAGGATATTTTATAAAAACTGTTGCTGGTGGCGGTGAAGCAAGAGGTTCTTTTTCTGATTTTAAATCCATCATTCCATTAGTTCCTTTCCAGGACATAAAACATACCAAGTATATAAGTGATAACAGTTTTAATATTGGTAAATCAAGATTGACTGCGGTAATTGGTTTCCAGGAAAATCAAAGGGTAGAACATGGTAATGCTGATAATCCTTCCGCAGCCAATTTATCATTCGACTTAAAAACAGTTACAGAAAATATTCAATTCCACTTTCCTGAAAAAAATAACTGGCGTACTTCTATCGGTGTAAGTGGTATGCAGCAAAATAATACCAATAAAGGAGATGAAAAACTGATACCAAATTATGACCTGACAGATGAAGGTGTGTTTATATTCAGCAAAAAACAAATGGATAAACTTACATTAAGTGGCGGTATTCGTTTTGATACCCGTACGGTTAATGGCAAAAAAACAATGGAAGGAAATGATGAAAAATTTGCTTCATTTTCTAAATCGTTTTCAAATCTGTCTGGTAGTGCAGGATTAAGTTATGAAGCTAATAAGAATGTGTTATTACGGTTTAACCTCGCAAGAGGTTACCGTGCTCCCAGTTTACCGGAATTAGCTTCGAATGGCGAACATGAAGGAACCAATCGGTATGAATACGGCAATCTTAATTTAAAATCAGAAACAAGTTTACAGGTTGATGCAGGGCTGGAAGTAAATAATGAACACATTTCTTTCCAGGTAAATGTTTATAATAATAATATCAGCAACTTTATCTTTTATCAAAAACTGGAATCTGTATTTGGTGGAGATTCATTAATTAACAATGCAACCGCTTTTAAATTTCAGCAGCAACGGGCTAATCTTGCCGGTATAGAATTGAATTTAGATATCCATCCACATCCATTGGACTGGCTGCATATTGAAAATACATTTTCAGTAGTAAATGGTAAATTCAGTAAGTTAATTGATGGAATAAAAAATATTCCTCTGATTCCGGCAGCAAGATTGATCACTCAGTTGCGTGGCGATTTTTTAAAAAAAGGAAAGATGATACGTAATGTATCCATAAGTGCGGAGTTGGACAATACTTTCAAACAAAACAATGCTTTTACAGCTTTTAATACGGAAACATCTACTAAAGGATATTCGTTAATAAATACGGGTATCAATGCTGAACTGGTAAGCAAAAACAAAACCATCTGTTCTGTTAGTTTTCATGTAATGAATGTAACAGATGTAGCTTATCAAAATCATTTAAGCCGTTTAAAATATACGGCAGAGAATTTAGTAACCGGAAGAACCGGTGTGTACAATATGGGAAGAAACTTTAGTGTGAAGATTAATATCCCGCTGGAATTTAAATTAAAGAGTTAGTCAGATGGTATTAACAGGAACTGAATGTATAGCCAGTGCCATCTCCCTGATAAGCGAAGGATCTTTTTCAATCGCATTGCCAATTACTATTACATCAGCACCTGCTTTGCAGTTGCGGTATGCTTTTTCAGGATCGGTTATGCCACCACCAATAATTAAAGGAATATTAATTTGCTTTGCAACGGCTTCAATCATCGGTTCGCTTATAGATCGTTTTGCTCCGCTGCCGCTATCCATATAAATTACTTTCATTCCCAGCATTTCACCTGCCATTGCGGTACACATGGCTATTTCATTTTTATCAGATGGGATAGGAGAGGCATTTGAAATATAGGAAACAGTTGTTGGGGCTCCACCATCAATAACCATATAACCTGTGGAAATAATTTCTAACCCGCTTTGTTTTACAAATGGTGCAGAGATAACATGCTGCCCGATCAGCAGTTCTGGATTTCTGCCTGATATAAGAGATAAATACAATAAAGCATCTGCATATGAAGAAATTTGTGAAGGGCTCCCTGGAAATAAAATAACCGGGATTGTACAACTCTTTTTAATCTGCTGTACACATTGATCAAGGTTTGAAGAAATAACCAGGCTTCCGCCCACGAGTAAATAATCAACGTTGGCATTTATTGAGAGCTTTACCAGTTCATTTATTTTTTGCTCATCTACTTTATCGGGATCAATAAGTACGGCAAAAGATTTCTGTCCTTTTTGTTTTCTTGTTACTAAGCTATGATAGATGGTGTTTGGCATGCAGTTTTAAAATGCGTTGATGCAAAAATGCAAAAAGATTGGCAGATAACAGCAAATTCTTTATAACCTTACATAAGTTGCCAATTGAATTACATTGTTACTTGTATTTAAGGTTTTGCCTTTGATGTATTGATTTAAATATCCTATTTCTGTATCAAACAATTTGGAAAAGCGGTAACCAATAGCAGCATAAGCACGGTTTTGATCAAAAAAGTTATTATTGGTGGCATTAGCATTACTGATATTTACAAATATTTCGTTTTGTAATGCGGCGTAACTACCTTTTGTAAAAGGGCTAGCTTTTGTAAATGGTAATACAGATCTTACAAAGTACCTGAGTCTTGTAGCAAACAGGGATCCGTCTTTTACAAGTTTATTATTGGTTAATATCACCCGGGGAATAAACCGCTCCTCATATCGAAAACGATGTTGAAGAGAAATATTTTTAATTGGTTGCACAAGAATTATTTGCTGCCATAACCGATGTTCGCTGAAGTACCTGCTGACAGTGCTTTTCACGGTTCTGTTATTAATAAAAGCATAACCAACTGTAAGTGTTAGGTGTTTGTTTACATGAAAATTTACTCCTGTCCGGAGCAATAAACTTTGCATATGTATCCATTTATCATTGCTTCGTAACTGTGCATCAATGTGTATAGAATGTTTTTTATCAAGTTTAATGGTTTTAAATGTTGATACCCATCCACTGAACTGATGTTGCTGTGCCCCCAATGAAAAACACAAAACTGAAAATAAAAAAAACACTATCCATATTGCTTTATAATTATTTTGATGTTGCCTCATAATTTTTTTGGGAAATATTCTTGCTGCAAAATAAACCTTCTGCTATACTCCCGGCTAAAAATTTACGATATATAACACTTACCCAAACCCGTGAGACTATATAAAGCAGGGATAAACTGAAAAGAGGCTACTACAGCCTGTTTCACGTGCCGGGTATATCGCTTAACAATTTCTTAATATATCTTATCAAATCTTCCAAAAAAATTTTATCACTGTGGTTGTGAAAAAACAAGAAACCCTTACTGGTGCTGCATTTGCTGGCCTTTTCCACAGATTGTTAATATCTAAGATTTTGAATGAACGGGAAGGAAAAATATTTTCGTTGTCTTCGTTACCAAAACAACTAACGATTACTTAACCCAATTACTAAACCGCTAAACCAGAGTTTTACTTTATGGCCAATAAAAAGCAATCCGTAAAAGGACTGAAGTTTACCCGTCGCTATACCTTTGACGGAACCAGTCCATTCGATTTATTTGAATATGATTATCGCACCAGTGTAATTAAAAATCCATCCGGTGAAATTGTATTTGAAATGAATAATGTGGAAGTTCCCAAACAATGGAGCCAGATTGCTACGGATATTCTTGCACAAAAATATTTCCGTAAAGCCGGAGTTCCTCAGCCCGATGGAAGCTTGGGGAGAGAAACCTCAGCCAAACAAGTAGCTCACCGTATGGCCAATTGCTGGAAAGTATGGGGCGAACACTATAATTATTTTGCCAGTGAAAATGATGCGCAGATTTTTTATGAAGAATTAGTGTACAGCATCCTTAACCAGGCATGTGTACCTAACTCACCGCAATGGTTTAATACCGGGTTGTATGAAAGTTATGGTATTAAGGGTAAGCCGCAGGGGCATTATTATGTAGATGCAGTGGATGGCCAGTTAAAGAAATCTACTTCCGCCTACGAACGTCCTCAACCACATGCTTGTTTTATTTTAAGTGTGGATGATGATTTGGTTAACGAAGGCGGCATCATGGACCTCTGGGTTCGTGAAGCAAGAATTTTTAAATACGGTTCTGGTGTTGGTACTAACTATTCCAATATACGTGGTGAAGGAGAAAAATTAAGTGGTGGCGGTACATCTTCCGGCTTAATGAGTTTCTTAAAAATTGGTGACCGTGCGGCAGGCGCTATTAAAAGCGGTGGTACTACACGCCGTGCAGCTAAAATGGTTTGTTTGGATTTAGACCATCCTGAGATCATTGACTTTATTGATTGGAAAGTAGAAGAAGAAAAGAAAGTGGCTGCATTAATTGCTGCCGGATATTCTCACGATTATGAAGGGGAAGCCTATCGTACAGTAAGTGGACAAAACTCCAACAACTCTGTACGTATCCCCAATGAGTTTTTTGATAAATTAGAAAAAGGCGAAGACTGGGAATTAAAAGCAAGAACTGATGGAAGGACGATGAAAAAAATCCCTTCGCAGGAACTGTGGAATAAAATTGCTTATTCAGCATGGCGTTGTGCCGACCCCGGTGCTCAATACGATACTACCATCAATGAGTGGCATACCTGCCCACAGGGTGGGCCCATCCGTGCAAGTAACCCATGCAGTGAATATATGTTTTTAGATAACACTGCCTGTAACCTTGCTTCTGTAAACCTGCGCCGTTTCTTTAATGAATCTGATAACAGTTTTGATGTAGAGGGTTTTGAAGATATTTGTCGTTTGTGGACAGTGGTACTGGAAATTTCTGTGTTGATGGCACAGTTTCCTTCACAGGAAGTGGCACAACTTTCTTATGATTACAGAACATTAGGATTGGGTTATGCTAATCTTGGATCAATGCTGATGGTTAGTGGTATTTCTTATGACAGTGAGCAGGCAAGAGGAATTGCCGGCGCTATCACTGCTATCATGACGGGTATAGCTTATAAAACATCTGCAGAGCTGGCCAGCATCCTCGGCCCATTTGCAAAATATGAAGAGAATAAAGATGATATGCTGCGGGTAATGCGCAACCATCGCCTCGCTGCTTATGATGCCGATGAATATGAAAAACTAAGCATTAAACCACAAGGTATTAAAGCTCAATATTGCCCTGATTATTTATTGAAATCAGCTACCAAAGCCTGGGATGAAGCAGTACAACTGGGCGAAAAATATGGTTATCGCAATGCACAAACCACTGTAATTGCTCCAACAGGGACCATTGGTTTAGTAATGGATTGTGATACAACCGGAGTAGAACCAGATTTTGCTTTGGTGAAATTTAAGAAATTGAGTGGTGGCGGATATTTTAAGATCATCAATCAGTCAGTGCCACAAGCGTTAAAGAATTTGGGTTATGATGAAAAAGAAACAGAAGCCATCGTTAAATATGCGGTAGGTTCAGCTTCCTTTGATGGTTCTCCTTTTATCAATTCACAATCATTAAGCGAAAAAGGGTTCATTGCAGAAGAAATAAAAAAACTTAACAACGCCGTTGCTTCAGCATTTGAAATCGGGTTTGTTTTTAATGTATACACATTGGGTGAAGAGTGTTTACAGCGTTTAGGTTTCAAACCTGAACAATATTTCAACTTCGAATGGAATATGCTGGAAGCACTTGGCTTTACGGATGAACAAATTGAAGCTGCAAATGACTATGTGTGTGGTACAATGACCATAGAAGGCGCTCCATTATTGAAAGACGAACATCTTTCAGTTTTCGATTGCGCCAACCGATGCGGTAAAAAAGGCCAGCGTTATATTCATGCACACGGCCATATCCGTATGATGGGTGCAGCTCAGCCATTCTTAAGCGGCGCCATTTCAAAAACCATCAACCTGCCCAATGAAGCAACAGTAGAAGAAATAGCAGATTGCTATATGCTGAGCTGGAAATTAGGATTAAAAGCAAATGCATTATATCGTGATGGTTCTAAATTATCTCAGCCACTCAGCAACAAAAGTGACAGTAAGAAAAAAGACAATGCGGAAGAAAAAGCAGAAGAAACAACTGCTAATGCCAATGAATCCGTAATTGTTGATATGGCTAAACTTACCATTGATGAATTACTGGAAGAAGTAAGCAAACGTGTTCAAAATAGTGCGGATACCTCTTTAAAGCGTCAGTTGGCAAGAATTGTTGAAAGAAGAAGCCTGCCTGCCAAACGCCGTGGCTTTACACAAAAGGCAAAGATCAATGGTCAGGCCGTTTTCTTACGTACTGGCGAATATGGAGATGGAACAGTAGGTGAAATCTTTATTGATATGGCGAAAGAAGGGGCTACCATGCGCAGTATGAGTAACTGTTTTGCGATCGCTGTTTCAATTGGATTGCAATATGGTGTACCATTGGAAGAGTTTGTTGACAAGTTTGTTTTCACTCGTTTTGAACCTGCGGGAATGGTTGATCATCCAAACATTAAATCAACCACTTCAATAGTTGATTATATCTTCCGTGTACTGGCATATGAATATTTAAATCGTACAGACTTAGTGCATGTACTGGATAAGCCTGAAGTAGCAAATTTGGGAAGTGATGATTGGGACGAGATACCAGGTGGCTTGGAATATGATAAAAAACCTGAGCTCAGTGATGTAAGAATTGTTAGTGCTACTCCAACTAACACGGTTACTCCACAAGCTGCTGCTAAACCACAGCGGACTGCTGCTGCCATAAAAACTGATAACGGACTGGACGCAGTAAATGCAGCTGCTAAAAATATGCAGAGCGATGCGCCAAGCTGTAATGTGTGCGGACATATTACTATTCGTAGTGGTACTTGTTACAAGTGTTTGAATTGTGGTAATAGCATGGGCTGTAGTTAATGATTTACAGAGGTTCTATAAATAATACCGCCCCAAATCTTCGGGGCGGTTTTTTACGTGGTATATTTTCATGCGTTAAGAGTGCTTTTTCATTAAATTTTTGCCTTAGTTGGTATAGATTTGGCTAAGTATTAACGTACCCGTTTTTAAAATTTATCCTATATGAAAAACCCCTTTGTTCTTATTCTGATGGCCTTAATAATGATTAGTGTTTTTAGCAGTTGTAGCCGTTCTGTAACCGTACAGGATGCTGCAACAAGAAGCCACAAACATTGTCATCCGTTAAGGTAAATTACCTGTGAACCAAAGAAATTTTTAACTCCCCCGGTATACCGGGGGAGTTTTTGTTTTGGTATCTGCAGAGTTTCTTTACTTTGTACCACTTTTTTAAACAACAGCCTATGCGTTTTTCCTTGGTTTCTCTTTTGCTACTGTTTTTTTTGACCGCTACCGCACAACAAAAAAACGGTATTGTATCCGGACCCATGCTGGGTCAGGTTGAAATGCGAACTGCTGATATCTGGATAGAGGTTGCTCCTGAAGTAAAGACAGTAGCTTTAAAATATATTGCTGTTAATGCAGATAAAAAAGCAAGTGGTAAAGAATCGGGCTTTATTAATTTTTCGGGACAGTTAGGTAAAGAATTCAATCCAATTAAATTTAATATTGGAGGATTAAAAGTTAACACAACCTATCAATACACCATCCTGGTTAACGGAAAAGAAATTAAGCTTCCATTTAAAACAACATTCACCACGAAAGATTTATGGCAATGGCGTAAGCCAGCTCCTGATTTTACTTTTTTAACCGGTAGCTGTGCTTATTTTAATGAGCCGGAATTTGATCGCCCCGGTAAACCCTATGGTGGTGATTCATCCATCTTTGAAACGATGGGTAAAACACCGGCTGCATTTATGTTATGGTTAGGCGATAACTGGTATACAAGAGAAGTGGATTATTCAAGTGAATGGGGTCTTTGGTACAGAGCCTCTCATGATAGAAGTTTACCTGTTTTGCAGGGACTTCTTTCTTCCATGTCGCATTTTGCCATTTGGGATGACCATGATTATGGCCCGAATGATATAGACGGTAGTTATATATTGAAGAATGAAAGCCGAAATGTTTTTAAATCCTATTGGGACAATCCCAGTTGCGGTGAAGATGGGAAGGGTGTCTATTCAAAAATTTCTTATAGTGATGTAGATATTTTTTTAACGGATGACCGGTTTTTCAGAAGTGCCGATGATATGCCTGATAGTGTGAACGGAGAACCGAATAAAGAAAAACTGTATTTCGGTAAAGAACAAATGCAATGGCTTAAAAATGCATTGCTTTACAGCAAAGCAACCTTTAAAATAATTGCTACGGGCAGCCAGGTGCTTAACCCGGTCAGCAAGTTTGAATGCATGAAAGCTTTTCCGGTTGAGTATTATGAACTCATGAATTTTCTTGACAAAGAAAATATAAAAGGGGTACTATTTTTTACGGGCGACCGGCATCATAGTGAAGTAGTAAAAATGGAACGGCCCGGTAATTATACACTTTATGATGTTACTTCTTCCCCGCTTACTTCAGGTATTGGCAAGGTGCAGGGTGAAGAAAAAAATAATCCTGTAAGACTGCCCAATACCCTGGTTGAGGAACAAAATTTTACAAGGGTAGCTGTAACGGGAAAGAAAGGCGAAAGAAAAATGAATGTAGAATTTTTGGGAATAAAAGGAGAGAGATTGGCTGAATGGAGTATTAATGAAAAAGAATTACAGAAATAGACTGATGTATAAATAGATTTCAGATCAGTATTTAAATTATTATGAATTGATGCAAATAGAATTTACTTACAATAAAAATGAAGTGATACAGGCATTGAGGTTTCATTTTATCACACGCAGGGAAATTAAATTCATGATCATTCTGGTAAATGTATTTGCAATTTTATCCGCTGTATTATTTTTTACACATTTAATCAGGTTTTTTCCTTTTTTTCTCAGTACTGTTTTGTGGATTGTATTAATGCTTGCATTTTGGGTATTTCTACCCAATTCAATTTATAAAAAAGCAGAAACGTTTAAAGATCATTTCAAAATTAATATAGATGATTTGCATCTTTATATGGAAAATAAAAAAACAAAAAGGATTTGGGCATGGCGTGAATTTTCAGCTTTTTTAGAAAGCCCCTACTTTTTTCATTTGTATTTTGACAGTCGTTCCTTTTTCCTGATACCTAAAGCAGCATTTACTGATCTTAAAAAATTGCAGGAAGCCAGAATGATATTTAAAGAAAATATAAGAAATTAATTAAACCAGTTTCTTTTCCATCACGAAATGGGGCACTGTAACTTCTGTGAATTCTTCCCCTTTTGCTTTATATCCTTGTTTTTCGTAAAACCCTATCGCAGATTTTCGGGCATGCATTGTCATAGTTTTAAATCCATAGTCTCTTGCAAGATTCTCTGCAAAATTCATTAAAGCATGACCAATCCCTTTGCCCTGTAAATTATTTTGAACTGCCATTTGCCGTAGCCGGCAAGTAGTATTATTCATTTTTGTAAGCATACAACAGCCCAGAATCTTTTCGTCTTCAAAAGCACCAATAAGTACATCTTCTTTTTCTCTTTCCAATTCCTCTGTGCCAAACGACAGTCCTAAAGGCTTGCGTAAAATTTCATTACGCAAATTCACCATCTTCTGGTAATCGGCAGAACCGTGGTCAATTTGTTTAAGCGCCATAATACTTACTAACGTATATGTAATATAACTAAAATTTTAAAATCTAAATTTTAGCGCAAGCCATTTCAACAAAAAACCCCGCAAGAAGCGGGGTTAAGCACATTTTAAATTGAATCCTATGGCAGGTATTCAAATTTTTTTGTCAAAATCTCCGGTGATTTTGATTCATTGGACTCAAAAACGGGCCATTTATAAAAGGGACGTAAAAAGTGTTTTCAGGGTTGGGGAAAATAATTTATTTATTTCCGGTTTTCCAATTTGCCAGTATCTCTTATATCAGTTTTAAAGGGTTAATGTTATAACTGCAAAGTTAATTTGAAAGGCATATCTTTTTGTTCTATACAGGACAAATGAATGCTTGCAAAAGATTATAGTAGCACATGTATTTAGATTGAATCGTACAGAGATATTGTAGAAAAAATCAGGTATGATTTCATTATTAAATGAATATTGACTCATCAGGATTGTATATTTACAGGTAATAATTTGAAATCCAGCTATTTAAGGATAATCTAAATAATATTGCCTCTTCCCTTGTTAATTGTTCAAAAGTTATATTTTTGCACCCTGTAATAACTAAATTTTAAGAACATGTCAGACATTGCAACAAGAGTAAAGAAAATCATTGTTGACAAATTAGGTGTTGAAGAATCAGAAGTAAATCCTGAAGCTTCATTTACCAATGATTTAGGCGCCGATAGCCTCGACACTGTAGAATTAATCATGGAATTTGAAAAAGAATTCAACATTTCAATTCCCGATGAACAAGCTGAAACCATCACAACTGTTGGCCAGGCTGTAGCTTACTTAGAAGAACACGCTAAGTAATTGACTTCTACCAAAATTTTTCCAGGTAAATATTTTTATGGAATTGAAAAGAGTAGTTGTAACCGGAATGGGTGCCCTTACACCGTTGGGTAATACCATGCCAAGCTTTTGGGATGGATTAATTAATGGGGTTTCGGGCGCCGATTTCATCAAACTCTTTGATGTTACTAAGTTCAAAACCAAATTTGCCTGTGAACTAAAAGATTTTGAACCCACAAATTATCTTGAAAAAAAGGAGGCCCGCAAAATGGACCGCTTTACACAAACTGCATTGGTAGTAAGTGATGAGGCAGTTAAAGATGCTGGTATATCAAAAGATAATGTCAATACAGACAGAGTGGGTGTTATTTTCTCCAGTGGTATTGGTGGTATTGTTACCTTTCAGCAGGAAGTGCTGGATTTTGGAAAAGGTGATGGTACACCCCGTTTCAATCCTTTCTTTATTCCTAAAATGATTTTAGATATTGGCGCAGGTCAAATATCAATGCGTCATGGCTTCCGCGGACCCAATTTTGCAGTTGTTTCTGCCTGCGCATCATCTACCAATGGAATAATGGAAGCCTATAATCTGATTCGATTGGGGAAGGCTAATATTATCTTAGCTGGCGGTAGCGAGAGTGTAATTTGCGAAGCAGGCGTTGGCGGTTTTAATGCAATGAAAGCATTAAGTGAAAGAAACGATGATCCCAAAACAGCCAGCCGGCCATTTGATAAAGACAGGGATGGTTTTGTAATGGGAGAAGGTGCTGGCATTCTGGTTTTAGAAGAACTGGAACATGCTAAAGCAAGAGGTGCCAGAATTTATTGTGAAATTGCAGGAGCCGGTGCTTCTGCAGATGCACATCATCTTACAGCCCCGCATCCGGAAGGATTGGGTGCTAAAAATGTAATGATAGAAGCATTAGCAGATGCAGGAATGAAGCCGGAGGATATTGATTACATCAATGTGCATGGAACATCAACTCCTTTGGGTGATATTGCTGAAACAAAAGCTATACAGGCTGTATTTGGAGAGCATGCTTACAATTTAAATATTAGTTCTACTAAAAGTATGACGGGGCATTTACTCGGCGCAGCAGGTGTGATTGAAGCTATTGCCTGTGTTAATGCGGTTGTTCATGATATAGTTCCCCCAACCATTAATCATTTTACAGATGATCCGGAGTTAGATAACAAGCTTAATTTTACTTTTAATACAGCTCAAAAAAGAACAGTAAGGGCTGCATTAAGTAATACTTTTGGATTTGGCGGGCATAACGCCTCTGTGATTGTAAAAAAATTCGTAGATTGATTCGTGGCTCAATCTTTTTTCCGTAAAATATTTGCCTCAAAGGATTCTTTTGAAAAACAACTTCATAATATTCTTGGCTTTACGCCGGGTAATATTGACCTGTATAAAACATCGCTCAGCCACCGTTCTGTTAAAGAAGGCAGTAATGAAAATAATGAACGCCTTGAATTTTTAGGCGATGCTGTTTTAAGTGCGGTGGTTGCTGATTTTTTATTTAAGAAATACCCATACAAAGGCGAAGGATTTTTAACAGAGATGCGTAGTAAAATGGTTAACCGTGCTACGTTGAATGATGTTGCCGTTAAGATGGGGTTAAAGAAGATCACACTCTATAATAAACAGGATAACTCCCTCAAAATCTCCCAGATATTTGGTAATACTTTAGAAGCATTGATCGGCGCTGTGTATATCGATCTTGGTTATAAAAAAACCAAACGATGGATTTTAAAAACCATCATTATGCCACATATGTTTATGGATGATTTGGAGGCGCTTGAAATAAATCATAAAAACAAGCTTTATGGCTGGGCAAATAAAAATGGCAAAGTGCTTGAGTTTGAAACCTTAGATGAACGATTTGAAAACGGACGCAGGCTCTTTACCGTTGCAGCTGTGGTAGATGGTGAAAATATGGCAGAAGGGAAAGCCTATAATAAGAAAGATGCCAGTCAGATCGCCGCACAGGTTGCCGTAGAAAAACTGGGATTATAGTTTACGTTTTTAAACAAGTGAAAAATTAATTCATATTTATATTGTAACTTAGGAAGTATTAATTGCAATATGAATTGTAAAAAAATCATAATAACTGCTTTATTGATTTTTGTTGCAAGTGCAAAATTATATTCCCAGGTTTTTACGGGAAAACCTAAAAATGCCAATGAAGCAGTAGGCAGAATTCTTCATCAACAAAAGATATGGCACTTGCAGCAATTACCTTCCAACTCTGTACTTTATAAATTTAACAGTAAGTATGTTACTCCGTTTTATCAAACCACGAAAGTTTATTCATTGCCCGATGAAAAAATGAGTAATAATAATTTTACAGGAATAAATTATAAATTCAGAAGTATTCAATCAGACACAACTATAAACAAAAAAATCTTTTAGTATTCCCTTCTCCTGGCGTTTTCTCGTAATCAAACCATTAAATAAAAATTGATTTAGCTTTTTACAAAAACGATTAAACTTTTTATTACACGAGCCGTCTATGCTTTTATAAATTAGTTTATAAACGTAAATCTGAAAAATAAAAAGTACAATTATGAAAACAAAAATGTTTCTATCAATCCTGATATTTATGGGTTTTTTTTCAACCGCAAATGCTCAGCACCGCTTTACAAATAATCATCACGAACGTTTGCGCATAGCCCAGGGAGTCCGCAAGGGAAGTTTAACCCGTGGAGAAGCAATGCAATTACGGGTAGAAAATGCAAGAGTTAATCATTACGAAAAAAAAACCGCCAGTGATGGTGTAATTACTCCACGTGAGAGAAGAAAGACAAAAATGATGGAACGCAGGTTAAACCGTCAGATATTTATAAAAAAACACAATTAATAAATTCTTCAACAGGGATAATTTTTTATCGCCGGTTGGTTTAAAGGTTAATACAAACGGTTAGAGCTCTGCCTTGCAGGGCTCTTTTGCTTTTAAATTATGCCAATAAAAAAAGCGACAATATTGTGTCGCTTTGCGGAGACTAAGGGATTCGAACCCTTGATACCCTTTCGGGTATACACACTTTCCAGGCGTGCTCCTTCAACCACTCGGACAAGTCTCCTTTTTAAGGGCAGCAAAAATACTATATCACACCTTAGTTACCGAATAAATTTTTTGCATTTGCAGTGGTTACATCAGCTACTTCAGGTGCAGTTATATTTTTTATTAAGGCAATTTTTTCAACAATATATTTTAAATAGGAGGGTTCATTTCTTTTTCCCCTGAATGGCACTGGGGTTAAATATGGCGCATCCGTTTCCAGAACTATATACTTTAGATCTATTTCAGCAATAACTTCAGCTATTCCGCTATTCTTATAGGTAACCACACCACCAATGCCCATTAAAAAACCCAAATCAATAATTTGACTGGCATCAACAGCGTTACCCGAAAAACAATGAAAAATACCCCGCAATTTTCCATTTTGCTTTTGCTTTACAATATCAATACAGTCTTGTAAAGAATTTCTTGAGTGAATTACTATTGGCAAATCATATTGCAGGGCCAGGTCTATTTGAAAGTTAAAGGCTTTTATTTGCTGTTCTTTAAAGCTTACATCCCAATAATAATCTAAACCTATTTCACCCACTGCTGCGAAATTTCTTTGCTTTAGCCAGGTTGTAATGGTAACTAATTCGTCTTTGTAGTTTTCCTTAACTGAGCATGGGTGAAGCCCCATCATGGCATAGCATTTTCCCCTGTATTTTTCCTCCAGGTATAACATATCGTTTATTACCTCACTATCTATATTGGGGAGGTAAAACCGGGAAACACCCTCCTGTAATGCCTTATGAATTACTGAATCAATGTCATTTTTAAATTCTGAAAGGTATAAATGGGTGTGAGTATCGATAATTTCATTCATTTTTTTCGTTTTATCTGACGGGCAAACCTAATTGAAAAAAAAATTATGACAATTTTAAACCATAGAGATAACACCAAGTCTCATTACACGTTATAAACAATTAAAATTAAAAAAACTTGTAAGCCATGAAAACAATCAGTTTAACAACTAAAAGTATAGCGGCAATTTTGCTGGGAGGTACTTTATTTTTTGCAGCCTGTAAAAAAGAATCAAGTGTTTCAAATTCTCAGGCGGAATCCGCTGCTACCGTAGAAGCTTCTCAAAATGATGCAGAAGCCGAAGGAGAGTTTAATGATGTATATGATAATGTAGTGAGTATCAATGCCGGTGAAAGCCTGGGATTAGTAGATGGAGCTGGTATTTTTGGAAGAGAGGATAGTGTAGGCCGCTGCTTTACTGTAACTGTTTCGCCAGCAACACCTGGTGTATTTCCTAAAACTGTTACTATTGATTTTGGCACTGCCTGTACCGGAAAAGACGGTAAAACAAGAAGTGGTAAAATCATTTCTGTTTTTACGGGTCACCTGGCAGAAGCCGGTAATTCTGTAACTACAACTTTTGATAACTATATGGTAGATAGCTTTAAAATAGAGGGTACGCATAAGATTATCAACACCAGTACTTCAAACAACCGCAGTTTCAATATTATTGTATCTGGAGCCAAAATAACCAAACCCAATGGCAAATGGTATACTTGGGATAGCAACAAGGTTGTAGTTCAGGTGGAAGGAAATGGTACACCCCGCTGGCCTTTTGATGATATTTTTGAAATAACAGGCTCAAAAAGTGGTTCAAACTCTGCAGGTAAAACATGGTCTGCTACCGTTATTGATAAATTGATCAGAAAAGGAGATTGCCGCTGGATTGTACAAGGAACAGTATCTCTTTCAAGAAATGGCAATAGCGCAATCCTTAATTATGGAAGTGGAACCTGTGATAATAAAGCTACAATTACAGCAAATGGTCAGACAATTGAAATTACTTTAAGATAAGCCACCCAGTGGCAACCAGTACCCCGGAAAAAAAGTGTTGTAAGTTTCAGAAAAAGTATCGAACTTAGGCGCAGTTTTCATAGGGTACGGATTAAAAACGGGCCAGGGTTTCTACCCAGGCCCTACTTATTTAATGCAACCCCTAACATTTTTATAACCAGTTATTTTTATATACTTATTGATTCAAACCTAAATCCTTCACCCGTAAATTTTTCCAGCAAAAGGGGTAAAGCATAATGCATTCTTTCAAAAGCTTTTTCACTATCATGAAAAACAACAATACTTCCGGGCCTGGCTTGTAGTATAACATTAGCCGCACATTGTTCTTTAGTTTCTTTTATATCAAAATCGCCACTCAATACATCCCACATTATAATTTTGTAACCGGCTTTTTCCAGGAGATTAATTTTAAAACGATTGATCCTTCCATATGGTGGGCGAAATAACCTGGAATCTATATGTTTCGCCGCTTCTGTCACATTATCTATGTACTCCCTGTCTTTTGTTTTCCATCCGTTTAAATGATTAAATGTATGGTTACCCGCTTTATGTCCTTCGTTAATAATTCGCTGGTAAATATCTTTTTGCTCCACTACATTTTTGCCAATGCAAAAAAAAGTTGCTTTGGCATTAAACTGTTTTAGTGTATCTAATACATATGGTGTTGCTGTTGGATGTGGGCCATCATCAAAACTCAAATACAATACTTTTTCAGTGGTATCCATATTCCATGTTAGGGAAGAAGGGTATAATTTTTTTAACCACCAGGGAGTTTTGATTAAATAAAACATTGCCGAAAGTTACAACAATCAGTAGCTTGTTAAGTGAATAATCTGTCCATTATAACGAAGAGCATTGCCGTAACGGCGAATAAATTTTTCCTGTGTTTTTGGCTCAAATAATTGCTCACAATAATCTTTTATATTTTTTACCGGGACAACAGGGGGTGAACCGGTCATTACTGCGGCATCAATGTATAATCGGAGAGTAAACTCCAGGGTATTAAAAAACAGTTCCGGCGAAATAAAAACATCAGCGCCTAATACCTGGTTGCCCGTTACAGCCACAAAACCAATAATGCTGCTATCACTGCTGCGGAATTGTGGTAAAAGGTTTTCATAATATATATTCCCCGTATCCACCATCACTTTTTCGCCCATTAAAGCGAGATAAGAATTGGTTTTGTTATAAAACCTTCTTTTCCGGAAACGTTTTCTTATTTCACCCCATACTTTTTTTTGATTACCGGCAGAATCCAGTATTTTTTTTAAAGAAGCATCCGCATATCCGGCATGTTTAAACTTTTTTTCTTTACTCCACCTGCTGTCTTCCACGCAATAAACCTTTACTTCTGCTTTACCGCTTTTGGGCGGAAGGATAGTGTCTTTGGCAAATATCCTGTCCTGTCTTCCCCCTGCAAGTAGTTCCCCCCCCAGCAATAAAAGATGCTGGTCTGAATTATTTTCAACAATAACGGTATTAATATCCTTCCACATGAAATTGCCCCTTTCCACCACTCTCACTTTTTTATGACTCATTCCCTTTTTTAAATTAGTGATGTTGCGGAGCATAGTTCGGTTATCTTCATTAACCGGGTATGGTTCGCCACCATAAACGTAGTGAACCGGGTATAACTCGAGATTACCAAAAGAAATTACACTGTCAAAATCAACCCGAACTTTGGGATAATTGAGCTGGCTATGTACCGTTGTACAAAAGGTAAGTACAGTAAAAAGGGCTGTAAGCAAGCGGTTCATTCAATGGAATTGA
Organism: Sphingobacteriales bacterium; assembly: GCA_016185185.1. GTDB lineage: Bacteria > Bacteroidota > Bacteroidia > Chitinophagales > Chitinophagaceae > AWTP1-9. The sequence continues at coordinate 9,264 of JACPOD010000055.1, read as the reverse complement.
GTTCAAATGTAATTATTTAAACAGATACTTTATCTCTTGTTGTTCATATGGCAAATTTTATCTTTGCACCTATGTCGAAAAAAGTTAGGGTACGATTTGCGCCCAGTCCCACGGGTGGTTTGCATTTAGGCGGGGTAAGAACGGTTTTATACAATTATTTGTTTGCCAAACATCAAGGGGGCGATTTTATATTGCGTATAGAAGACACTGATCAAACCAGGTTTGTGGAAGGTGCGGAGCAATACATTTTTGATTGTTTAAACTGGTGTGGCCTGATTCCGGACGAAAGCCCCGTGCATAGTGGGGCATATGGTCCATACCGCCAAAGTGAACGCAAGGAAATCTATCGCCAATATGCGGAGCAGTTAGTGAAGCAGGGAAATGCTTATTATGCATTTGATACACCGGAAGAACTGGAGCAAATGCGTACTGCTTACAAGACAGAGCAGAATCCATCGCCTCAATATGATATACATGTAAGAGAAAAGATGAAAAATTCGCTTACACTTCCTGCAGACGAATTAGAAAGATTACTTGATGAGGAGGCAAGACATGTTATCCGTATAAAGATGCCACAGGGAGAAACTGTTTCTTTTACCGACATGATCCGTGGGGAGATCAGTAATGAGACCTCATTGGTGGATGATAAGGTTTTATTGAAAGCTGATGGTATGCCTACCTATCATTTAGCGGTAGTGGTAGATGATTATTTGATGAAGATAACGCATGCCTTTCGTGGAGAAGAATGGTTGCCCAGTGCACCGGTGCATGTATTGTTATGGAAATACCTGTTTGGATTAGAAAATATGCCGCAATGGGCACACTTGCCATTGATACTGGGACCAACTGGTAAACTAAGCAAAAGAGATGGAGCCAAATATGGTTTCCCTGTTTTTGCAATGAACTGGACCGATCCAAAGACTAATGAATTAACAGAAGGATTTCGTGAAAAAGGATTTTTACCGGAAGCATTCATCAACTTACTCGCTTTATTAGGATGGAATGAAGGATCGGAACAGGAATTATTTACCAAAGAAGAATTGATTCAGAAATTTTCTATTGACCGGGTACATAAAGGCGGCGCCAGGTTTGATTTCGAAAAGGCGAAATGGTTCAATCATGAGTGGATGAAGAAACTGGATGCCGGAAGGCTGATGCCGGATGTAAAAAAGGTGTTGAATAAAAAAGGAATTGAAACGAATGATGATACCGTACTCGAAAAAGTAATTGGCCTGGTGAAAGACCGTTGTACTTTGTTACCGGATTTTTATGAACAGGCAGGTTTCTTTTTCAAAACGCCGGAACAATGGGATGTAGAGGCAGTAAAACCTAAATGGAATGATGACAAGAAAAATTTCTTTATTGAATATGCCGGTCAATTGTCTCAAATCATTAATTGGGAATTAGTGGAATTAGAAAATGCATTTAAAAGTTTAGCTGCAGAAAAAAATATCAAACCGGGAGAATTACAGCTGCCACTCCGCATTATGCTGGTGGGAGGTAAATTTGGTCCGCCTGTATTTCAAATAGCGGAAATGTTGGGACAAAATGAAACGATCTTAAGGATTAACAAAGCACTGGAATTGTTTTAACCCTGTTGCTGAATGAAATCCATTACAGCAGGCATAGTGGTGGAACCAAGTGCTTCAATCATTTTCATATCTGCTTCATCCAGTATAAATAAACCGGTGGTATTTAATTTTACCTGTTCCGTAGTTCTTATTCCGGCGATGATGGTGGATACATCTTTATAGCTCAGAATATAGCTTAAAGCTAATTGGGTTTTATTGCATTGGTATTTTTTACAAAGGTCCCACACCGGAGCCAATGCATTATTGGAAGTGCCAATTACTTCTTTAGTCAGCCGGTTTGCCCGGTGATCGTTAGCAGAGAATGTTGCGCCGTCATCAAACTTACCCGTAAGTAACCCAAATTGTAAAGCCATTCTTACAATCACCCCATAACCATTATCACCCGATTTTTTTAACAAGGGCAATGCTCTTTGATTGATAAGGTTGAGCACCAGTTGAAATCCATTACCAATATTCCTTTCTAAAAAGAATTCAGCTTCAGGTAAAGGATCAAAGGTATTTAAGGATATTCCCCAATAGCGGATCTTTCCTTCTTTTTCCAGTTGCTGCATTGCCTCTATACATTCACCGTTTTGCAGATGCGGCATCCTGGCAGTATGCAGTTGATAATAATCTATTGCCTCCCTGTTTAATCTTTTTAAACTGGCTTCACAGGCTGAAAGGATATGTTGTTTGGAATAATCAAACGTAAATTGTTCGTTACGGGATACATTGCCACCCTTAGTGGCAATGATCATATCTTTTTTATCACCAATTGTTTTTCCCAGTAATGATTCTGAATGCCCTAATCCATAAATATCTGCGGTGTCAAAAAAATTGATACCGGCATCCAATGCTGCGTAAATAGCTTTTATGGATTCATTGTCATCTGCATCACCCCAGCCTATCGCTGTTTGACCTATCATGGCACCACCGCCAATAGCCCAGGCACCAAAACCAATTTCACTTACCTGTAGATCTGTATGACCAAATTTTCTGTATTGCATCCTGTAATTTACCACTTAAAAAGAAAAATTTATCTTGTATTTAAATGGAACCATCAAAAAAACTACGACGCTTCATTTTTATATTGGCTGCTATAAAACTTATTTTTCCTTATTTATTACAGGATAGTTTCTATCAACCGCATCGGGATGAGTTCTTATACCTGGCCGAAGGCAATCATCTGGCATGGGGATACATGGAAGTGCCTCCTTTGCTCAGTGTATTTGCATGGCTGACAAATTTATTGGGAGGTCATATCTTCTGGATCAAGTTGTGGCCTGACTTATTTAGTGTATTTACTTTTTTGCTTGTAGCTAACATAATTGTTTCACTTGGGGGTAAACGATTTGCCATTTTGATGGGATGGCTCCCTTTTGTTATAGATGGATATCTTCTGTTATTCTTTTTATTTCAACCAAATTTCCTCGATTGCTTTTTCTGGACGTTGATGGCTTACGGAATCATTCGGTTTATACAAACAGGAGCTAATAAATGGCTTTATGTTTTTGGGATTGCTGCTGGTTTGGGAATGATGAGTAAGTATTCTGTAGCATTTTATGCACTGAGTATTTTAGCTGGCCTTTTGCTTACTTCAAAACGGAATATCTTCTTAAATAAACATTTTTATTTTTCAGCGTTGGCGGGGTTGCTGATATTTCTTCCCAATCTTATCTGGCAATACAATCACCGCTTTCCTGTTGTTACACATATGAAAGAATTACAGGAAGAACAACTCCAGTACAATAGCAGTATTGGTTTTATCATCAGTCAGTTTATGATGAATCTTCCGTTTGTATTTACCTGGATTGCGGGATTGTTGTTTGTATTGTTTCGAAAAGAAGGGAAACCTTTCCGGTTTATTGGCTGGACGTATTTTGTTGTAATTGGATTGTTGATTGTGTTGCGGGGAAAAGATTACTATGCCCTGGGAGCTTACCCGGTATTATTTGCCTTTGGTGCATTTTATATTGAATCCATAACGGAGAAACTAAAATGGTACCGGTATGCTTTATTAATTTTTGGAATAGCGTTGAGTTTATTCGCTCTTCCTTTAATTATGCCTTTGGCAAAACCAATACAGCTGGTAAAGTACTATGAAAAAACAGGATTAAATAAAACTGGTGCTTTCGTATGGGAAGATCATGAACATCATCCGCTTACTCAGGATTTTGCTGATATGATCGGTTGGAGAGAAATGGCACAAAAAGCTTCAGAAGTGTATTATGGGTTACCCAAAGAAACAAGAGATAAAACAATGATCTATTGCCGAGGTTATTTCTCAGCCGGAGCTTTAAATTATTACCGTAATGAGTTTAGCCTTCCGGAAGTGTATAGCGATAATGCGTCTTTCCTCTTTTGGATGCCGGATAAATATAACATCAAAAATTTACTCTTGGTTGGCCATCGCATACCGGACAAAGATGACATCGTATTTCAGCAATTTGAAAAGATGACTGTTAAAGATTCTCTCAGTATTCCGCTCTTCAGGGAAACAGGGATGAAGTTTATTTTGTTTGAAAATGGTAATGATTCACTTAATACGTTTATTGAAAAGGGTATTTACAAACTGAAACACCAGTTTATTCGGTAACAGATTGCTTAAATTTGTACTCTAAATATTTTTTATGAGCAGGCCTTTAAGAGTATTAGTTGCCAAGGTAGGATTAGATGGTCACGACCGCGGCGCCAAGGTAATTGCCACTGCCCTGCGGGATGCAGGTATGGAAGTAATTTATACGGGCCTGCGTCAAACACCGGAGATGGTGGTGAATGCTGCGCTACAGGAAGATGTGGATGCCATTGGCATCAGCATATTAAGTGGTGCACATATGACTGTGTTTCCAAAAGTTATTTCACTGATGAAAGAAAAAGGGATGAATGATGTATTGCTGACCGGTGGTGGTATTATTCCCGAAGATGATATTAAACAACTAAACGATTTAGGAGTGGGTAAGCTATTCCATCCTGGCACTAATACACATGAAATAGCAGATTATATTGGCAGCTGGGTAAAAGAACACCGTAGTTTTTAAATCTCCGGTAACGTTAAGCGTTTACGTTTCGAATAAATTCTTATTCCCACCACTACCAGTACGCAGATAAAAAGATTGGTATTATACTCCAGGGGAATTCTTTTTAATGATAAATATACTGCACCACCAATGGCACAAGCAGTAGCATATAGTTCACCTCTTTTTAAAAGATTGGGAACTGAATTACATAATATGTCCGCTATCAATCCTCCAAAAGTGGCTGTTATAACTCCCATCACCAGTGAATAAATATCATTTAACCCATTTCTTAAACTCACTTCAATACCAGCGGCAGTAAACAAGCCTATCCCAATAGCATCTGTATAAAAGATCGTCCGTTTAAAGCGATTCACATTTTGTTTCAGTAAAAAAGTAAAAACCGTTCCGGAAAATACTAAAGCCAGCGCTACGTTATCATTTACCCAGTTCACCGGTTTAATGCCAATCAGCAGATCTCTCAATGTACCGCCTCCATATGCCGTAACAAAAGCCAGCACAATACCGCCAAAAATATCCATCTTAAATGTTCTTGCTTTAAATGCTCCGGTAAGGGCAAATACAAATGTACCTGTGTAGGCAATCCATTGCAATAAATTCATGCAATGAAGATAAGGAATGATGTAAAAACACTAAGCACCAGCTTTTTGTTCGTACCCTTTCGTATTGATCAATAAACTACAAGCAAGTTAAAAAACCGGTTTTTTGCTTTGGTGGCTAACCATTTGCTTACCTTATTTTTGCAAAAAAAGGATTTTATGTATCAAACATTACTTGTAACGATTGAAAACGGAATCTGTGTTATTACAATAAACCGTCCTGATAAATTAAATGCACTGAATAAAACAGTAATTGAAGAATTAAGTGCAGCAATAGATGAAGTAAATAATAATGCAGATGTAAAATCTGCAATTGTTACAGGTGCCGGGCCAAAAGCTTTTATTGCAGGAGCTGACATCAGCGAGTTTATTGTATTGAATGGGGAAGGCGGGAAAGCATTAGCCAAAAAAGGCCAGGACCTTGTTTTCAATAAAATTGAAAATAGTTTCAAGCCAATAATAGCCGCCGTTAATGGCTTTGCATTGGGCGGTGGTTGCGAACTGGCAATGGCTTGTCATTTTCGTGTGGCAGGTGAAAATGCAAAATTTGGTCAGCCAGAAGTAAACCTGGGATTGATACCAGGTTACGGTGGCACACAACGATTAACACAATTAATAGGTAAGGGTAAGGCAATGGAACTGATGCTGACAGGAAATATGATTGATGCCCATGAAGCCAAACAACTTGGTTTAGTGAACTATGTTGTACCTGCTGAGAACCTATTGGATAAAACAAAAGAACTTCTTGCAGTAATTAACACCAAAGCACCTGTTGCAATAAAGAATATTATCGCCCTGGTTAATATAGCTTCAGTGGGTGATGCGGATGGATTGCAAAAAGAAATTGACGCATTCGGAGAGTTGTTTGACACTGCTGATGCTAAAGAAGGGGCATCAGCATTTTTAGAAAAACGAAAACCTGTTTTTACAGGAAAATAAAAAAGACATTAGCAGCAAATTCGTTATCACTTAACTTTGCGGCTCAATAGAAAACGTTATGGAATACAGGATAGAAAAAGATACCATGGGTGAAGTAAAAGTTCCCGTGGATGCCTATTATGGTGCACAAACACAACGCAGCATCGACAACTTTAAAATTGCACAGGACATTAATCGCATGCCCAAAGAAATTATTAAAGCATTTGCCTATTTAAAAAAAGCAGCAGCCTTAACTAATTTTGATGCAGGTGTTTTATCAAAAGAAAAGTGTGATCTGATCGGTAAAGTGTGTGATGAGATCCTGGAGGGGAAACTGGACGCATATTTTCCATTAGTGGTTTGGCAAACCGGAAGCGGTACGCAAAGCAATATGAATGTAAATGAAGTGGTAGCTTACAGGGGTCACGTATTGAATGGGGGTAAACTGGAAGACAAAGAAAAATTCCTGCATCCTAATGATGATGTAAATAAATCCCAGTCGAGCAACGATACCTTTCCCACTGCTATGCATATTGCAGCTTATAAAATTTTAGTGGAAACAACCATTCCGGGAATTGAGAAATTAAGGGATACACTGGATGCCAAAAGCAAACAGTTTATGAAAGTGGTAAAGATTGGCCGTACACATTTTATGGATGCCACACCGCTTACACTGGGGCAGGAATTCAGTGGCTATGTTTCACAACTCAATCACGGATTAAAAGCTATTAAAAATACTTTAACGCATTTAAGTGAACTGGCTCTTGGGGGAACAGCTGTTGGTACGGGCATAAATACACCTCCCGGTTATTCTGAAAACGTGGCAAAACATATTGCAGCTTTAACCGGGTTGCCATTTATTACAGCAGAAAATAAATTTGAAGCATTGGCTGCACATGATGCTATTGTAGAAGCTCATGGGGCTTTAAAAACAGTGGCAGTGAGTTTGATGAAGATTGCCAACGACATCCGGATGCTGAGCAGCGGCCCAAGAAGTGGTATCGGCGAAATATTTATTCCCGATAATGAACCCGGTTCTTCTATAATGCCAGGTAAAGTAAACCCTACACAGTGTGAAGCTTTAACCATGATCGCTGCACAGGTAATGGGTAATGATGTGGCTATAAATATTGGCGGCGCTACCGGGCATTTTGAACTTAACGTATTTAAGCCGGTGATGATCTATAACTTTTTACACAGTGCAAGACTGATAGGCGATGGCTGTGTAAGCTTTAATGATAAATGTGCTGTTGGTATTGAACCCATTGAAGCCAATATTAAAAAACATGTTGAGAATAGTTTAATGCTGGTAACTGCTCTCAATACAAAGATTGGTTATTATAAAGCGGCGGAGATTGCTCAAAAAGCCCATAAAGAAGGAACCACATTGAAAGATATGGCGGTAAAATTAGGTTATGTAACGCCAGAGCAATTTGACGAATGGGTGATACCTGCAAATATGGTAGGCAAAATTTAAATAGTACTTTAAAATAACAGTAAACAGTTCTGCTACTGCGGAACTGTTTTTATTTTGCTTCTTTTATATCTGCAAACTGCTGCCGGCTAAAAATACCCGGCCTGGCGTGGTCGCCTTCTTTAAAATCAAAATGAATATAGTTGATACTATGTGCTTCAAATAAATTGACACAGGCCGTGGCAAAGTATTGTGAAGCCCCGGATGTTCCCATTTGCTGGGTTAATTTTTCGCTTTGTGGTATGGAAACATTTAATGTATCGTTGCTTACATTATTAAATTGAAGCAATATATCAGGATAAACCATGTTCAATCCGTTGATGATGGCCTGTACATTGGGATTACTTACTTCCTCAGTATAAACTTTGGTTCTGGTGCTTTGTTCATTATTTACATTCCAGAAATATAGGGTATCGCCGGGGTTTTCGCCAAAAGAGAGCGTATCATTGGTTACTTCTTTATCCGTAACATTATCTGCACTATTATTACAGGAGAGAAGAAACAGGAAAGTGGTAGCTGCTAAAATGTTTTTCATAAAGCAAAGTTAAGCCAGATGGATTTAAAGAAATGGTAAGAAAACCGGCCATCCTTGTTAGAAAGCGGAGGCTCAAACTTTACGGGTTCCCTCTATTCCTTCTTTATCCTAACAGCTGTATGTCATCCCAACAAAAAGTTGTGAATATCATTACAACAATTACCTTTGACACCGTTTAACGTAACCTATTTATACAACTCCCAAAAACGTGGGCAAAAATTTAAATAAGGCCACCGGTGCTGGTCTTCTTATTGCACTAGGAATCATTTACGGCGACATCGGAACCTCTCCCCTGTACGTAATGAATGAACTTATCAACGGAAAACAAATTGATGAGCTGCTCATTTTGGGTAGCCTTAGTTGTATCTTCTGGACGCTGACACTTCAAACAACTATTAAATATGTCTTGCTTACGTTAAAAGCGGATAACCGTGGTGAAGGTGGAATATTTGCTTTATACACATTAGTAAAACGCCGCCGTAAATGGCTGGTAAAAGCAGCAATGCTGGGTGGTGCCGCTCTGCTGGCTGATGGTATGATAACGCCACCAATTTCTGTAGCTTCTGCCGTAGAGGGGTTAAAAGTGATGCCTTATTTTAAAGAACACGTCCTGAGTCAGCAAACAATTATTATCATCGTAATTGCAATTCTACTGTTATTGTTTTTATTGCAACAGTTTGGTACAGCCAGTATTGGTAAACTATTTGGCCCAATTATGAGTGTCTGGTTTTTGATGCTGGCAATATTGGGAGCTGTTAACATACCACATGAATGGGATGTATTGAGGGCACTCTCTCCACTTTATGCTATTGAATTATTAACTCAATATCCTGAAGGATTCTGGTTATTGGGTGCTGTTTTCCTGTGTACTACCGGAGCAGAAGCATTGTACAGCGACCTGGGACATTGTGGTAGAGGCAATATACGGGTGAGCTGGATTTTTGTTAAAACATGTTTGATATTAACCTACCTCGGCCAGGGTGCCTGGTTGTTACAGCATAAAGGAGAAATATTTGCTACGGAAGATTTGCTAAAGTCAGCAACTTTTGTAGCGCAGCATCCGCATGCTGTTCTTTTAGAGAGTGTTTTTTACAGCATCATGCCATCTTGGTTTCTTGTAATAGGAATTGCT
>JACPOD010000085.1 GCA_016185185.1 Sphingobacteriales bacterium | reverse complement strand
AATAAAAAATAAATACTATGCCAGCTATACCTGCTTTGAAAATGCGGTGGAAACATTTTTCCAAAATTTTAACGACAGGATAAACGATGTGAAATCTTTATTGAATTTTAAATTCGGAATTATTAAAGCAAGTTAGTATAATAATGATTTTAATATAAATGATGACGGTTTAAAAGTAGCTGCCGGTTCCTTTTTGTTTGGTGTGTTTTTAAAAAAACATTACAAGCCATACTTGCGAACCGGAAAGAAATATAAACTATTCACTCTTACTATATAAATGAAAAATCCCTTCATTGCTGGAGGGACTATTAATATTTACAAATGATTTTACCCTATTGCCTGTTGTAAATCTGCAATTAAATCTTCCGCATCTTCAATACCCACACTTAAACGGATCAATGAATCTGTCAATCCATTTTTAATTCTTTCTTCTCTTGGAATAGAAGCATGCGTCATAGATGCAGGATGGTTGATCAGTGATTCTACACCACCCAGGCTTTCTGCCAATGAAAATATTTTGGTAGAGGATAACACTCTTTTAGCATTCTCTACACTATCATCTTTCAGTTCAAAACTGATCATTCCGCCATAATCTTTCATTTGCCTTTTTGCAATTGCATGGTTGGGGTGATCTTCAAATCCCGGCCAGTACACTTTACTTACTTTAGGATGATTGCGCAACCATTTAGCAATTGCCGCACCATTCTCACAATGTCTTTGCATACGAACATGCAGTGTTTTTATCCCACGCAATACAAGGAAACAATCCATTGGGCCCGGTACTGCCCCGCAACTTTTTTGAATAAAATATAATTTATCTCGCAACGCTGTATCGTTCATAACCAACGCACCCTGTATAACATCGCTGTGACCACCAAGGTACTTTGTTACCGAGTGCATCACAACATCCGCTCCCATATCTAATGGATTTTGCAAGTATGGAGAAGCAAATGTGTTATCCACACAAAGCAATGCTTTCGCATCTTTAGCTACTGCGGCTGCCGCAGCCACATCAGTTATATTCATTAATGGATTTGTAGGTGTTTCCAGCCAAATGAGTTTGGTGTTAGCAGTAACTGCTGCTTTTATATTGGCAACATTGGTGGTATCAACATAAATGAACTTAATACCAAATTTTTCAAACACTTTCGTAAACAAGCGATACGTTCCTCCATACATATCACTGGCAGCTATCACTTCGTCTCCGGGTTCTAATAATTTGATCACAGCATCTGTGGCCGCCACTCCGCTGCTGAATGCCAAACCATATTTTCCGTTTTCAATAATTGCCAGTGCTTCTTCCAGTGCAAAACGGGTTGGGTTTTGACTGCGGGCATATTCAAACCCTTTATTAACACCCGGTGCTTCCTGCACATAGGTGGAGGTTTGATAGATGGGTGTCATGATGGCTCCGGTACTTGGGTCTGGATGTGCTCCTGCATGAATGTATTTAGTTGCTTGCTTCATTGTTGTTTCTTTGATAAATGAATAATCGGGAGCAAAGTTGGGGAAATATTTCCTAATCGCCTGTTATAAAAGCGATGCTGCACATAAATAACGCCAATCGTAATTATTGGCTTCATGTGCCGCTTTTGGCAAAATTGGTTTTTCCAGTACGGTTTTCATTAAAACTTCTGCATTAACCAGTTTCTTCCTGGCTTCATGAATTTGTTCCTGCAGCATCGGTTGCTGCATCCATTGCTGCTGTGGTGGTTCGTAGCCTGTTTTATCTTTTCGCCAGCAGATATCAGCAGGCAAAAAGTTGTTCATGGTTTTACGCAATAGCCATTTAGTAAATCCTCCTTTTATTTTAAAAGACGCCGGGAGGGAAAATATAAACTGTGCCAGTTCATGATTTAAAAATGGTAATCTCACCTCTACACCATGAGCCATTGAATTTATATCGGCATAACGTAATAATTCCGGCAAAGTGTTTTGCATAGTATCGTAATACAACATATCATTGAGCTTATGTACCGGTGGTTTGTACACATATTCTTTGCTGAAAGCATGAAAAGAAAAATCAGGATCAATATCCGGATGGAATGCAGCTGCTTTAAAACCTTTTTTTTGTAACTGATGAGCGGTGAGGTATGGAGTAAACGCTGCCATATAGTTCCTCCAGTTCCATTGCAGGGAGGGATAATTACTTTGGAGTAATCTTCTTTCTGTTGCCGCTAATTTGAATTTCCCCTTACTCACTAATTCCTGCAAATACCAGTGCAGGTATTTGGTATATCCTCCAAGTATCTCATCAGCACCCTGCCCATCTAACAATACTTTAATACCATTTTGTTTCGCTAACTGAAAAACTTTGTACTGAAGATATACGCTGGCACTTTGCACCGGCTGTTCATGATGATATAAAAAAACTTCCAGGTCATTGCTGAAATCATCTGCTGCAGGAGTAATAGTGAAATTTTGAGAAGGATACTGTGATAATACTTTACTGATAAACTCAGACTCATCTTTTTTAAAACCAGGGAACACAGCAGAAAAGGTTTTTGGCTTTATCCCATTGCCCTGCTGGTATATCATAGCAAGAATAGAAGAGCTGTCTAATCCGCCGCTTAAGCTATTTCCAATTTCTACATCACTGCGTAATCTTTTGCTTACAGAAGAGGACAGTAAATGAAACAATTTTTCTGTTGCTTCGTTTTCAGAAACTACCTGTATTGATTCCTTCTCTATATCCCACCAGCGTTTAACAATAAAATCATTTTTATATATATTATAGTTCAGGTAACTGGCCGCAGGCAGTGTAAAAATGTTTTCGTAAAAAGTTTCGGACGGGTTATGCTTATTGAACAATTGCCCGTCTGCGAGATAATACAATAAAAAAGTGTCATTCTTCTCTTTTTTAATTCCCGCAGTCCATAAGGCCTTTATTTCACTCGCAAACAAAAACTGTTCTTCATCCTGGAAATAGTAAAATGGTTTTTCTCCAAAGCGGTCTCTTGCAGCAAACAGGGTTTTTTCTTTTTCATCCCAAAGAGCAAAAGCAAACATGCCATCAAAATAAGTAAGACAATCTTCTTTCCAGCAATCATACGCAGCCAGTATTACTTCTGTATCTGATTGTGACTGGAAGGAGTATCCTTTTTGTTCCAGTAATTGCTTTACCTCAATATAATTATAAATCTCCCCGTTATAACTAATAGTATAGCGGTTGAGATAATGCATTGGCTGAGACGCCTTTTCACTTAAATCAATAATAGAAAGCCTTCTGTGTCCCAATCCGATGATTCCTGCCTCATTCATCCAGTACCCTTCCCCATCAGGGCCACGATGTGCAATAGCATGGGTCATCTGTTTCAGTTTTTCAACAGATATCATTTGTTTATTTTTAGAAATAATACCGGCTATTCCGCACATGATGTAAATATAGAAAAACCTGACAGGTCTTTCGGACTTGCCAGGTTTTGCTTTATTAAAAAGGAATTATTTATTTAAGGAGATCGCCAAACTTGCTTTTACGTCATCCCATGCCATTATAAGATTAGTACCGTCTTTCGCATTTTCAAAAACAATGGTCAATGCTTCAAAGGGAGTAGTTAATTTTTCAATGGGAATATCCACCCGGAGTACATCTTTAGCAGCATCTATCTTTAATCCCCAGGTGAAGAGATCATTGTTCAGCACAATGGTCCATTTATTTTCGTAAGGGATACAGTATAAAATATATCTTCCTGCATTTACTTTTTTCCCCTGGATCGTTACATCACGAAAGAATTCTATTTCCGTTGCTTCGTTTGCTCCCATCCGCCATACCTCACCGTATTTCTGCAGGGTCCCAAATATCTTACGCTTATCTTTAAAGGGCCTGCTGTAAATTACTCTTGCAACAGGAGGGTTTTTATCCTGGCCTGTCATTTTTAATTGCAGGTAATTGACTGGAAAATAACTAATATCAACCGGCGACTTGTCAACCGGTGATAACGGGTTGGGAACATTGTGATGTTCAAATACAGTGGATGAATCAGGAGATTTTGAAATTGGCTGCTTCTGTTCTTCGTTACACCCAAATACTACTAAAAAAATACATCCGGCCATTAATTTCCTCATGTAATACAATTAAAAATTGATTGGTAAATTAACTTTTACATCATCCCATGCCATGATTAAGTTGGCACCTGTTGTAGTTTTATCAAACATCATTGTGAACGCTTCAGTTATATCGGTTTGTTTTTGTACATCTGCATCCACACGGGTCACATCTTTTGTCTCATCATATTTAAAAGCACCCCAGGTATCTGTATCCTTATTAATAATAATGGTCCATTTACTTTCAGTACATATTGCATACAATGTATAACGGCCTTTCTTTATCTTTTTACCATTTATTTTTACATCTTTATACAGTTCCAGTTCTGTGGCTTCGTTGGCGCCCAACCTCCATACTTTATTATATTCTACCAACTCACCAAAAACTGTACGGCCGTTTTTTTGAGGGCGGCTGTAAATCACTCTTCCTAAAACTGGTTCCGTTATTTTATCCTGTATCTTTAATACCGGGTAATTGTTAGGATAATAGGCCATGTCCATGGGTGATTTGTCGACAGGAGGTAATTTCAACTGCGCCATTAAACTATTCAGCGTTATTAATCCAACTATAAGTAATAAACATTTTTTCATCGGCTATTTTAGTTATTATGAGGTGTAAAAATACTGGTTTCATTTTTATCTGATATCCCGTTTATAAAAACATGAATTTAATCAATACACTTTATTGATGTTTGTCATACTCAATACGTTTCATCCATAATAATTTTGGCAAAATATTAAGATATGTACCAGAGTGTGGAATATGTTAGTCCTGCGGAGGCGCTGAAAATCATTGAAAGCGGCAACCGGGTATTTGTACACGGCAGTGCCCAAACACCTAAATACCTGCTGCACAACCTGGCAAAAGAGGCGCCCAGACTTACAAATGTTGAACTGGTTTTTATAACTGTTCAGGGAGATATTGAAGTGGATAAGCCTGAGTACGAAGACAATTTTCATATTAATTGTATGTTTGTATCCAACTCAGTACGTAAAGCCGTAAACGAAGGAAGAGGGGATTTTATCCCGATATTTCTAAGTGACATTCCTGATTTATTCAAAAAGGGGATCATGCCTATAGATGTGGCGATGATACAGGTTTCACCTCCGGATGAACATGGCTATTGTTCTTTAGGATTATCTGTTGATATTGCCCGGTCTGCTGTAAACCTGGCAACACATATTATTGCACAGGTAAATCCTAATGTGCCCCGTACACATGGCGACAGTTTAATACACTCCAGCCGCATTGATAAATTTGTTTACCATGAAGATGCATTACCCGAGGTAGATTATGGAGCTGCTGTGAGTGAAATTGAAATGAAGATCGGGAAATATGTAGCTGAAATGATTGAAGATGGCAGTACGCTGCAAATGGGTATTGGTACAATACCGGATGCAGTGTTAAAATGTTTGAGTAATCATAAAAATCTTGGCGTACATACAGAAATGTTTAGCGATGGTATTATTGATTTATTTGAAAAAGATGTAATTAATAATACAAAAAAGAAAATTCACCCTAATAAAGCAGTTACGGGTTTCGCCATTGGTACCAGAAAATTGTATGATTATGTGCATGATAATCCGGCTTTTGGTTTCTTAGACATAGATTATGTAAATGATCCACATGTTATACGACGGAACCCCAAAGTAGTGGCTATTAACAGTGCTATTGAAGTAGATTTAACCGGACAGGTTTGTGCCGATTCGATTGGCTCTATGCAATACTCGGGCATAGGGGGTCAAATGGATTTTATGCGGGGCTCAGCCTTAAGTGAAGGTGGTAAACCAATCATTGCCCTTACATCAAGAACAACAAAAGGTATTCCGCGTTTAGTACCGTATTTAAAACAGGGTGCAGGTGTAGTTACTACAAGGGGACATGTGCACTATGTGGTTACTGAATATGGTGCTGCTTATTTGTTTGGTAAGAATTTAAGACAAAGAGCAAAAGCATTAATTAATATCGCTCACCCGGATGACCGTGAGATGCTGGAAAGAGAATGTTACAACCGTTTCAAACATTTTTAATTTTCTGTCATTAGTTGGTTTAGTTTTTCCCTTGCATGCAGCTTAACTGCCGGGAAAAATTCTTTGTAGCATTGCAATAACTTATTGTAATTATTTTGAAACAGTTCAAATGCCTTATTACTCTCTGTTAAATATGCTGAGCGTCTTACTACGCCGCCAAAGCTTTTCTCTATTCCCCATGTAAACCGGTAATTGTATAACCAGTTTTGTGCCTGCATATAGGGAAGCATTTTTAAAAATCGTTCGGGGAAAATACCGGCATACCCGGAAAGTTGCTGATAGGTTGTTTGCGTAAAATTCATTAATTCTTCACCAGTAAATTCATTTGTATCTGTTGCCAGAAAATGATCATATACCACATCTACAAAAGCACCCGAATATAAACGATAATCAGCACGGAAGATTTCTTTGGCCTGCTTTGTGGCCGCATGGTCATCGGTAAACGCATCAATAAAACGATGCAGCGCAATTCCTTTTTGTACCGTCAGCGAATAATCAAATTTCTTTTTCCCTTTTACAAAATCACTGATCATGTTGCCTGCCAGTATTTCGGGTTTGTTAAAGGAAAGATATGCATGAGCCAGGTAATTCATCTTTTCAAGATAAGAAGAAAATCAAAAGTATTCGTTCCATGATTTTAACGTATGGTTTATACAGAATCAGTAACAAAAGACAATACCAGTCAAACGCAACGCCAGCAAGTGTTTTGTTGCGATAATTATCCTGTAGTGAAGTTTCTTTTTTTACCGTCCATACCTGAGACCTGTTCAGGAAAAGTTGTTAATCACTACCTGCTTGATTTCGCTCTTACAGAACTATAGCTTTACGAAACAAACAATTTATAAAACCTTTAAACCCTTTTGCCATGAAACGACTAATAATATTTTTAACGCTTAATTTATTTACAGTGTCGCTTTTTGCTACTGACGACCATCCGATTGCCGTAGCCAGAAGCACTAAAAACATTAATAAAAAAGCTCTCTCGTCTTTTAAAACAGATTTTAAAAATGCCCTTGCCACCAATTGGGAGAGTGCGGAGGATGTGTCTTATGTTTATTTTATTTTGAATAATGAAAATCGAATGGCCGCATACGATGATGAAGGAGAGCTCATAAGTACATCCAGATATATTGAGTATAACAATTTGCCTCTTTCAATAACTATGGAATTAGCAAAAAAATATCCGGATTATCAAAAGGTGGGGAGTGTAACAGAGGTTTCAGCCAGCACCGGAAGCACTTATTATTTCTTTACCATAGTTAATAACAAACAGGCCCTAAGAATAAAAAGTTCTGGTGATGGATTTATTGCTGTAACAGGTAAACAAAAAAAATATAAATCGAATTAATTTTTTATACTGGTTTAGTTTAGTTTTACATGGCCCTTAGGGGCCTTTTTCTTTATATTGACATTCTTTTATTTCCATTTATTTATTTTAACAATCTGTTCAAATAAAATAATAGTTTCTTACTAATTTTGTCAAACTGCCTGATGGTATTACATCTCATCACCAAAATGTATTTAGTAATTACGGTTCAATTTACCATTCATACACTTCACTAAAGATTTAAAACATCTTGTCAGTTATTGTCATTTTTCTTTTTTTCTCCTGTTTAGATTTGTGCTAATTATTACAATTAACTATTAAACTATTTAAAATGAAAACGTTTTTGATTACAGTGATTTTTATTACAGGTTTTATTTCTGCCAATGGAGGATCAAACAAAACCCCTGGCTTAAAGCTCAATACAGTTTTAGCTGCCGATTTTGCCGGAGCACAAAATGTAGAATGGTCGAGCGATGCCGATTTTTATTATGCCAGTTTTACACAGGATAGCAAAAGCATTACTGCTGTGTATGGTAAAGAAACAACAGAATACATTGGTTATTTAAAAACTATAGGAGCAGATAATCTTCCTTCTTCTATTAGAAAAATTATTACAGAAAATTATATCGGTTTTAAAGCCATAGGTACTGTTGCTGAAATCGGCGGAGATAATAAAGATTCATATATTTTTACTTTGGAAAACGAAAAACAGGTTTTAAAAGTAAAGGCCGACACAGATGGGAATACAAGGATCCTGAGTAAATTAAAAAAGTAATAAAGAAGTATTTTGCATTGGTTTTGGTAAAAGAGTTCCGGGTGGAGCTCTTTTTTTATCCCTTATTTTCTACAGTTCAATCCGTTTTCCCTCCTGTTTAGCTCTAATCAGATTGGTGTTTATTTGGCATGTGTTTATTTTTATTTTAAAATTCATTAATCATTAAATCTTAATTGTATGAAACAAATTGTTGTTAAAGCATTATTGGCGTTTTGTATTGTATGTTTCTTTTTGGTTACAAATGCCGCAGAACCTGTTGCAGAAAAAAAAGGAGCAAAAAACCACAATAAAACTGCTTCATCTGAGGAGTCTCTTTTAAGCAACCGGAAGCTGATAACGCTGAGCTTAAATGATGGGAATGAAATTACCGGCTATGTAAATTTCATGGATGCAGATCAGCTACCCGCAGCTGAAAATGGTCTTTTTCAAAAGAAGTACAAAGGTTATAATATATCCGGAAAAGTAGTGGAGGTAATATTTAAAGACTTTTCAGCATATATTGTTACTATAGAAAATGAAAAAGAAATTCTTACTATAAGACTTGAAGGAAAAAGCAGCTCCGTTATAAGCAGACTTGAAAAAATGTAATCTGGTTTATTAGCTGCATTCTTTACAAATCCCTTTAATTACTATTTGTGTTTCTTTTGTAAGGTACCCTGCAGGAATTCTGATCTCTGGTATATGCACTTCGTTTAAACATTCTGTTTTGCCACAGCTGGTACACATAAAATGGATATGATCATCATGATGGTGATTTTCTGCACACCCATCTTTACACAATGCATACATAATGGTATTATCATCGGTAGGTATGGTATGAACAATACCTTTTTCCACAAAAGTTTGAAGCGTCCGGTAAATTGTCACCCTGTCAAAATGCTCGCCGGAACGTCTTTCAATATCGGCGTGGCTCAACGCCCCTTTTGAATTTAGAAAGAGTGTTAAAATTTTTTTTCTTCCATCTGTGACACTCAGGCTTTTGTCACGAAGGATCTTTTCGAGATTGGTTTGCATAGACAATGCTTAACGGGTTTGGTTTTGAGTTATTCGCTTATCAATCTTCGGATGTCTTTCATAAGCTGCAGCAACTCTTGTTCCTTTAACCCATCATATATCCCCCTCACTCTTTTTTCTTTATCAACAAGGGCAAATAACTGAGTATGTATAAATTGTTCCTCAATTTTTCCTTTATTGATATTTTGATCGTCCAGCAGGTAGCTTTGCCGGGCGGTTGTATATAAATCAATTTTAGAACCAGTTAAAAACCACCACTTTCCCGTATCTACACCCAGAGAATCTGCGTACCTCTTTAATCTGGCAGAAGAATCTCTTTCCGGGTCCACAGTATGAGAAAGGATCAAAAAATTATTTTCCGCTTTAAACTCATTGTAAACCTTCATCATATTTTTATTCATCCTTGGGCAAATGCCTTTACAGGTTGTAAAAAAATATTCTGCTACATATACTTTTTCCCCAATATTACTTTCATTTATGGTGTCCCCCTCCTGGTTAATAAATGTAAAAGGTTTAACAGTGGAAAGTACCGGCAACTTTGCCTTCCAGGCATCTGTTCCCCAAAATGCCGCCATAAAAAAAACAATTAAAAGAACTCCAAAAAACCCTGTATATAACCAAATCTTTTTACTCATATAATAGTCTTTCGCTCCACAAAGTTAGCAGATTGATGAATTATGTTTTTCGATAGAAATTAAGGAAAGTAAAAAACAGAGGTGCGAAGGTGTTTTTCAGGTCACCTGTAAATTAATACATTTTTTGTATTTCACATACCCTCATTCCTTTTTCTGTTAGATTTTATTGAAATAAAAAAATTATATGCAGCTGCGTTAGTTCCCCTGCATATCATTCAGGAACCTTACTGCAAGGGCCCTGTTGATAAAATAGTAAGAACAACACAAACCAATTGCTGAAGCCAGGATGTCATAGTAATCGAATGTTCTTCCAAAAAAAGGTATCAATTGCAGGTATTCATTTAGTACTAAAAAACAAAAGCAGAGGACACAAAACCATCGCAAAACAGATTCTATTTGTAAATCGATATACTTTGAAAGCAACCAGCTGCCGCCCACCGGCAATAAAAATGATCCTAATAAATTAGGGGCAATTCCGAGTAGTAATGTATTTAATGCGTTAAAATGAAAATACGGCCGAATAGCCCATTTGACCGTCCAGATCAAAAGTGTACCCGTGATGGCTATCCATTTACAAAAATCTTTTTTTCCCATATGTTGAATTGTGGGTTAAATATACTGTAATCTGTATATGCCGGAGTACGTGTTATAGGGTATTTTATAAGTCTTCGTTACGCCAAAGACGAAAAAAATAAAGTATCAGGATAGCAAGAGTAATTAAAACAAATGCATAAAAGACAATATTCCAAACCGTAATTCTGTTTGCCGGAAACGCCAGTTCCTTATATATTCCCAGGTACATATTTACTGTTAGCCATAATAAGGCCCCGGTAAGCGTCCACACCACTTTTTGTAAAAATCTTCTTACTTCAGGTTCCATTTCGCTCATGGCAGAAACATTAAGTTTTAAAGTTCGCAGTTTGAAGGCTTGCAAACAATTTATTTTACCAGCAAATTATTAAAGTCGGTTGTATCCCCGTTAAATACATTAAAATCTACTTTAGGGATGATCCCATTAACCCGGCCTCCTTCACTGTGCTGCCAGAAATGCCAGTTACGGCTTACCCTTGGTTTTCCGGGATGAAAATAATGCGCTGCCCAAAAAGGGTATTCATCAAAATAGCCGGATAAATATTTTTCATAAAAATCAACATTAGAATAAATCATTGGCCTGATACCGGTTTCTTTTTCTACTTTAATTAACCATGTCATGATTTTTGCTCTCAGAACTTCCGGCGTAACCCCATACCTGTCTTCAACATCCAGTACCGGCGGCAAATCTCCTTTTTTTAAAGAAACAATATCGAGGAAATTTAATGCCTGTACCAAAGCATCTTTTTGTGGCAAAAAATAATGATACGCTCCCCTGGGTATATTTATTTCTTTTGTACGTTTCCAGTTTTTCCTGAAAAGAATATCCTCATCGGTTTCTCCTTCTGTTGCTTTAATAAAAACAAATCCAATTTTTACCCCGGCTACTTCCATCTTTTTTACTTCTTCCCAGTCTATTACCTGCTGGTAGCGGGATACATCAATGCCATGAATAGCATATCCTGCCGGAACAGATATTCCAAATTCTTTATACCGGGCCATAGATGCTTTTCGTTCCAGCCACCAGTCGTAAATATTAAAAGCAGTAACGGTTGCCAAAGCCAGACCTATGAAAACAATTGCGATGATCCATCCTCTATTTTTCTTCTTTTTAGGCATACATTAAAGCTGCAAATTTGCTATCAATAAACTGGTTGTGCAATTAATTCTTTATAAATGCTTCTTAAAGATATTCAGTTAGCGTTCGTTGGGTTCTTTTGATAAGCAGCTAAATGATTAACTTGCTACCTGCATGATGTGGCTTATTATTCCCTTTATAATCCTGTTTATTTTTTATGTACTGCTGCTTTTGTTTTACCGGAGAAGCTGGCAACAGATGCCTCTCGTTGAGGCAGAAGAAAAATACCAGCCTGAAACAACTATTTCAGTAATTGTTCCGGCCCGTAATGAAGAAAAAAATATTGCCAGTTGCCTGTTTTCAATTTTAGAACAATCGTATCCCCCGCATTTGTTTGAAGTGATCGTAGTTGACGATCAATCGGAAGATAATACGGCTAAAATAGTACAACGGTTGTTGAATATGTATGCTAACCTGTCCTGCATCCGTTTAACGATTGAAGATAATGTAACAGTAGCTTATAAAAAGAAAGCATTAGAAACAGGTATAAAAAAAGCCAAAGGAAAATTAATTGTAACAACTGATGCCGATTGCATCGTTCCTGAAAAATGGCTAAAAACAATTGCTGCTTATTATGAGCATAAAAAAGCTGTTTTTATTGCTGCACCTGTTGTAATTGCACCGGCAAAAGGATTTGTAAAGCTTTTTCAGTCTCTGGATTTTTTAACCCTGCAGGGAATTACAGGTGCTTCTGTATTCACTGGTTTTCATAGTATGTGCAATGGTGCCAACCTTGCTTATGAAAAAAAAGTGTTTGAAGAAGTAGAGGGGTTTGACGGTATTGATGCTATAGCCTCAGGGGATGATATGCTGCTGATGCATAAAATATATAAAAAACACCCGCAGGCTGTTGTTTATTTAAAATCAAAAGAAGCTATTGTAACCACTCAGCCGGTTGAAAGCTGGAAAGCATTTTTTAATCAGCGTATCCGCTGGGCAAGTAAAGCGGGCAAATACGATGATAAACGAATTTTTGGAGTGTTGCTGCTGGTTTATTTGTTTAACCTGTTTTTCCTGGTAATCCTTGTTGCTTGTTTTTTTATTCCGGCATTGTGGTGGTATTTAATTAGTTTTTTTCTCTTAAAAATATTGTATGAATTATTGTTCCTGGTCCCTGTAGCTGGTTTTTTTGAAAAAGAAAGACTGCTTTGGTGGTTTCCGCTTATGGAGCCTTTACACATTGTTTATACAATTATCGCAGGACTGCTGGGCAGCATCACAAAATATGAATGGAAAGGGAGAAAAGTAAAATAGAAATGATCAGAGCTTTAAATCGAACAACCCTTTAGTGATTATTTTTTGGCTACACGTATCCTGAAGGGGTGGTAGAGTTGTAAATTGAAATCGCCCTGAAATAATCCTGTTAACTAAATCATATTTAGATATTACTAAAAAATTGTTTGTATCTATTCTTGTTTCAAGACCACAATTTGTTATGACATCAGATAGCCACGCCTTTCTTGTCAAAGTATCTAAGTAATATTTTCCAACCTTGATTTTTTGTCCTTCGATTAACATCCCAATGCTTTGCTTTATGGTTTTCCCATTTTCATCATAGCCGGTTCTATCAGTATATATTCCTAAAAAATCAATTGAAGGATTATCAACAAAGTAGTCGGTTGTTAACCATACTTTCCCATTTACCAAACAACCAAATGTTCCTGCGCCGGTTTGAGTTTCCAGCGGCAATTGCGGTTGTTGATATTGAGGTTCTTTTTTGCACTTACTGCTAAGGAATAAAAAACTGAAAGCAATAAATAAATAGATAACAAGTTTCAATGGATGGTTTTGATCTCTCATACTACTGGTGTTAACAGGTTTAAAGTTAATAACGTTTCAGGTATTTTATAATAATGGCAGGCTTAAACAGCAGGGATATATGACTGTGAAAGGTTTCATTGACAAAAGGATTAATGATATAGAAAATTATTCAAATTAGAACATATATGTTCTATTGTTTTTTTAATGCTTTCCTGCACTTTGCTAAGTGCAAGGAGTCAAGGATAGAAAATTTTTGAAAGAATTGGGCAACCATATCAGGCAGCTACGCCTGCAAAAGGGCATGTCCCAACTTGACCTTGGCGTTACTATTGATAATTATGCCGAGCAAATTGGAAGAATAGAACGGGGTGAATTGAATGTTTCTATTTGCACCCTTCGGTTAATTGCTAAAGGATTACAAATACCGCTACATGAATTGCTTAACTTTTAGTCTTTTTGGCTTTCTTCCGGTGCGGCAACAGAAATTGATAACCCAGGTTCAACTGCAGCCAGGAAAAATTTTGATACTTATAAAAGAAAGTGGCATAGCTTATACCAACATCAAACCTTCCATTTTTATAGGGGATTAAATAACCTGTATTTATTTCAAATTCCGGATGATACCTCCAGCCTTTTCCGTAAAGGGTGGATATAAAACTTTCAGCAGCCATTCCTGCATTGATACCGGCATAAATTTTATCCGGCACAACAATATATCTCCATCCTGCTTTAATAATTGAAGCCGTCATCACCCCCTGGTTTTTGCTGTAAAAAACCGGACTGCTTCCCCCAATCAGGATTTCATTGTGCCGGTTAAGTGTTCGTTCAAATTGAAAATAAATCCCCAGGCGTGGATTTGTTTTTTCGGAAACAGCATTATTAATTAACGCCCCTCCTCCTAAATAAAATTGCTGTGCTGTAGAAGCGATTGAAATAAAAAAGAAGAAAGCAATACATTTTAAAATGGATAAAGGTTTCATACAAAGTAAATATTTGTTTAATTGAAGATAATAATAATCGAGGATTCCAAAATACATTAGCAACAAACCTTTCATATCAATCAAATCTTTTTAACTGGTTCAGTGATAAAAAAACTCCTAACTTAGTTAAGTGAGCATTCAATCCTATTCGTTTTCACAAGCGGCATGGAAAAGGCTACGCAAAAACAAAGCAGCAGTGGCCGGATTATTTATTATTGCCTGTGCTATTTTAGTATCACTAACCTGTTATCTTATCGCTCCGGATACCACACCTAATGCTGACCGGCAAATTGTAGAAATTCAGAGTTGTAAGCCGGGTTTTCAACAGCAGTTTTTAAAGCTTCCCAAAGAAAACAATACAGCTCATACTTCTTTTTTTAAAAAAATAATTGCCGGGGAAAAAGATACAGTTGTTTATATACCTGTTAACAGTTATTCAATCAATAATGATTCTGTAACCATTGAAAAATATGTTGACGAAGGAGTGCGGGAAATACAGCATTACCCTGTTCGTCAGTTTGGCAAAGATTCACTTTTGTTAGCCAATGACATTATCATTAAAAAAACCTTCTGGTTAGGAACAGATAAATTCGGCCGTGATATTTTAAGCCGTTTATTAATTGGCACAAGGGTAAGTTTAAGTGTAGGGCTTATTGCCGTACTTATTTCCTTAACCATTGGTGTGTTACTGGGCTCCATGGCAGGTTACTTTGGCGGTAAAACAGATACTATTATCATGTGGTTTATTAATGTTATTTGGAGTATCCCCACCCTTTTATTAGTATTTGCAATTACTCTGGCATTAGGTAAAGGTTTCTGGCAGGTATTTATTGCCATAGGATTAACCATGTGGGTAAGTGTGGCCAGGTTAATAAGAGGTCAGGTTTTAAGTCTGCGGGAGCTGGAATATATTGAGGCCGCTAAAGCACTCGGCTATTCCAATACCAGGATCATCATCCGGCATATACTTCCCAATGTACTGGGACCCGTAATGGTTATTGCCGCTTCTAATTTTGCAACGGCTATTGTAATAGAAGCCGGGTTAAGTTTTTTAGGCGTTGGTGTACAGGCGCCGCAACCCAGCTGGGGGTTAATGATAAAAGAGAATTATAATTTTATTATTACGCATAATCCTTTTTTAGCAATAGCTCCCGGTATCGCCATTATGATACTGGTACTTGCATTTAATTTGCTGGGTAATGGCTTAAGAGATGCACTGGATGTTAAGGGGAAATTTTAATTTACAGGAAGTTCATTTTTCTCACCGGATGTTTTACTATCGATGACGATCAGTAAACCAACACATATATAAAACAGTCCGCCTATCTTATCTGTCTCAATTAAATCACTCAGCATATTTACAGTTGTAATCATTCCAAGTATAGCGCCTATAGCAAGCGTTACTTGTTTATAGAAATCATCTTTAATGCGATGATATAATTTTTGTACATATAAAAACATTGTAAAAAGCAATGCATAAAAAAGCAGCATTCCTGGTATCCCCTGTTCAATTAACAACAGCAAAAAGTAATTATGTACAGAGGAATGATCTTCATTATCACTTACCCATGTCTTGAATCTTGGATCAGCATATTGCTTATAATGATTATAAAAATTATTGGGGCCATAGCCGGTAATGGGTTCTTCCACACTCATGCGTACTCCGGCAATCCACCGGTAAAACCGTTCGGCATTTGAAACATCTGTTAATTGATACGTAGCCACAATATGATCGCCAAAATTAGAATGGAATATTGTTTTATTAAAATTGGGGGCAAATTTTGCGTAGTTATCATTTACCGTTAATAATCCAACAAAAGCAAGTACAGTTATTGTAGCTGTAATTAATACTTTACGGATCATTTTCTTTCTTATAAAAAACGCCACAACCGCCCCAGTCACTAATGCAAGCCACGCCCCTCTTGCATAAGATAAAACCACTCCTGCCAGCGTAAGTATAATAATGATCTTTAGAATTTTCCTGTACGGTGGTTGTACAAACCTATAAAACAATAAAAGTACAGGTACAATACAAACAAGCAATGATGAATAGTTTACGTGATTCCTGAAAAACGGTTGTATCACATGATTGGCCTCTTCAAAGCTAAACCCTGCAAAAGCATGGTTGTAGAGAGCCCATGTCATAATAACGAGCATCGGAATACAAAGACTAAGTCCAAGCCAGACAAAATCTCTTTTTTGGCGAACAAGCATAAAGGTTCCAAATACAAAAGCCAGCACATACCAGCTTTTCGCCAGCGTATATTTAAAAGAAACAACTTTATCGTAAGAAAATAATACGGTAACTACGAGCCATATCAATTGCAAAAAAATCAATTGCACCAGGGGATGTTTAACAAAACCTGTAACATTTGAAGGTTTGTACGCAATATATAAAAGAATACAGCCAGCCAGCGAAACCATCATTGGCTCGTCAGGTAAATCCGTTGAAAGTGTTTGAGTAACCCCATACTCGATGGAAAAAGGGATAAAAAAAAGAAGCAGAAAAAACAAAACCCTGATATCGTAAAATAAAACAAATAACACCGCCAACACTCCAAAAGGAATATAAATTAAAGCCGGTTGTCTAAGAAAAAAAGAAAGTGATATACAAAGTGAAAGAAGCCCTGTTAAGCCCCAGAAATATTTTTGCTGATTGTTATTAGCGAGGTAAAAAGGCATATTAGTTATTTTTCTTCATCCTGCTCAACAGCAATGCAGCCAGTATGCTAAAAAAGAGGGATACAAGAAAAGCCATTATGATGGAAGGCAGTCTTTTGGGTCTGTCAGGCTTTAACGCAGGGAATGCATATTCCAGCACATAAACATTTGAAACATTATTCAAACTTGTTTTGAACTGGTTTATAAGATTATCCTTTTCTTCAATTTGTTTTAGCAAGCTGGTTCGTTTTGCTTCATTTACTTCAGCCGGCATACCAGGTTGTGGCTTTTCAATAAGCATTTTTACTTCAGCAGCATTGGCATCCTGCTCTTTTTGAAGTTTTTCCAAAATAGTTTGCTTGGCCTGGTTGGTCATATCAATACTCATAGAATTAACCTTTGCAATGATGGCATTCACCATATTTGCTGCGAGGTTTTTATCAATATCCCAAACTTTTATTCTGATATGCCCAAGTTCTGTTTTTAATACATCCATGTTCTCTTTTAATTCATCATGCGCTGCCAGTTTTCTGCGTGGGTTTGTTTTACTTATTTTATAATGATCCTCCAGATTAAAACTATCAATCAAAAATTTTTTCATCGTATCAATTCTGGCCATTTCATATAACCGGTCATTATCACTTTCCCCACCATAATAATAAAATTGTTGTTCAAAAGTATTGCGGAAGATGTTGCTCCTGTCGCCAAGGATGGGATTGGCGGCAACAAATGTGGCTTCGGAAAGATATTGCCTCGGAATTAGAAATACTACTGTGCCTGTTATTACCGTAACTATAGTGGTGGCAAAAATTATCTTTTTTCTCCAGTCCCAAATCGCTTTTACGATATCCATTAAATTAAAAGAAGAAATGCTTTCCATATTTTCACATTAAACGGCTAAAGTAATTTATTTTTTGCTCATTAATTTTAAAAAAGAGCGAATAGAAAAGATTTGAAAAAGGTTTACAGCAAGAAACCAAACTGCCATAATAATGAAAAGGATTATCCAGATAGTTATTTCTGTTTTTCGCAAAGCCCAGGCTGTAATTCCAACGATTAAACCAATGAGAAGATATTTAATCCATAACAAATAACTGACGGATAACCCGGCTTGCTTTTTTACAAAACAGATCGTTAACAACGCAAGTAAACTTTGCGAACAAAGGCTTATTATTACACATGCTTTGGCACCCATTGAAGGGATAAAAATCCAGTTAGCAACTACATTAATTATTGCCGATTGTAAAACAAGCCACATATAGGTTTTAATATGACCCGTAGCCGTTAACATAGTACCATATAAATGAATTACAAAGTAAGGGATAAGAGATATCAGGCACCAGCCCAGTATTTCTGATCCATATAAACTATTGTGATGATAAAGCAATTTGTATAATTCAGGTTTTAAAAAAAAGGAAGCCGTAGCCACTAATACTCCGGCGGGTACTAATAATTGATGTGATAACAAAAGTGATTTTTCCAGTTCTTGTTTTTGTTCACCATGTTTTGACCAATAGGAAATCAGGATTGATGAAAACAGATACCCTACCATATTTGATGCGTCCAGCAATCGGTAAGCTGCGGCATAAATACCTGCTTCATAGGCTCCGTTAGTATGTAACCGCTCCAATAAAAACGCATCGGTCCGGTTATGTACACCCATAAAAAAAACGGTGAGTGCAAAAGGAATACTTTGAAGAAGAATATTAAACACACCTTTCCTGCTTATAAAAAGAGTTCTGAATATATCCTGCTTTAATAAAAAGAAAACACAAAGCAGTAAGGCAAAGCCAACAGTTATTACCTGTAATCCTGCAAAATCGTAAATGGTAAAAGCTTTATGTATAACTGATGAATAAAACCAAAAACCTGCAATAATAATTAACAATACCCTGTCGGTAACCGAAAGAACCGCATCAGTTTTAAATAGCTGATTGGCAGACAAAATACCTCTGCCAAACAATAAAAAACTGGTAAGGATTTGCAATAGTATAAGCAACCATAACAGCCGGTTGTCAACTATTCCGCTTGCTTTAGCAATCAGATATATGATTCCTGAATAAACGAATGATAAAATAATTTTAGCAATAAGAGCATTGCCTGTTATTGAAGCAGTTTCTTTTAAATTGTTTGCAACATGCCTGTTTACATAATTTGTAATGCCAAGGTCAAGAAGAATATTAAAAATAAAAACAAGACTAACCAGGGCAAAGTATTTTCCGTACGCTTCTGCCCCTACCATTATTTGCACTTTCCTGTCAATACCAAATATCCAAACAGGTTTAATGATCACATTAAGGAGGATCATTAAAAATAATGATGTAACTAGTTTCTTGTTCAACGGCTATCGCTTATGTTATAAAGTATTTATTGAACTACCTGTACATTCCGGTTAAAACTTTCATCCAGCGAAATAAAAGTTTCTGTTCTTTCAATTCCTTTTATTTTTTGAAGCTCATCGTGAAGAACAAACCGAAGTTGATTCATGTCTTTACAAACGATTTCCAGGAACATGCTATAGTTGCCTGTTGTATAATTAAGGCGTATTATTTCGGGTATTTTTTTTAATTCTTTAGCTACCTGGTCATATAATGAACTTTTTTCAAGAAATATCCCAACAAAAGCAGTAATATCGTACCCAAGCAGACGGGTATCAACATTCAATTTAGTACCTTTAACTATCCCGTATTCCTGTAGTTTTTTTATGCGGACATGTATGGTTCCGCCCGAAACAAACAGCTGTTTTCCCAAATCAGCGTATGATATTGCGGCATTTTCCATCATCGCATGGATTATTTGCAGGTCCAGTTTATCTAAATTCAATTTTGAGGTCATTTTCATATCATATTTTTGAAATAATTTAAAATTACATTCAAATATTTGAATAATTTCGATATTTACAAAATTTTTGTTTGAAATTTTTCAACAAAAGCTTAAATAACCATAATTTTGTTCCATCAAGTTCATTGAATATACTGTGGAGTGATGAAATTTTTGGCAGACATACCCTCTTGTCTCGGGGGTGGGAGATACAGGATAAACATAGCATAGAGCCGCTTTGCCGTAAGGCATAGCGACCAGGGTCGACCACTGAAACTTTGTGCTATCGCTAACTGCCCCGTGGAGGTTCGAGTCCTCCCTCTACAGCAAATAAGATCTTTAAGAATGTGGGGTGATGAAATTTTTGGCAGACATACCCTCTTGTCTCGGGGGTGGGGGATACAGGATAAACACTGCGTAACGCCGATCCCGGGACGCCGGGACCGACTGGGGTTGACCACCAGTTAGGTTGAAGGTAGCACCTTCTACAAATTTGCGCAGCGGCTAACTGCCCCGTGGAGGTTCGAGTCCTCCCCCTACAGCTGTTTTTCATGTCAGTAAATAATCTCGATCGCTTAATGAAGATTTTCCCTTTCCCGTTTTCTGGAAGGGGATTTTTTTTGCCCTTCCTTAACAAAAGATCGCAAAAAGTCTACTTGGTTTATAGGATAATCATTAATTTCGATGCCTGTTTATAAACTATATGATTATCCCCCTTGTTAATGAACAGGATAATCCAATTGATCCATTCGTGCACTAACCAACGGGTTTAAAAGAAAAGTATGGAAAATTATCCGGGCTATATGCTCTCTTCTAATATTCCGTCAAGGAACAAAATCATTCAGTTTACTGAAGGGTTAATTGATTATATGTTTCCGGTGGTGGAAGATGAAAAAGAGTTTTTAAGAAGGCACGGTTCAATACAATTACTGTTACAAAAACAACTCTTCGACATCTTATCTCCTATTGCTAAAACAAGAGAAATGGATGTAATGGATATCACCGGCAGTTATTTTGATATACTGGAAGAAATAAAAAATACATTAATCAAAGATGCCAATCTTATTTTAGAATTTGATCCGGCAGCTTTTTCGCTGGAAGAAGTAATCTTATCTTATCCTGGTTTTTCAGCTATTATTGTGCATCGCCTGTCACATGAATTGTACCGGCTAAATGTTCCCCTAATTCCAAGGATGATGAGTGAATGGGCGCATAGTAAAACGGGGATTGATATCAATCCCGGCGCTACCATTAACTCTCCTTTTTTTATTGATCATGGAACCGGTGTGGTAATTGGTGAAACAACAGTGATAGGAAAAAATGTAAAAATTTACCAGGGCGTTACACTGGGGGCCCTGGCCGTAAGAAAAGAAGATGCCCAATCGAAAAGACACCCAACCATTGAAGATAACGTAGTAATATATGCTGGAAGTACCATTCTTGGTGGTGATACTGTGATTGGCCATGATAGTATTATCGGTGGCAATACCTGGATCACAGAAAGTGTTCCTGCCTTCAGCATCGTTTATCATAAAGATCAAACCACCGTAAGAGATCGCAGAGATTTTACGGAGCCAATTAATTTTATTATTTAAACAAACAAAATATGAAAGCAAATAATGTATTACAAACTATTGGTAACACACCACATGTAAAAATAAACAGGCTTTTCCCATCTACTGTTGAGGTATGGACAAAGATGGAAAGAGCTAATCCCGGTGGAAGCATTAAAGACCGTATTGCTCTTTCTATGATTGAAGATGCAGAGAAGAAAGGATTATTAAATAAAGACAGTACTATTATTGAACCAACATCCGGTAACACCGGTATTGGTTTGGCAATTGTGGCTGCCGTAAAAGGTTATAAGCTAATTTTAGTAATGCCGGAAAGTATGAGCCTGGAAAGGAGAAGATTAATGAGTGTATATGGGGCAACATTTGAATTAACGCCGAGAGAAAAAGGAATGAAAGGGGCTATTGAAAAAGCGAAAGAATTAATTGCTGCTACCCCCAACTCCTGGATACCGCAGCAATTTGATAATGAAGCTAACATTGCTGTTCATATAAAAACTACTGCTGAAGAAATAGCAGCCGATTTCCCTGATGGATTAGATTATATTATTACCGGTGTAGGTACCGGCGGACATATTACCGGTGTGGGTGAAGCATTGAAAAAACGTTTCCCCAATTTAAAAGTATTTGCTGTTGAACCGGAGCTGTCCCCTGTTATCAGTGGCGGAAGTCCTTCGCCACATCCCATACAGGGAATAGGCGCCGGCTTTATACCCAACAACTTGCATACCGCTGTATTAGATGGTGTAATAACTGTAAGTAAGGAAGCAGCATTCGAATATGCACAACGCAGTGCCAAAGAAGAAGGAATTTTTGTTGGTATCAGCAGTGGTGCTTCTTTAGCAGCCGTAGCTAAAAAATTACCCGAGATTCCTGCAGGCAGCAAGGTGTTAACTTTTAACTATGATACTGGTGAACGTTATTTATCTATTGAAGGATTATTTTAAAACTGAATTATGTCAACACAGCACAACGCCACATTAAATGGAAATAAAGTAAGAATTGTTGCTTTTATGGTGGCCATATCAGGATTGATTTACTTGATCAGCGGTAATATTATACCCGTTGTAATCCTCGTTATTGATTTTGCCATAAGAGGTTTTGGTTTCAGGCAATACAGCCCGTTTCGATTTATTGCGGGTAAAATAAATAACGGACTATTTAATGGCAGCAGTAAACCGGTTTATGCTCCACCCAAAACATTTGCTGCAAGAATAGGTTTAACATTTTCAATAGCGGTATTGGTTTTGCATTTAACCGGATGGTTGCTGTCCGCAAGTATTTTAGCAAGTATGCTTATTTGTTTTGCATTGCTGGAATCAATTGGAAATATTTGTGTGGCCTGCTACATGTATAGTTTTATGCATAAAACAGGTGTGCTGAAATCTTAAATTCATTTAATAATATTGGTAAATCCCGGATCTGATGGTTCGGGATTTTTTTATTGCTTATGTCTTGCTGCAACTGCCTAATTCTTTTTACCTTCCCACATCCGATATGCTTAAACAACAGCTGCTGTTACCGCTGGTATTATCTGCCTCGCTTCTTTTGGCACAAAAAAAGAACGATGCTTATTCCATTCACATTCATAAAACAAGCAGTACTATAAAAATTGATGGCGCCATGGAGGAAGCCGCCTGGCAGGAAGCAGAAGCGGCTGCCAATTTTTTTATGGTGTTGCCCATGGATACTGGTCATGCAAAAGTGATGACGGAAGTCTGCATGCTGTACGATGAGGAGAATATGTACATCATGGCTACCTGTTTTCACAAACAAAATGCCCCTTACCGGGTGGAATCATTACGCAGGGATTTTGTATTTGGTAAAAATGATAATTTTCTTTTCTTCATTGATCCGTTTAATGATCTTACCAATGGTTTCACCTTCGGTGCCAATGCAGCCGGTGCCCAATGGGATGGTATGTTATACGAAGGTGGTAAAGCAGATCTCAGCTGGGATAACAAATGGACATCAGCCGTAAAAAACTATCCTGATAAATGGATATTTGAAGCCGTCATCCCTTTTAAAACCATTCGCTACAAAAAAGGAATCACTCAATGGGGCATCAACTTCAGTCGCCTCGATATTACGGAAGCAGAAAAATCAAGCTGGGCTCCTGTACCCAGGCAATTTCCTACTGCATCACTGGCCTATACCGGTACGTTAGTATGGGATGCGCCGCCACCGCAAACAGGTTCTAATATTTCTGTCATTCCATTTGTATTAGCAGGTGTATCTAAAGATTTTGAAAAAAATAAAAAGCCGGTTTATCAAAAAGAAATTGGTGGCGATGCTAAGTTCTCATTGAGTTCATCTTTAAATCTTGACCTTACTATTAATCCTGATTTTTCACATCTCTTCGCCAACTTTGGATACTCAACAATTCGCCCCTTCTTCTCCCGGCGAATTGGATTAGGTGTGCCTATTCAGTATGGTGCAAGACTAAGTGGTAAACTAAATAAAGACTGGCGCATTGGTGTAATGGATATGGAAACCAAAAAAGTAGCTGCCGCTGGTTTGCCAGCACAAAATTTTTCTATAGTGGCATTGCAACGAAAAGTATTCAGCCGTTCTAATATTGGCGTGTTGTTCATCAACAAGCAATCCATTAATTACACTCCGGGAAAAGATACTTCCAAACCAACATACTCTGATTATAATCGTAACATCGGTTTAGAATATAATCTTGCCTCCTCCAATAATTTATGGACAGGCAAAATGTTGTTCATTAAATCGTTCACTCCCGGTAAAAGCACCAATGATTTAGTGCAGGCTGCACATCTTCAGTACAACAGTCGCCGCTGGTTATTTTTATGGCAGCATGAATATGTTGGAAAGAATTACAATGCAGAAGTAGGTTATGTACCGAGGCAAGGCTACATTAAAATTAATCCTGTTGCCGGTCGTACATTTTTGGTGAGGAGAAAAGCAAAGATCATCAGTCATGGTCCCAAGTTTAGCACTACTGTTTTCTTCAATGAAAATTTTAAACAAACAGATAATGAAAGTTACCTTGCCTATTCTGTTGCGTGGCGTAACCAAACTAATTTACTGGTATGGGTGGCACATGATTATGTAAAATTGTTGGCGCCTTTTGATCCTACTGTTTCCAATAAAGACACCTTGGCAAGAGGAACAGAGCATAAATGGAATGCATGGGGCACTGATTTTGTATCTAAACCACAAAGTTTGTTTACGTTTAGTTTCAGTACAAGGTATGGTGGTTATTATGCCAACGGTAACCGCTTAAATCTAACCTGCGATTTAGGTTATCGTTTTCAACCTTTCGTTAATCTGCAGTTGAGCACCAGTTATAATCAAATTAATTTACCACAGCCGTGGGGAAGGACTACCTTCTGGTTAGTAGGGCCAAGAGTAGATGTAACATTCAGTAATAAACTTTTCTTTACTACTTTCTTTCAGTATAACGAGCAGATAAAAAATATGAATTTGAATACGAGGTTCCAATGGCGGTATAAACCGGCCAGCGATTTGTTTATTGTATATACTGATAATTATTTACCAGCACCCTTTGGTGTACGAAACAGGGCCGTGGTGCTAAAGTTTAATTACTGGTGGAATTTATAAAATCCTCTTTGATTCAATAAATCTGTTCATCAAAGGCAGGGGTGTCTTTATTGATCCCGTTATCTCTAATAAAACGATTTCGCCAGGCAACAAAAGCCGCCGTTAAAGTCATTACAATTAATAAGGACAATGCTTTTGATAAACCGGCTGTTTCTGAAATAACACCAATTATAGATGGCCCTGCAAGAAAACCGATCAATCCGCCTGTAGTTACCATGGCAAATCCTTCTACTTTACTAAGCCCCGGAATATTTGCTGAAGCTCTGAAAAGAACAGGAACAATACAGGAACATCCAAAACCAATTATAATATACCCCGTAATAGCAACTGCAACAACAGGAACAAACACAACTAATATAAAACCAAATGCAGACAACAAGCTTCCGCCTACAACAGCTCTTTTAGTACCAATCGCTGTTACTATTGCATCACCATTTAATCTTCCAAGTGTCATAGCAACAGAAAAGCCTGCATACCCAAGGCTTATTAATGCTTTGGAGGAGAGTAAAACTTCTTTAAAATAAATAGCACTCCAGTCTGCCACACAACCTTCTGCCATAAACGATACCATACACATGAACGAGATTCCCAGTATACTTAGCGACGGCCACTTAATCCCAGATCCGGAGTGAATGATATCTTCATTCGCCAGCAAATAACGCCTGTTAACTAAAATTACTGTAATAATAAAAGCAGCTACTAGTACAATTTGCCAGCCGGATATAATCTGCAATGAAAATAATATCACTGCCAATCCTGCGCTAACTGCACCACCTAAACTATAAAGGCCATGGCAGGTACTCATAAATAAACGATCATGTTTTTTTTCCATGATGTTCACAGTTGCGTTGGAAGAAACCCCATTGAGAAAACTTAACAACCCAAAACTGTATAAGCAAATCCAGAACATAAGACGGTTAACTGAATTTATTTGCAGGATCATGATAACACTTAGTGCTATATATCCATTTGCCATCCATTTGCCCACAGGTATTTTACTAAACACTTTTGTTGAAAGCATTACCCCTGTAATGGCACCAAGCGGAGAAAGCAGAAGAGACAAACCAAGACTGGCATCACTAAACCCTAACCGGTATTTTATTCCCGGTATTGAGGCTACCCAAATACCAAACAACAAACTGGATGCAGAGAACAAAAATCCAACTGCCAGTACTTCCTTATATTTTATAAATGCCCGGAAATTTTTCAGGATCATTCTTCAAATTTACCGGAAGCAACTATTTTTCCTGCTAAATATTTTATTCCTTTTCCCCCTATTTTGATTTTGCGTTTTCAAAAATCAAATAGCAGAATGCTTTAACCCCAATAATAAATCCTGATTCATCAATAAAGAAATCGGGTGTATGATGCTGCCCTGCTTCTTTGGCCGTTTTACCTTTTGGCAATCCGCCCAAACTAAAGAAAAAAGAAGGAGCCTTTTGTCCATAAAAAGAAAAATCTTCTGCTGCAGTAACCCAATTGGATTCAATAAGATTACCCTCGCCAGCCGCTTTTTGTAAAGCAGGTAACGTTTTTTTAACCAGTGAAGGATCATTATAATTAATAAGTGTTTGCGTATTGATCTCAATATCTGCAGTAGCTCCTGCACTTTCAGCAATGGTTTTAACAATACGGCGCATTCGGTCATGTACATCTTTTCGCATTGCGGAATCTAAAGAACGGATCGTACCATTCATCTCAGCCGTTTCCGGAATTATATTGGAACGAACACCACTATGAATAGAACCAACCGAAATAACCAATGGTGCTTTTGTTAACTCAACCTGCCGGCTAACAATATGTTGCAATGCTTCCAGTATATCTGCTGATACCATGATTGGATCTACACCTGTCCATGGCATAGAACCATGACTACCCTTTCCATGAACTACAATTTTAAAAAGATCAGAAGAAGCTTGTGCTGCGCCGGATCTATACGCTAGCTGACCAACTGGTAAAGCAGAAGCCATATGTAATCCAAAGATCATGTCCATTTTAGGATTATCCATCACTCCTTCTTTTATCATCAACGGGGCTCCACCTTCTTCTCCGTTTGGCGGGCCTTCTTCAGCCGGCTGAAATAAAAACACAATTGTTCCCGGAATATCTTTTTGCATTGCCTTCATCACTTTGGCTGTAGCCAGTAAAATAGCCGTATGGGCATCATGACCACAGGCATGCATTACACCAACAGCCTGTCCGTTATATTCTGATTTTACTTTTGATGCAAAGGGTACTGGCGTTCTTTCGGTAACGGGCAGTGCATCTATATCTGCTCTTAACCCAACAACTGGGCCGGGTCTTCCTCCTTTTAATATGGCTACCACTCCTGTTTTTGCTACGGGATATTTTACATCAAGCCCCATTGCTTTCAAGGAATCGGCAATATATTTTCCGGTATTAAATTCCCTGTTAGATAGTTCCGGGTTTTCATGGAAATGATGGCGCCAGTTGATCAGTTCAGGCTCTGCCTGCTGCAGTAATGACTGAAAATTTTCAGGAAGCTCCTGCGCTGTTAATTGAATACCCGTCAGCAGTACTGCTGCAATAAACATTTTTCTCATGCCAAATATTTTTTTGAAT
>JACPOD010000084.1 GCA_016185185.1 Sphingobacteriales bacterium | reverse complement strand
TTATTTAAATATCTTTAGCCAGCACAGCAAAACCAACGGCATGAATACAATTTTTGATTATCTGCAGTCACGCCGTCAATTCGTCGGCACATTAGCTTCGCTTTCTTCATTATCGCTCTTATCGCTTGATAAAATTGAGCCGGAGATTATTTTATATAATGGCAATATTTATACAGTAAATCCCAATGAACCAAAAGCACAGGCGGTAGCAATTGCCGACGGAAGATTTATAGCCGTTGGAAAAAATGAGGAAGTATTGCATCTGGCTACCAAACGTACCAAAAAAATTGATCTTGGTTTTAAAACAGTATTGCCGGGTTTTATTGATGCTCATACCCACCCTGCTTACTCTGGTATTAAACATTTAAAAATGGTGGATTGCGATTTAAGATCAATAAAAGACATCAAAGAGGCAATTCGGCTGAAAGCGTCGCAAACCCCAAAAGGAAATTGGGTGGAGGGTTTTAAATATGATGACACGAAAACAAATGAAGGAAGAAAAATAACAATTACTGATTTAGATGAAGCGGCACCTGAGCATCCTGTACAAATAACACACAGAGGTGGACATACTACCTACAATAATTCAATGGCTTTTAAAATGGCGGGCATAGATGCTAAGTCGCCAAATCCACAAGGTGGTGAATTTGAAAAAAATGCTGAGGGTATGCTTACCGGGTGTGTAAAAGAGTCGGCCAATAATGTATTTGAAAAGATTATTCCGAATATTGATACAAGAGAAGAACGCAAAGAAGGTGTAAAGATCATTTCAAAAATGATGGCTAAAACAGGCATTACCTCTGCAACTGATGCATATGCATCGCCAGATGATTTGCAAGCCTATCAGGATGCTTACGAAAGTGGTGAACTTTTTATGCGAGTCTATTGCATGATTGGTTATATGCATATTGATAAAATGATTACCGCTGGTGTAAGAACAGGAATAGGAAATGAATGGGTGCGGATTGGCGGAATGAAGATGACATGCGATGGTTCTATTTCTGAACGTACCGCCCGATTATCGCAACCTTATATTGGCCGGCCTAATGATTATGGAATATTAGTGATGGATGATGAACTAATGTATCCCTATGCTAAAAAAGCATATGATGCCGGCTGGCAAATAGGTATTCATGCCAATGGCGATGTTGGAATAGATACTACACTTAAACTATATGAACGATTGAACAAAGAAAAGCCAAAGCAAAATCCACGGTTCAGGATTGAACATTGCACGATGATCAATGATAATATTATTCAGCGGATGAAAACGCTGGGTGTTATCCCCACCCCTTTCTCCACTTATGTTTATTACCATGGTGAAAAAATGAAATTGTATGGTGAAGAAAGATTGAAACATATGTTTGCACTCAGAAGTTTTTTAGATGCGGGCATTCGTCCAACACAGGCATCTGACTATCCACCTGGTCCATTTGAACCAATGATGGCGTTACAATCATCTGTTACCCGTACTGACATGAAAGGTAATATATGGGGAGCCAATCAAAGAGTAACAGTTGAAGAAGCTATTAAAATTGGAACCATCAATGGAGCCTACGCTTCTTTTGAAGAGAAGATAAAAGGGTCAATTGAAAGTGGTAAACTGGCAGACCTGGTTGTATTGGGTCGTGATCCGATGAAAGAAAATCCATCAACACTTATTACCATTCCTGTTGAACGAACTATGGCTGGTGGTAAATGGACCTATGAAAGTTAAATTGAGAAAGTGATAAAATGAGTGTAACACCTTTCCCAAAAATCAGGAACCTTGTTCAGTTGTATGATCTGCTTCCCGATGAAGAACGGATTCTTGTGGATGTCCTGAGGCAAATCATTAAAGAAACTTTGCCGGACTATTGTAAAGAAAAAATCTCTCATAATGTTCCCTTCTTTTATGGTAACAGGAGTATTTGTATTGTATGGCCGGCCACAGTACCAAGAGGCGGTATTAAAACGGGTGTATTGTTAGGTTTTTGGTATGGTAACCGGTTAAAAGATTCTGATCATTATTTGACGCATGGCACAAACAAACAGATATTTTATAAGATATATCAAAAAGCTGAGGAGATAGATGAAGCTGCCATCATCAAATTGCTAAAAGAAGCAGCAGTACTGGACACCAACTTTCCAAAGCGAAAATAAAAAAGCTTCCGCAAAAACTGGAAGCTTATCAATTATAGTCGTAATCATTATTAATAACCCCATTCCTTCATTATAGCCAGGTCTTCTTTCGCACAATCAATTGGTGCTTTGCCCTGGTAAGCTTCCTGTTCTACAATAAAATGTGTAGTACCGCCAGACTTAGCGCCAATATCAATTACTTTCTTTACTTCAGCAATACCTTTACCGAGGATAGTGCTTTCATATTTTTCATGTTTATCAGATGAAGCGACTTCATCCTTCACATGCATCAGTTCAAAACGACCGGGGAATTTATTAACTATTTCAAGTGCCGTAACGCCGCCGTTAAATAAGTTACCGGTATCCAGCTGCTGGGCAACTAATGAAGGATCTGTATTATTCAGGATGATATCATACAAAGTTTTGTCATTGAGTTTAACACTAAATTCAAAATCGTGGTTGTGATAGCCAAACTTCATTCCTGATTTCTTACACAATTCTCCTGACTTATTAAACACTTCCATATAATGAAGTGCATCATCATAAGTTTTACGTAAACTTTCATCCAGCCATGGACTAATTACATATTGCTGACCTACGGTAGCTGCATCTTCAACCGTATATTTCCATGAGTCAGAAAAATCTTTTTTTCCGGCATCCCAGTGGTCAGGACGCATAACCGTATGGCCACTTGGCATCACCATTCCCAGGTCACTTAACACTTTCTTAAAATCACTGGCTGTATATCCATAAAATTTCCGGTCAACATAATTGGCATGCTCCACATATTTATAACCCATGGCAGCAATTTGCTTTAAAGTACCCAGTGGGTCTTTCTTCATATCATCCCTTACAGAATAGAGTTGAATACCGGTTAGCTTTTTATTTTTCAACCCTTTTAATGAAGGGTTCAGCATCAATGAAGCTGAAAGCAACGAACTGTTGCGGATAAATTGTCGGCGTGACTGTGGCATGCTTGATCATTTTATAATTAGTGAAGGACTAATTTACGATGTATCCGGAAATTAAAAAAGTTGTTTAAGCTGCCATCTCTTTATTGTACTTATTTCGGTATTCCAGCGGAGAAAGTCCTGTAATCTTTTTAAATAATTCCCTAAAGGCTTTGGTATCATTATAACCTACTTCATACATTATTTCGTTCACCGTTTTTCTGCCAATCTCTAATTGCTTTTTAGCAGCTTCTATCTTTACCCGTTGAATGTATTCTGCTATGGAGTTATTCGTAGCTTTTTTAAATCGTCGTTCAAAAGTTCTGCGGCCGATGGAGAATTGATTGGCTAATTCATCTACGGTTATCTTTTCTGTGAAATTATGTTCAATGAACTCCTGCACTTTTTTTATCTCCTCATCCTCATGAATCTTTTGTCCTTTAAACATCGTAAATGGTGATTGGCTTTTTCTGTCGATGTCCAGCACAAAAAATTTAGAAGCCAGTATTGCCAGTTCACGATTGGTATATTTCTCCACTAAGTGCAATAATAAAGTCCAGTATGAATTGGCACCACCGCTTGTATAAACACCTTTTTGTTCCGTCAGAATCCTGGCATCCACTAAATTCACTTCAGGAAACATTGTTCTGAATTCATTGGCAAATAGCCAATGAGTACTGCAGGTTTTACCATCCAGCAATCCTGTTGAAGCAAGAATAAAAGCACCCAGACATAAACTAGCTACTTCCGAACCATCTTTATATTGCTTTACTATCCACGGCAAAAAATCACTGTTAAGTTTAACTGCATGTTCCAGGTTTCCACTCACTGCAGGAATGATAATTAAATCTGGTTTTCTTGCATCCTTCAATGTTGCATCCACACTAATGGTAAATATTCCATCCATCAGCTTTACTTCTTTATTCAATCCCACTAACTGTACATTAAATAAAGCTGGTTGTCCTTTGCTCTTTAAAAATTCATTGATAACAGTAAACATATATCGTGGGTCAGCTACCGCTTCCACTACGGCTGTTTCCGGAACAAGGATGGCAATATTTTTCATATTCAAATCTTAAGTATCAAAGGTAAAGTCATTATCTGTCGCAAACAACCCTTCATTATGTCGTTTTCTCCCCTCTAATTTACGAAAGAAAATTTTGCGCAACCAAAAAGTTGCACATAAATTTGCAACCGAATAGTTGCAATAATTAATTTATGAGACGAGATGTATTCCAGGCAATAGCCGACCCAACCCGAAGAGCCATATTGGTTTTAATTGCCACACAGGCAATGACACCGAATGCGCTGGCAGAAAATTTTCATAGCACCCGGCAGGCTGTATCAAAACACATAAAAGTTTTAACGGAATGCGGATTAGTAAAACAGGAACTAACCGGCAGAGAAATTTATTATCACTTAAACCCTAAAAAAATGAAAGAAGTAGATGACTGGCTCCAGCAATTCAGGGCCATGTGGGAAACTAAGTTTAATCAGCTGGACAAAGTATTATCTAACCTGTCTGCCGACAGGCAGGCAAGGAAAAAACAAAAAAAATGAATAACAACTTGCTATTTGATTTTACCGTTGACAAAGCAAAACAAACAGTATTTATTACCCGTGAATTTGATGCGGAACTTTCACTGGTATGGGATGCCTTCACCAAACCTGAATTGCTTGACCAATGGGTAGCCCCTAAACCCTGGTCGTCCAGAACAAAGTATATGGACTTTAAAGTTGGGGGACAACGGTTTTATGCCATGGTTAGTCCGGAAGGGCTTGAGCGTTGGGCCATTCAAAAATATACTTCCATTAATCCCAAAACTAATTTCAAATACTTCAATGCTTTTGCCGACAAAGATGAGAACCTTGAACTGCCGGGTTCAGAATGGGATTTAACTTTCGAAGAACAGAATGCCCGCCCGGACGATCCGGTAGGACGGGGAACGACCATTGTGAAGATTACGATTTACAATGAATCGCTTGCCCGTATGGATAAGATGATTGAGATGGGATTCCAGCAGGGATATATGGCATCGATGACCAATTTGGAAAACTTACTGTCAACTTTATCGCAACGATAATTATTAAAACAATCAATATGAAAGAAACCAATTACCAGGTTGATTATGATAAAAATCAAATTAACGTAGAAAGGGAATTTGATGCACCGCTTGAACTGGTTTGGAAAGCCTGGACAGAGCCAGCCTTATTAGACCAGTGGTGGGCACCCAAACCTTACAAGACAAATACCAAATCAATGGATTTTAAAAGTGGAAGCCGCTGGCATTATTATATGCAGGGGCCCGAAGGAGATGTACATTGGTGTATGGCGAACTATCTCAGTATTGAGCCACATAAGAGCCTTCAATGGCAGGATTTTTTTTGTGATGAAGCAGGCAATGAGAATAAACAAATGCCATCCACTCACTGGAATATTTTATTTACACCGGTCGGCAATACAACAAAAGTGAATGTTACGCTTTCTTATACCAGCAAAGAGCAAATGGAAACAATCATAGGCTTTGGATTTAAAGAAGGCTTTGCAATGGCTCATAACAATTTGGATGAATTAATTTCACAAGGCAAATTGAAATAATTATGGCAAAAATTACCGCTTGTGCAACATCGGAAAGCATTCCATCACAAACAGCAGTGGTGGATGCTTTTATGAAAGCGCTGAAACATCCCATGAAGGAAGTAGCCCAATTAGTAAGAGAAACTATTTTAGCTGCTGATAAAAGTGTTGGTGAAGAAATTGCCTGGAACGCTCCATCGTTTTATTACACCGGCAAAATCCAACCCTTTAATCCGAAAGAATACAAACGGTGTATTGTAAATATGAATTTCTTTAAGAATGATTGCCTCCGCCCGGTATTTTTATTTGGCACTGCCGCTAATGATAAAAGTGGTTTACTGAAAGGTGATTATAAAGACGGAAGACGATTGGCCTTGTTCCATAACCTTGAAGAAGTTAAAGCAGGAAGCAAGGATTTACAGAAGGCAGTAAAGGAAATTATTAAACTGATGAAGTAATTACCGGTTATATTTTCTTTTCAATTAACCATAAATGACCAAAGGGGTCTTTAAATTCTCCCTGGCGGTAGCCGTAATCAAAATCCTGTGCTCTCATCATCAATTCTGCACCTGCACTAACAGCTTTATCCATTACTGCATCCACATCCTCTACAAATAATCCTATCATCACTGTAGTACCATTCACCATTTCAGGGTCTGGCTGGTTCTTCTTTACATTGGCTTCGTGTAAATGAAACACTCTTCCTTCAATAGAAAGTTCGGCCACATGGTAAGTACCGTCGTCATTCATAAATTTTCGGAGTTCAATAGCACCCAATCCTTTTATATAAAAACTAATATCAGTGGTGCCATTGGGAATATATAATTGCGGGGCAAAATATGGGGTGGTTGGTTCTTGCGGCATATTTCTATTTTACACCAAAAGTAAAAGTTATATTTATTATATGCTACACACCAAACTGCCGCAGGTGATGGTCGGCATGTTTATAAGCAACCCTGCCAACTTCATCATGGTTCATCTTTCCAAAAAACCAATGAACTATGGAATGGTTTGAAAGACTTCCATATTCATTAATGAGAGCAATCCATTTTTCCCGTTGCGGTTCAAAATCTCCGCTGCCGGTTACAATAAAATCAGCACTTGTTTTAGCGTTACGGGGAAAGGGTTTCTTTTCATCGGGCAAACCTTTCAATTCCATTTTACCAAAAATGTACCCGAGAAATTTTCTTTTGTATAACTTCTTACCCAGGTAAGATTCTTCGGCCAGTACACAATGTTTCAGCATCTGGTACAAAGTCATTGAACCCCACTGAGCTTTACTATTCTCATTCAGCTGCTTAATCCTGTTAACCAGTTCTTCCCTGGCAGCTTGTTCAAATACAGATTTCATATTTTATCATTTAAACTATAAATAACGTAACCACTTCTTTTCCGGATGGGCGGTTTTATAATTCCCATACCATTTACATAATGGATACATCAGCAGCACCACTCCAATCCATACCAAATAAACTGCCCATAATGCAATACCACTGCCCTCTTTTGGTCTGCCAAAGTTGAAACCAAATACCAGGTCACTGCTTTTATATCCCTGCATAAAAATTACAAGAAACATTACCGGATGAATAATATACCAGTGAACTAAAAAATAAAACAAAGCTGTCTTACCATAAACGGTGGTAATGGCGGCAAAACGATTTTAAATACTTTCCACCCAATAAAGTATAAGCATTAAAATACCGAGTATGCACAAACAAAATTCTAGTGATGGGGGTTGCCTGGTAACATTTATAAAGGAAAGAAAAGTATAAACTCCATCTTTGTGAACAGACCATTTTACAGGGTCGAAACTTTAATTATTTCATAACCTTCCGTGCTGGCTGTGCTAATGTGATTAATGGACAGTATGGTGAAGTAAAACTGAATGGTCGAACCAGTAATCTTTCTGCCATAGCCATTAATCCCAATGAATGGAATGATATAGAAGTAGCCGTTATAAATAAAAAAGCACATATAAAGTTCAATGGAAAAGAAGTATTTTCCTGCAGTTATCATAAATCATCCGGGTTAATCACCGGGCTGGGCATTATTTCCAATGGTTTAGTGCAGGTTGATTATACAGCGCTTTCGGATGGCAATGGTAAAATGGTTTATAAAAATGATTTTGATA
This sequence comes from Sphingobacteriales bacterium, assembly GCA_016185185.1. Classification (GTDB taxonomy): domain Bacteria; phylum Bacteroidota; class Bacteroidia; order Chitinophagales; family Chitinophagaceae; genus AWTP1-9. The sequence continues at coordinate 27,513 of JACPOD010000084.1, read as the reverse complement.
AATAACAGTTCCTTGTCGCATTCACCCCCTTACATTGTCATAATACCACAGCAGTAAGGTAAGTTTGAGTAAATAGATTTGTGTTATCCATTCAAACAAATAAAGATGACACAGATAAATCCATATTTAAACTTTAATGGCAATACGAGGGAAGCGATGAGTTTCTACCAGCAATGCCTGAGCGGCGAACTGGTAATGCAAAAAATTGCTGAGTCACCAATGGCAGCACAGGTGCCGAGTGAAATGGGAGCAAAAATTTTACACAGTTCTTTAACTAATGATAGAATTATACTGATGGCCTCTGATTGCCTGGGTAATAACATTATAAACGGAAATAATGTTTGGTTATCTATCAACTGCAGCAGTAACGAAGAAATAAACACTTATTTCAATGCACTGGCTCAAGGTGGAAAAATAATAGAACCATTACATCAATCTTTTTGGGGAGCAACGTTTGGCGTATTAATTGATAAGTTTGGGATTAACTGGATGTTTAACTATTCAAAAAAATAAATACTATGTCATTTCAGGCGTATATTGATAACATTCAAAAAAAGACCGGTAAATCACCGGATGATTTTAAGAAATTAGCAGAGAAGAAAGGTTTCTTGGTAAAAGGTAAATTAAAACCTGAAGTAAAAGCAGGTGAGATAGTAACCTGCTTAAAAAAAGATTTTGGATTGGGTCATGGACATTCAATGGCCATCTATGCATTGTTCAAAGGAATTAAATCACTATAAAAACACATTTTATGGCAACAATAATTACAGTAGAAGCAACCGTAAATGCGCCGGTTGAAAAAGTTTGGCAATACTGGACGGAGCCACGTCACATCATCCGCTGGAATAATGCCTCGGACGATTGGTGCACCTTAAAAGCAGAAAACGATTTAAGAGAAGGAGGAGAATTTAGTGCTACTATGTCTGCAAAGGACGGCAGCTTTAGTTTTGATTTTGGTGGAGTTTATACCACAGTTAAAAAGTACAAGTTGATTGAATACACAATGGGTGATGGAAGAAAAGTGTCCGTTCATTTTACTGCCAACGGCAAAGAAACAACTATAGCAGAAAGCTTTGAAGCAGAAAGCACTCATTCCATCGAAATGCAGCAAGGCGGATGGCAGGCTATACTGAATAGCTTTAAAAAACATGTGGAAGGTGAAAATAAATTGGAAGTAATTCATTTTGCCATCGATATTAATGCACCCGTTGAAAAAGTGTACAGCACTATGCTGAATGATGAAACATACAAAGCATGGACAGCCGAATTTAATGCTACCTCCCATTACAGAGGTTCATGGGATAAAGGTTCAAAAATTTTATTTGTGGGAACAGATGACAAGGGTGTGGATGGTGGAATGGTAAGTCATATCAGGGAAAATGTGACCAACAAATTTATCAGTATTGAACATAATGGAATACTGAAAGGCAAAGAAGAAATTGTAACAGGTCCTGAAGTAGAAGGATGGGCAGGGTCTTTGGAAAACTATACATTTAAAAATAACAACGGCCGTACTTTGCTGGAAGTAGATATGGATTCTAATGCCGACTTCAAACCTTATTTTGAAGAAACCTGGCCTAAAGCGCTGAATAAACTTAAATCAATCTGCGAGAATTAAATTTTAAATAAATCAAAACAACCAATTATGTCAGGCGTAAGTACGTATTTAAATTTTCCAAGAAACACGGAGGAAGCATTTAACTTTTACAAATCAGTTTTTAAAACTGAATTCAAAGCACCGTTTAGCCGCTTTGGTGATATACCACCGCAACCAGGTATGCCACCATTACCCGAAGCAGATAAAAATTTAGTAATGCATGTAGAGCTTCCTATTGTTGGTGGTCATACGCTAATGGGTACAGATGCTCCGGAATCCTGTGGATTTAATGTAGTGTATGGAAACAATTTTCACATCGCACTGCAACTGGACACCCGTGAAGAAACCAATGCATTATTTGAAGCATTATCTGCCGCCGGCAAAGTAACCATGCCGCTGGCTGATATGTTCTGGGGAGCTTATTACGGAAGTTGCACTGATAAATTTGGTGTGCAATGGATGTTTAATTGTTATAATAAATAAACTTTCGGCTATGACACATTCTTTATTTCCCTGTTTATGGTTCAATGGCAATGCTAAAGAAGCTTCGGAATTTTATTGTAGTGTTTTTCCTCAGTCAAAAATCACTTCAGAAAACCCGATAGTGGTGATGTTTGAGTTGAGTGGTGAAAAGTTTATGGCATTGAATGGTGGTGTTGGATTTGAATTTAATCCCTCCGCTTCTATCTTTATGCTTTGCGAAAGCATTGACGAAATTGATGCAGCCTGGAATAAATTATCACAGGGCGGAACAGCATTAATGCCACTCAATAAATATCCATGGAGCGAACGCTTTGGCTGGCTCAATGATAAATTTGGATTATGCTGGCAGTTAATGGTTGGCAAAAAAGAAGATGTTGGACAAAAGTTCTGCCCTCTTCTTATGTTTGTTGGTGAACAAAATGGTAATGCAGAAAAAGCGATGAACTTTTATACATCAGTATTTAAAAATTCATCCATTAAAGGTATTGCCCGTTATGAAGAAGGTGAAGGTGATGTGCCCGGTCGGGTTAAACATGGTCAATTTGCTATCAATAATTATGTAATGATGGCTATGGAAAGTTCAGGGCCACACAAATTTGCATTTAATGAAGCATTCTCTATGGTAGTAGCCTGCGATACCCAGGATGAAATAGATTACTATTGGGATACCTTTACGGCAGATGGTGGTAAAGAAAGTATGTGCGGATGGCTGAAAGACAAATTTGGTGTAAGCTGGCAAATTACTCCGGCCGTATTAGGAAAATTAATGAGTGATCCCGCTAAAGCCCCCAAAGTAATACAGGCATTTATGAAAATGAAAAAATTTAATATTGCAGCGCTGGAAGCATCCGCCCAATAATTTCTAAAATCAAAACCAACTAAAAATGACAATTAAAACAACGAAGACACTTTACTGGGCATTCACTATTTTGTTTGCTGCATTAATGATTTTTTCTGCTGCCGGCGGTATCGGCCCCTCTGAAGATGCTGTTAAAATGATACACGATGGAATGGGATATCCCAATTATTTCATTCAATTTATCAGCATCGCCAAAATTGTGGGTTCAATAGCCATTTTACTTCCGGGATTAAAAACAATAAAAGAATGGGCTTATGCAGGTTTGTTTTTTGATTTGCTTGGGGCTACCTACTCTATCATAAAAGTATCTCCATCATTTGACCCTGCCATGTTGGGAATGATTGCATGGTTTGCAACCGGCATATTGTCTTATTATTTTTGGACTAAACTAAATAAAGCTTAATTATGGGTAAACTTATTATTTCATTACATATTTCAATTGATGGCTTTGTTGCCGGGCCAAACGGTGAAATGGATTGGATAGGTTTAGATGACACTATGTTTGATTATGTATGTCATCTTACAGATAATGCAGATACCGCTTTATATGGCAGAAAAACTTTTGAAATGATGGATGCTTACTGGCCAACTGCCGGTAATGAACCCAATGCATCCAAACATGATAAAGAACATTCCGCATGGTATTTGAAAGTAAACAAGTATGTTCTTTCCAACACCATGCAGGGTAAGGACAATGATAAAATTCATTTCATCAAAAGTGATCTGGAAACCATAAAATTCATTAAAAAAAAATCAGCCAATAGTGTGTTGATCTTTGGTAGCCCATCGGCAATCCATTATTTATTTAGCCAGGATCTGGTAGATGAAATGTATTTGTTTGTAAACCCAATATTGCTGGGAAATGGAATTTCATTATTCAACGAAATTAAAGAACGATTACAATATAAACTGGCTTCCACCAAAACTTTTGAATCATGCCAGGTGGTTTGTTTGCATTACAATAAATAACGTAGGTTAAAGCAAAATAGCCAGAAAGAAAGGAATTATTGGAAGATATAAACCATAATCACTAACAAGCTATATGGAAATAAATTACCGGTTTGATGAAATACCGCCCATAGAAAAAGTGATTGAACTATATGATAATTGCGGGTTGCCCAGACCAACAAAAGATAAGCAGCGGATGCAGAAAATATTTGATAGTTCCAATTTTATCATCTCGGCATGGGATAATGAAAAACTGGTGGGCATTTGCCGTTCGCTAACAGACTGGGGCTGGTGTACCTACCTGGCAGATTTAGCCGTGCATGCTGATTACCAAAAACATAAAATTGGTAAAAATCTCATTGATTTAACAAGAGAGAAAGTAGAAGAAGAAACAATGATATTACTGCTATCGGTTCCAACTGCATTTGAATATTATCCTAAGGTTGGATTTGATAAAGAGAACAGGGCATTCAGCATTCCCCGTAAAAAAGGAATTTAAATTTATTAATACATGAAGAAAACCACCAAACCTCCCGCAACTGTTGATGAATATATTAATGCTGCTCCTGAGGTTGCACAATCGTATTTAAAACAAATGAGAAAGCTTATAAAAGCCTCCGCTCCAAAAGCAGATGAATCTGTGAGTTACGGAATGGCAGCTTACAAATATCTTGGTAAACCATTGGTATATTTTGCCGGCTATGAACAACATATCGGTTTTTATGCCACACCAACGGGCCATGAAGCTTTTAAAAAAGATTTATCGGTTTATAACACTGGCAAAGGTTCAGTTCAGTTTCCACTGAATGAAAAACTACCGGTTAAGTTAATTGAAAGGATTGTAAAATTTCGTTTAAAGGAAAACGAAGTCAATGCTGTAGTAAAAAAGAAATAAATGATGTTGGAAATTTTCAAAACTAATGTGAATGATAAAGAGCAGGCTTCAGCAATATTATGCTTACTGAACCAGCATCTCCCCCATTGCCAGGTAAATTTTGACCTGCACGACTGTGACAAAATACTCCGGGTAACCGGGGACAACATTCCTGTAACCACCATTATAGAATTAGTTACAGCCAATGGCATTTCCTGCATTCAGCTAAACTGATTTGAGTAATTATAAAAATGCCCCATAGTTTTTTACGGGGCATTTCATTTTTTTCGGCTATTTACTTTTACACAAGTTTAGCCATGCATTTCTTATTTTTAATTGTTCGGGTGTTGGGTTAGGATTTAGTTCCAATATATGTTCTTCCGTTTTCCTGGTCTTCATTGCCGGTGCAGATAATGTAACCGGTTCTAATACCCCGCTTGCATTCTTTCTTTTTATCAGTATTGTTACAATATCCCCTTCTTTTGCAGTGGTTGTAAATTTAGAAGTCAATTGCACAAAATTGGATTGTTTAAGCTCTTCGCCATTTAAACTTACCAGTTCATCACCTTTTTGGTATCCCATCTTCTTTCCAAAATCATTTAGCCTGCTCACATTACCAACAGCAAGATTGCCGGACTCATTTAAAACAACAGAAAAACCACCCAGTGTAAATGACTCTGTCTCCCTCTTTGCAATGTAATCTACACCTGCCATTCCAAAAAATTCTTCATAAGGCAAAGCTGTAGTTCCTTCAACATATTTGGTGAAAAATGTTCGTATTTCAGGATAGGTAAGCTGGGCTATTTTATCAAAGAGTTCGTTGTCATTAAAATAATTTGCTGGCCCGTACAATAGGGACAAATCATGTTTTAGATTGTGTTCTCCGTAATTACCATCGGATAATTTATTTAAATACAAATCAAGACAAGCATTGATGAGGGCACCTTTCTGATAGACATTATAATATTGTGACGAATATTTATCTGCACTGCCCAAACTTAATTCGGTAAATGATAAAGTATCGTTTAGTAGTTTCCGGGAATAAAGTATTTTCTGAGAAAGTCTTTTTAAATACTCCTGGGGTGTTATCATTCCCTGTGTAACCTGTGTATGCTGTGCATCGTATTCAGTTGAACCTTCATAAAGCCAAAGATGTTTGGATAAAATTGTTTCGTTAAAATTAAATTCCCTAACTTCTTTGGAACAAATATTTAATGGCGTGATAATGTGAAAGAATTCATGGGAAGAAAAATCAACAATCTGTTCTAAAGCTTCGTTCTCAGGTCTCTCCCTCAAACTATAAAAACTCGAATAGGAATGTTCCCATGCACCCTGACCGTATACTGTGGGTTGCTCCCCGTTGAAATAGTAAAGAAATGCATACCGGCTTACGGGCAGCCTGCCACCCAGATAGTTCTTTGCAGCAAATAATAATGTCTTTAAATTTTCAGCTACAAATTTTGACGTGATCAAATGTTTTGGGGAGTACACGGATACCAGTACGTCCGTTACTCCTACTCTTATGGTTGTTGTGTCTGGCACACAAAACATAATAGGTGAATCGTATAACCGATCCGCATTTTCGCAACGAAAAACATCTTTATTATTGCCTGAGCTTACGGGTACCAAAGCAGTTGAAGCGAAAAAATTTTCAGGCCGGGTAAAGCTGAATTCAAAAGGTATTTTTTTTAACCCATCCAGGTACCCAAATACACCACAAGTATTTATGGAAAAGTTTTTCCCCTCTTCAAAGTTTGTTCCGGCCATTTCATAAACATTGTGTTTAAACTTAGCGTCCCATGTATCTTCAACATTGTATTCGATCTTATATAATGTATTTGCCTTTTTTATTTTCCAGCTGTTGGAGTCGGGTTGTATTGCAACAGGCAAAGATTTACCTGCCTTATCAAAGGCTCTTACATTTTTAACAAATTTTCCAAAATTGCTGTTATTATATGTGCCGGGAACAATTTTGGGCATATAAAACAAAATCTCCGTTTTAGCCACTTTCGGAGTAATTAATTCTACTTTTAACTCATCATTTTTAAGTTTCGTAAGATCAATTGAATAGTTGTAACTGTTTTGCGCCTGTGCATTGTACACAAATACAGACAGGAGCAGGCTAATAAAATAATTAGTTTTCATTTTTTTGATTTGAATGGTGGCAAAATTCGGTGAAATAATAGTATATAAAACACCATTCATCATTTCACAAAAAATCACCCTTTAAGGGGGATATACTATTTATTTTTTGGTACGTTTAGTAAACCAGAAGTATAAAGGAACACCGGTAAGCATTAGTACCGTGCCAATGGCTGCTTCTCTTGGTCTTGAAAAAATTGTATTAAAAAACAAGGCAGCACAGAATAAAATAACGATAGCAGGAACATAAGGGTAACCCCAAACTTTATAGGGTCTTGGGGCATCTGGCATTCTTTTCCGGAGTATAAATACACCCAGTGTTGTTGCTCCGTAATAAATAAACACAGCAAAAATGATCATATCCGTAAGTTGTTCAAATGTGCCGGAGAAAATTAAAATGATTGCCCACACACATTGATACAATAATGAATTACCAGGCACCTGTGCTTTGTTTAATTTAGCAACAGGTTTAAAAAACATTTGTTCCTGTGCCATTGCATAATAAGGCCGGCAACTTACTAAAATAGTTGCGTTGGTACATCCTAACGTTGTAATACAAATTAAAATAGAAATGAGTAGTACGCCAGTATCTCCACCAAATACCCGCACTGCTTCTATGGCAGCAATCTTATTTCCGGCATCATAAACTGCTTCTAAATTTTGTACAGGCAACAAAGAAAGATAAGCGGTGTTCACCAGTAAATAAGTAGCAATAACAATCAACACACCAAATGCAATTCCCAAAGGAAGATTGCGGTTTACATTTTTTATTTCGCCCCCAATATAACCGGTAGAGGCCCACCCCTGGTAAGCCCAGAACGCCGCCAGCATTGCAGTAAATACCGCACTGAAAGTAACGGTTGTATTATTGGTTGTTTTTAAACTGAACACCGATTGTAAAGAAGAATGACTGCTTGCGAAACCAAAAATAATAATGAGCAGAATACCTGTTAAAATTAAAATCATTAAAGCCGTACTAAATCCGGCACCTGCTTTTATACCTTTATTATTGATCCAGGTAAGCAAAAGAATTAACACTATGGCGGTAAGCTTTATATTTAAATCGGCAAAGGGGAAAAATATACCTCCAATATTCACATCGTGTAAGTTCTCCAGTACAGGTGGCAATTTTATAATGCTGTTTAAAGATTCTGAAAATACATAAGCCAGGGAAGAAATTGAAGCTGTTTGTATAATAGTGAACAAAGACCATCCAAAAAGGAAAGCAAAAAATTTATTGTAAATCTTTTTATAATATACATATTCTCCACCTGTATCAGCCAGTAACCCTGCCACTTCAGCATTGCTTAACGCACCCATTAAGCTAATGATACCAGCCAGTAACCAGCAGATCAATATCCACCCGGAGGAATGTAATTCATGAGCCATTGGAGCCACTTTTTTATATACACCGGAGCCGATAATATTACCTATCACCAACACGATTACAAAAGATAATCCCAGGGAACGTTTTAGCTGATTGGGTGAACCCATAATTTAAAATTTAGAAACAGGAAGATAATACTAATGTATCTGCTTTTCAAAAGGATGTTTCATCTCTTCGGGGTGCTCAATATGATGTCCCACATCTTTTTTACGAAACATACGCCATAGCTGAATGATGGCAGTAACAGCAAAAATACTTCCAATAGCATAATGCATGATATGCTGATTACTGTTGAGCTTATCGGCTACTAATTGCCCGCCAAAAATAAAAACACAATTGCCAATAAAAGTGCCAATTCCAATTCCTGTAATATACAGGTTATAAAAAGCAGGTTTTGGCTCCAGTACATTTTTAGTGAATAAAATAGTACTCCAACCAAACCAAAAAGGTATTTGAACCGGGTTAATGGCGCTCATCATCAACCCCAAAAAATAACGGTGCATGGTATTAGAAAGCAAAATATTTTTCGCCTCTCCGGCAGGTTTTGTTGCTGCGATAAAACTGGATACAGCCAATGCAATTACAATTACAAGAGTGATCCATTCCAATGCTTTGAAAATTCTTTTTTGTTTACGTACCCAGTCCATCGCTACCAATGAAATACGGACATACACAATTTCAGCCGTTAAAGAGCCCAGCGAAAACCATAAAGCAGGAGAAATACCATCGGTGACAGAAATTTGCATAGCAGCCACATTTAAAGTTCCCAGTGGTAAAGAACCAAGAAAACTTACGAGCATACCAACAAAAAATACACGAACCAATTTGGGCATGAGCGAATGTACGGGAGAGAACTGAAAAGGTAAACGTAAAATTTAAAAACTTTTGATGAATGTTTATTGTTCCGCATGCAATAACCTGTCATGCACTTGCAGCAGTATTTCCAGGTAAAGATTATTTTCCCTGAACATAGCAAAACCATCAGCAACACTCATGTAAGGATGCCCCTTGCGGTGATTGATCTTACTGATACGGTATAACAATATCCAATGCCGGATAATTTCTTTCCATGCAAAGAACAGGGAATGTTTGGGGTCATAAATATGTGTGGGTTCACTTCCTGCGCCATTTAATTCAATAATAGAAATATTTCTTCCCTGCCTTAATTCCTCCCAGGTATTATAGCGGAGATCGATCCGGCCATAAAAAAAATCCGGTACCTGCTGACAAATATCATCAATGGTTTGTGTTAGTTCAGCATCAATTAAATGAGAATAATCTAAAAACTTGGCACCCCGTGCATGGTTACCATAAGGAACCAGCAACATCTTCTCCCCCGCTTTTATTACTTCATTCATACCAGCTCCATATTCTTTTTGGAGAGAAGGGATTTGCAGTACAAAACGTTTATCTCTTTGCAGCAATTGAAGTAATGTTGATTGCCCGTCGCCATATACCGCTAAAAATTCTTTCGCTACAATACCGGAAATATGACCCTTGCTTTCTCCGGGATAACGGTAATAAAAAATACCCAGTTCATTTTCAAAAGAAACAAATTCCTGCACTAAAAAATTGATAGTAAAACAAGGAATGAATTTTAAAACGTCGGATTCATTTTCTAACTTTTTTGCAGCCAACCCCCGCATACCAATATCAGGTTTTGCCATTAAAGGAAAGCTTAGTTTATTTTCTTTTATCGACTGAATGACTTGTGTGGCAGGTGTACCGCCTGAAAAAAGTAAGGTTTTCGGATGTAATAGAGGAGGCAACAGATCATAAATTTCTTTTTTACTTTCTAATAGAAATCCGCCATTCTTAATTCTTGGATTAGATGCTGTAATAAAAAACTTAAATCCGCTTCTAAAACATAACCAGGCAAAAACGGGGTATACCAACGCATAAACAGTGTTCATACTCCAGTATTCCCAATGCAATAATTTTATAAAAAATGGGCGGTGTAAAAAGCGTTGCCACCAGTTCATATTAAAATGCTTGTGAGGAGCTAAAGATAAAGCTGCTGGTGTAAGATTGCTCATTTTTCAGATCGATATATTTTAAAAACGCTTTGTTATTTGTTCGTTCTATCCCGGTAATACTTACTGTATATAAAAATCCATCCCGGTTCATGCGAATATCATTTTCTGCATCCCCGGTACCACCAAAATGGTGAAAATGAAAGATTGCTTCCTGTGTTGGCTCCGGGTTTTCCTGTATAAACTTTTCAAACCAGTTGCTCCTTTCAGCTATGGTTTCATCATTATACAATGTTACAGATGACCAGATGTGTGGCACGGAAATATCTTTTTCTGTAATATGCTTTTCTTTACCATCCCACCGGCATTCATACAACTCCCCATCCCTGTACATTACCAGTGTAAAAGGTTCAATATTTTCCAGTGATATTTCTTTATAGGTATCCAGCATCCACTCACTGTCCATTATCTCTAAAAATATTATTCCCCGGCTTTTCCGGTAAGGATATACCGGGTCGTGCTTTTTAAACCCTCCGTTTAAAAGAACCATGGCATTGCCATTTTCATGTAAGGCAATCCAGGTGCCGTTGGCATGCGCATCTTTAGGGAAACATATTTTACCCGTATTAAATGTATAAACCTGCGGGGCAATAGCATCTGCCCTGCTGTGTTTTTCATCCCTGTTGGAAGTAAAAAATATTTTTCCCTTACGCGGTATGTATGTTACTGTGCACATTTTTTCGGTATCGCATGGTGGAAGAAGCTACGCCAAAATCGGCAGGCAATTCAATCGTTGAAACTTCTTTTACACCAATCCGGATAAGGGCCATATGATGGATTGTATGTTCCAGGTTATAAATGATTTCACGATGATAATTGGTGCTAACGCTTACAATTTCATCGGAAGTATCATCATACATTGAATCCAGTTGTAATGCTTTGTTTTCTTTATTCAGCTCTTTGTACAACTGGTTGAGAATAGAAGAAGCGAGTTTATTATCTGTTTCAATCAACAGGTCCCTTTTCCTTTTTTCATAATTGACCAGTCCTGATTCATATCCCTGTTCCAGGCACTGAAACAACTCTATGGCATGGCGAACATGCTGGCCAACTGTGGCATTGTTTAACGTTTTACAGGGCTGTGCATACTGATGTGCACTTAACTGGCTAATAGTTTCAGCTAATTGTACAAAAACATTTTGTACTGCTTGTTGTAATTGCATGCCGGTAGTATTGGTTATAGTAATCATTTTCAATTTACGATTTTTTTGCAAATACATCCAGGCTCACTGTCAAATTATCTGACAATGAAATGCTGTTTCCCCCAACACTATAATCCCTGCGGTTCAATTTGAATTCTCCATTAAACCTGTATCCTCCATTTTCTTCATTTACCCGGAACGGAAAAGAAATTTCTTTGGTAACACCTTTCATTGTTACCGTTCCAAAAAAATATAGCCAACCTTCTTTAGTAGCCGGCGTAATTTTTGTGGACCGGATTGATATGGAAGGAAATTTTTCCACATCAAAATAATCTTCTTTTCTGAGGTGCTTGTCCCTTGAACCAATTCCTGTGTTAACGGTCTTGCTTTCCACACTTACATCAAACATACTATTGCCGGGTTTTGCCGCATCAAACTCAATCTTTCCTTTTAACCCGGTAAAAGAGCCGCCAACCGTAATCCCGAAATTTTTTATTTTAAACTTTACTCCGGTTCCATCGTCAACGGGCACATAATTTTGAGCTTGCAACAAATTAATACCAAGGATAGCAACGGCCGTAAATAATATCGTAATGCTTTTCATATACGTTCAATATTTGTAAACGGTTTTAATAAGCCTAAAACTGTTCCGTGATTTGTTAAATCACTTTAATTCACCCCCGCCAAAATAAACCCCAAACTGCTTACACCAGATTATAACATATTTATAAGTACTTAGCGCAGGGTTACCAGTAATAGCATAAGTTTGATTACCGCTGGTTGATCTTAGTTTGCCCAAATCAATAAACACACCCGCCGATTTATCTGTGGCCAGGTATACACGCAAATCGGGTCCTCCTGCAGAAAGAAAATCAGACAGGAATAAATTCCATTTTCCATTATCATTATAGATCATCGCATCGCCATTTGCTTTATCGCCACCAAAAGGTCCCTCAACTATCCTTGTGGAAGCAATTACAACCCCGGCAGGTGCGCCGGCTGGTGATGTAGTTGTGTTTTCTGTTACTTTTAAAGTTACAAGGTCAGTTGCCATAGCGCCTTTATCATCTGTAACTTTTAACTGAAACTGGTATATTCCCTTTACCAGGTTATTTATTTCTGTTTGTGCCGTGCTTGCCGATACTATATTATATTGTGCCGGACCTGAAACATAAGCCCAGTTATATGAAATGATTGTTCCATCTTCATCCGTTCCGGTACCATTTAATATAACACTACTGGCAGGCAGTACGATTTCTTTATCAGCGCCTGCATTAGCTACAGGTAATTTGTTAGCCGAAGGATTTACAACTGGTGCTGTTTCTTTTTTACAGGCAACAACTGCAATCATGATCAATAAGATAAATTGTTTTTTCACTGGTGTTTATTTAAAGTTATAGGATACGCCTACTCCAAAATTATTTGCCTTATCCCGAAAACGATTAATCACAGTACCATCTGAAGCGATTTGTTTAAATTTTTCTGTTTTGTATTCTTCAAATAAAAACTGGTAAACAGCTTTTAAAGACCACCGTTTATCTAACCGGTAGCGGACAAAAAATTCAGAGTTTAAAGAACCTTTGTCATGGTCTCCTGTAAGCAATAAATTAAAAGTGCTTGGTTTAGCAGCAGGTTCTGTATAATTGATACCATTGCTTGCCAGGGCTGCCGAACTTTTTCTGCCCAGTGAAAAACCAATAACATCAATATTAAATCCTGCGTACCACCTGGGAGCAATATTGTAACCAATATTAGCAGTAATGTTAAAAAGGTTTATTAAAGGTCGTTGCACTTCCAGTGTGTCAAAATTTTCTTCTTTTTGTCCTGCAAAAAAAATAATGAAAGGTATCGTAGTGCTCCGGGTTAATCTTGCCGGGCCAGCAGTGATGTATTCATTTTTTACACCGGTATAAAACGTATTCCTGGCACCCACTCCAAACTCCCATTTCTTAGCTTTGCCCACTTTCCAGTTATACACATAAGAAAGTGCAAATGCCTGCTGTGACTTACCTGCAGTTACTGAAAAATCGGCAAACTGGTTTCGTTTAAGATCCTTCGTTTGCCCCGCAACATTCATCCCTGCGAACAATAAAATAGTTATTGTAAAAATGTTTTTCATAAATTATTTTCAATTTTTATGCTTTCTTCAGTAATGCAAAAAATCGTTCTCTAAAAATCAGTACTAATATTGCACAGCTAACAAAGACTGTTACTGCATAATAAAATAACAATCCACCATCTCCATTTACTGCAACACCTAATTTGGTAAGATGAAAAAAGATTGCGCCGCTCATCAATCCCAGTCCCAACAATGCCCCTAAGTGCGTTGTCCTGGGATAAAGAATTAATGCTGAAGCAATCAATTCCATTATACCTGTACCAATCCTGCCCCAGGGTTCCATACCCAATGTGCTGAATATATAAATAGATTCTTCAGCACCGGAAAATTTGTAATAAAGGGTTTGTAACATAAAGTAGGCTGCCACTAACCGTAATACCCAAAGTAAAATGGATTGAATATTCATTGCTGGTTGGTTTTAAAATGACTTATTGAATAAATTTTTTCCAGTTAACATCTGCTTTTGCATGCAGGCTGGCCTCATCTTTATTCCAGCTTTTAAGGGTGTTGTTAAAAAACTTGTTGTAAAACAAGAAAAGTTTGCCATTGACTATTTTAAATGTCTCCGGATCTATTTCCACTTTTTCACCATTTTTACCCATAGCATAGGCGCACCAGCCACCATATTCCGGTTCGTATTTGGATGGAGATTTTTTAAACTCTTCTTTATTTTCAACAGAAGAAAAATAATAGGTAACCCCCTGGTGAACTACTGCTAAACTGCTGCTGCCTTTAACAGCTTTGCCTTGCTTAAAGTATGCTACGGGGTCGTAGCCATCAATAGCTAACCCGTTTTTACCAAGGTTGAATTCTTTTTTGCGCTGGGCATCCTGTGCAAAAGAAGTAAGGGAAATAACAAATAAGAGAGCGGTTGAAAGAAACTGTTTCATAATTCGATTGTTTGCTTTTATCTATTTACGAAACAAAAGTAGATTTGGTTGCCTCAGCCGCTTGTCAGTTATGTGACACTCAGGAGGTTTTGAATTTTTTTAACATCCAAAAAGCATATCTGGTGGCGGCTATAGGACAAAACCCCTTCTGTTTCCAGTTCATTGATCATTGTTGTCACCGTTTGGCGGGTAGAGCCAATAAGATTGGCTATATCCTCATGCGTTAGATAATTGGGGATGCAAAAGCCCTCACTGGTATTATCGCCCATATTTTTTTCAATCAGCTGCCCAAAAAAACTGATCAATCTTGTTTTTACATCTTTGTTCAGCAGGTTTACCAGGCGGTTTTGTATTTGATGCAGCTTATTACCCACCTGCTTGGTATATTCCAGTGCCAGCGCCGGTTTCGATTTTAATAATCGTTGAAAATCTTCAATATTAAAGGCACATAAACTTACATCTCCCTTATAGGCAAGAGCAAATTCTCCGTGCAGGTTATTCTTTTCTAAAGTGATTTGTCCAAATGTCTCTCCCTTTTGAATAATTTCTTTTACGATCTCTTTTCCATTTTCATCAATATGGCCAATTTTTATATACCCATTTTTTAAAAAATACAACTTATTATGATAATGTGAATCAAAATAGATATAATCGCCTTTCCTGGCTTCGATAAAATTATGTTCAAGATTAAGTTCCTCGTATTCGCTGTCGCTGATATGGCACCACAGGTCATAATTACGAATCAATAACATTTTTTCGTCAACAGTCATAGCCGTTAAATTTGAAATGCAAAGAAACTTACAATTTAGTGGTTTGGTAAACGCAGTGTGTTAAATGTTTAAGAGGTTAGGTTCTTTGTTATCTTATTTTATATTTCTTTGATAAAGTTTAGAACTAAAAACAAAGCTTTTTAAGTACTTAATCAAATTGTTCCAGCAACTTAAAATGCCGTTGTGATTCTTTAAGATGTTCCCAACCACGTTTAAAACTCCAGTAAGGTGTACCGTTGGCGTGATTGTATTTGGATATTTCATATAAAACTTTCCAGTGCCTGAGAATTTCCTTATATGCCTGCCAGATAGTTAACCCCGCATCGTAAATATGATTGGGCTCGGCACCACAACCATTAAACTCGAGGATACTATAATTTTTTCCCTGCTTTAATTCTTCTATGGAGCTGCATTTTATATCGTACCTGCCGTAATAAAATTTATCGGTGTAATGGCTTAATTCATCAAACACCTTTAACATTTGTTCATCAATTTCTTTATGCAGGTCAATAAATTTTGCCCCGCGGTTATGATTACCGGCATAAGAAAGATAAAATTTTTGTCCTGCTTCAATCACCCGTTCCAACCGGTGTTCATGGCGTTGACGCATTTCTTCCAACCTGAATTTTGCACGGGGGTGTTTTAAGATGAGTTGCCACAAGGTGGATTGTCCATCACCTGTAACTTCCAGTAATTCTTTCTGTATAAATCCGCTAATCGTTCCTTTTTGCTGTGCCGGATGGCGAAAATAAAATACACTCACTTCAACAGGCAGTTCTATAAGATCCTGTACTATGTATTCAACCGGTATGCGTTCATGATATTTTTCTAACTGTTCCTCATTATCAATTTTACGAAACAATATCCCTTTCATTCCAATATCAGGCTTAACAATAAAAGGATAAGTAAATCCGGCCTCCGTAAAAATTTTTTCCCTTACTGCATCAAAAGGCGCATCATGTAATATATAGATGGTCTTGGGAAAGGAATTTACCGGCAACTGGTCGTACATTTCTTTCTTGCTTTCCCCTTCAAATCCACCAAAGGTTATTGTAGGGTTGGATGAACTGAAAAACCACAAACTGCGGCTTTTAATGCAGTACCAAAACCAAACAAAACCTATGGGAAAATATAATACAAAAAAGGGCCATTGTTCCCAGTTGAATACTCTTTCAAAAAATTGTTTCAATCGTTTCCGTTAAGTGGACAAATGTAATGAGTCAATTTGGTAATCTGAAAATTTGATAAGCAAAAGCAGAAGGCTAAATGCACAATACTTTATGGTGAACAGGAATTGTACATTTTGCACTGATTTATTTTTGCGTATTTGAGCACCTGTTATTTCATAAATATAACCGGGCTTTTAGCATTTTGTATTGAGCTTTCAGCATTTTCATTAGTTTTGACAATAAATAGTTGATACCGTATGAATGTTCCAACCATGGCCGAAAAGATAGCTTCAGGTGATAGTCCTGAAATACTGTTTTGGGTAGGCTGTGCCGGCAGTTTTGACCAAAGGGCACAGAAGATCACAAAAGCTTTTGCTACTATTCTAAATAAAGTTGGAGTCAAGTATGCTATACTTGGTAAAGAGGAAATGTGTACCGGCGACCCTGTAAGAAGAGCTGGCAATGAATTTATGTTCCAGATGATGGCATATCAGAATATCCAGGTTTTAAATGGGTATGGAATAAAAAAAATTGTAACTACCTGTCCTCACTGTTTTAACACCCTTAAAAACGAATATCCTGAATTGGGCGGGACCTATGATGTTATTCACCATACCACGTTACTGCAAGAATTAATAAACGAAGGAAAAATAAAACTAAAAGAAGGCGGATCCTTTAAAGGAAAGAAAATAACTTACCACGACAGCTGCTATCTTGGAAGGGCCAATGATATTTATGAAGCTCCCCGAAAAGTGCTGGAATTATTAGACGCCGAGTTAGTGGAAATGAAAAGGTGCCGTACAAACGGGTTATGTTGTGGCGCCGGTGGCGCCCAAATGTTTAAAGAAGATGAAAATGGAAGCACCAGGGTAAATATCGAACGTACCAATGAAGCAATAGCAACGGGGGCCTCTATTATTGCAGCCGCCTGCCCGTTTTGCAATACCATGATAACAGATGGCACAAAAGTGGCCGAAAAAGAGGAAACCGTGAAAGTAATGGACATAGCAGAATTAATTGCTGCCAGTTTGGAATAACCAAACTTTTTTCTATCTTGTTCTAACAAATCCACCCCATGAAAACAGGAATGTTTTTTAAACTCCCTATAAAGCAGTACGACATATATGCCCTGCTAATTTTTTTTACAGGAACAACCATCGCCCTTTTTACTAAAAAATTTTATTTGTTCGACGGTTTTCAACCTATCTTTTATGCCGCCTTATTTGGGTTTATGCTGAGCCTGGCTACTAAAAGTTTGTGGAAGAGGGATTTTGAAGAAGAGGAAAAGAAAACCACTACTTTTAGTTACTTTCTTATTAATACAATACTTATTTCAGGGTTAGAATTCCTGTTGTTATCATTAGCCCTTTTTATCGTTTGGTATATTTCACGGTTACAGGGTTTTGTAATAATAGATGAAATTGATTTCTGGCCTAATGCAGTATTACTTTGTGTTTGCCTGGGAATTTGTTACTCTTTCTATTCTTACATGGAAGATCGCTTTAATCAAAAATTATTTTTTTAACCCTCCCCAAAAAAATAGTCTTCGTACTATCTCATAAAAGTCTTTCATTCGTACCATTTACGATTAACGTTGTAATTTAGCAACATGAACTTAGAATACAAATACCTGCTGGACGGTAGTTTTGCACCGGAATCCAAAGTCTGGATTTATCAAAGTAACCGGTTATTTGCTTTAAGCGAAGCCTTGCAAATTGAAGACCTGCTCAATCATTTTGTTGCTAATTGGAAAAGTCATGGCGATCCGGTAAAAGGAGCAGCTTATTTGTTTTTTGGCCAGTTTATTATATTGATGGCGGATGAAAAGGCTACAGGAGTGAGTGGCTGCAGTACCGATAGTTCTGTAAACCTTATTAAAGAAATAGAAAACCTTTATAATGTAAATTTATTCGACAGGCAATCCCTCGCTTTTGTCATTAAAGATAAAATCCAGCTCATTCCCCTGTCACAATTCAATTATGCAGTGGAGAATAATTTTATAAATGGCGAAACTTTATATTTCAACAATACTATATTAACAAAAGATACCCTGGAAACAAACTGGTTAATTCCTGTTAAGGACAGTTGGTTAAGCAAACGCATGCCATCAACTCATACAACAAAATAAAAAACAGGTATAAGAAATCATCTTATACCTGTATGTACTTTACTTTCCCTCCTTAAAGTTTAGTAATTGTAAGACTGGGAACTGCTGATTCCTTTGTATTCACTTTATAGGTTTCTGTTTTACGGGATGTTGCATAGGTTACCGTAATCGTTGGGTTAGCAGCGGCCAGGTCTGTTTCAAAAGCAAATTTCTTTGCATACACAGAGCCTTTAAAAGTTTCAGTATAAACAACAATCCCTTTTTCGTCAGCGATTGTTATAAATACTTTTTCTTCATTTGCATTATGGAAACTTAATAACAAAACAGGATCGTTGTTTACTATGCCAGCATGGGCAATGTTCACAATTGAAGTGCTTGTTATATTATTATTTCCATTTGCTTTTGCTGGTGTACCTGCTAAGGTGATGCCAGTTGCCAAAATGAATACGATTGCTTTTAAAGATACTTTTAGTGTTTTCATGATTCTTAATTTTTAAGGTTACTAAAATTTGTTTTGCTGAATTTTCAAATGACTGCAAAAGTGATTTTATTACAAGTAGAAGCGAAAGTGTGAAAGATTGGGGTTAGTTTGTCCCATCTGCATGCAGTACACGTGTAATCGATTTCTGATGCAAACTTACGGGCAGTATTGATAGCCCCGAAACCAATTTAATCTTTCTTTTGTGATGGGTAAACGGTTAAGAAATCATTAAGAAGCTTTCTGGCAAAGGGTTTCAACGGACAAAGCAAATTATATCCAATGCCTGTTTCAGGCTCAAAAACAGGTAGTAAAGTACATTATTTCTGCCATCCTGTCACTACAATAAAGCCTTTTAACTATCTTTGCACTCCTTAAAAAGTAAAGCAATTATGCAGGATTATGTGAATGATAAAGTGCAGGATGAAGCAAAACAGGGCGAAGCCTTTGCCCCCTTTGCCTACGATCCTAATAACTATAAAAAGAAATTTTATATTGAAAGCTATGGCTGCCAGATGAATTTTGCCGACAGTGAAATTGTGGCTTCGATTTTAAATGAAAACGGCTTTGGTGCTACCCGCAATTTTGAAGAAGCCGATCTTATTTTACTCAATACCTGCTCCATTCGTGAAAAAGCAGAACAGACTGTTCGTAACCGTCTTACAACCTTTAAGCAAATAAAAAATGAAAAACCTGGTATGCTGATAGGTGTACTGGGATGTATGGCAGAACGTTTAAAATCAAAATTTTTAGAAGAAGAGAAATTAGTGGACATGGTTGTAGGTCCGGATGCGTATCGCACACTCCCGGGCTTAATTGAAGAGGCGGAAACAGGTCAAAAAGCGGTAAATGTTTTATTAAGCCGGGAGGAAACTTATGCAGATATATCCCCAATACGATTAGACAGTAATGGCGTTACTGCCTTTGTAAGTATTATGCGGGGTTGCAACAATATGTGTTCCTTTTGTGTTGTGCCATTTACAAGAGGAAGAGAAAGAAGCCGGGATGCTGTTTCCATTATAAAAGAATGTACCGACTTATTTAATAATGGCTATAAAGAAGTAACCTTATTGGGTCAGAATGTTGACAGCTATTATTTCGTTGATGAAGTAAATGATGAAACCGTAACGTTTGCCATGCTCCTGGAAAAAACAGCAATGATTTCCCCGCAATTAAGAGTACGGTTTTCCACTTCACACCCAAAAGATATTACAGATGAAGTTTTACATACCATGGCCAGGTATGAAAACATCTGCAAATACATACATCTTCCCGTACAGAGTGGTTCATCCAGAATTTTACAACTTATGAACCGAACTTATACCAGGGAATGGTACATGGCTAAAGTAAACCGCATAAGAGAAATAATGCCCGACTGTGGTTTATCATCTGATATCATATCAGGATTTTGTACGGAGACAGAAGAAGACCATGCTGATACATTAAGCATGATGGAATTTGCAAAATACGATTACAGTTATATGTTTTTTTACAGCGAAAGACCCGGTACACTGGCAGAAAGAAGATATAAGGATGATATACCAGAGCCAGTAAAGAAAAAAAGGTTACGGGAAATTGTGGAAATGCAAAACCGCCTCAGTAAAGAAAGTTACAGCAAAGATATTGGTAATACTTATAAAGTCTTAATTGAAGGCAACAGCAAAAAAAGTGATAAGGACTGGATGGGACGAAACAGCCAGAATAAAGTGCTGGTTTTTGCCAAAGAAAATTATGGTTACAAGAAAGGGGATTATGTAATGGTAAAAGTAAATGCTGCTACGCAGGGAACTTTACT
The DNA here is from genome assembly GCA_016185185.1 of Sphingobacteriales bacterium. Lineage (GTDB taxonomy): Bacteria > Bacteroidota > Bacteroidia > Chitinophagales > Chitinophagaceae > AWTP1-9. The sequence goes on along the minus strand of JACPOD010000084.1, from coordinate 6,720 downwards.
CGGAACAATTATTAATTAATAAGGATTAATTAATAATTTAAAACAGGAACAATGGATTTACAAAGTATAAAAAATCGTTTTGGTATTATTGGCAACTCGCCGGCACTTAACCATGCGCTGAATGTTGCTTCACAGGTAGCCAATACAGATCTTTCCGTTTTAATTGTGGGCGAAAGTGGCGTGGGGAAAGAAGCTTTTTCCCAGATCATACATGCACTCAGCGGACGCAAGCATAATCCCTTTATTGCTGTGAACTGTGGTGCTATCCCGGAGGGGACAATTGACTCTGAATTATTTGGTCATGAAAAAGGATCATTTACGGGTGCCGTTGACAGCCGTAAGGGATATTTTGAAACCGTAAGCGGTGGTACCATTTTCCTCGATGAAATTGGTGAAATGCCATTGGGTACACAGGCCCGGCTGCTTCGTGTTCTGGAAAGCGGCGAATTTATCCGGGTGGGTTCCAGTAAAGTGCAAAAGACAGATGTTAGAGTAATTGCAGCTACCAATAAAGATCTATTAGAATCAACTCAGACAAGAAAATTCAGGGAAGATCTCTATTACCGCTTAAGCACGGTACCTATTCGTGTACCATCATTAAGAGACCGTAAAGAAGACATTTTGATACTGTTCCGAAAATTTGCGGTGGACTTTGCTGAAAAATATAAAGCAGCACCAATCCAGTTAGATGATGAAGCAAAAAATCTGTTAATTAATTACAGCTGGCCCGGTAATGTTCGTGAATTAAAGAATATTGCAGAACAAGTTTCAGTCCTTTCGGGGAATAAAGATATTACAGCAGCGGAATTAAAAAGATTTATACCCGAAACTACCGGTAACCGGTTACCGGCATTAATACATGGTAATGGAACAATAAGCCATGCAGAATTTGCTAATGAAAGAGAAATATTGTACAAGCTCTTTTTTGATATGAAGAAAGATGTGAACGAGTTGAAGAAGGTAGTATTTGAAATGGCTAAAAAACCATCCGCCATGCAGGGCATGAATCTTCCTTCTTACCAGCATGAATCGTCATTACCGGAAATGAGACCCATGGAATATACCCAACCTGTGATCAGCAACCCGTCTCAACCAGTAATTCTTCCGCATGAAGATATACAGCATCACGAAGAAGTGGAAGAATCGCTAAACATCATGGATAAAGAAAAAGAGTTAATAATAAAAGCATTAAAAAAACATAAGGGTAAACGTAAGGATGCTTCATCCGATTTAGGAATTAGTGAAAGAACCCTTTACCGTAAGCTGAAAGAATATGATATTGATGAATGATTTTATTAAGTCCAAATGTCAAAAAACAAATACCAAAAACTGGCTATTGGGATTTGTTTTTTATTTTTTGTTTTTTTTCCTGCTCCAGGGTTGCTACTCTTTTAAAGATGTAAGTATTCCGCCTGAAGTAAAAACAGTAAAGGTTAATTATATTGAGAACAAAGCAAGAATCGTTAACCCGCAACTAAGTCAGAAACTGACCGATAAACTAAGGCAAAAAATTATTGGCCAAACCCGGTTAACGCAAACAAATTCTGATGAAGCACATTATGATATCAGCGGATATATTAGCGATTATAATGTGAGCACATCTGGTATCAGTACCGGTGCTAATGGAAAGGGTCAGTCCTCCACCAACCGGTTAAATGTTTCTGTTCATCTCATTTTTAAAAACCGGCTGGATGATACTAAAAGTTTTGAAACCGATTTAAGCCGTAATATTGATTTTCCCGCAACACAAAGTCTGGCACAGGCTGAAGCATCTCTTACAGATGATGTTGTGAAGAATTTGGTGGACGAAATCTTTAACCGCATTTTCTCCAACTGGTAAAATTCATCTAACTTGTCCGTATGAATCAGGAGTGGGAAAATATTGACGTAGTAAAAGGAAAAAAGTTCGCATCAGTTACAACTGATGAGCTAAAAGAAATTTCTTCTAAGTATCCTTATTCCTTTCTTCACCAGTTTCTTTATTCAAAAAAATTAAAGGAATCGGATGATGTCCTTTATAAAAAACAAGCTTCCAAAACTGCTTTATATTCTTCCAACCTACCCTGGCTCGACTTTATTTTAAATAATGACGGCACCCAAAATATAATAGTTACTGATGTGAGGCTTGAAGAACTTGAAACAAGTAGCACATATGAATTGACTGATAATATTTCAATGAATCAAGAGTTGATTGAAACAGATGAGGAATCATTTGCCGAAAATGAATTACCTGAGAGCAACTCACTGGTGAGCAGTATCCTGGACCGGGAAAAAGAAATTGCCCGGCAAGAAACAGAACTAAAGTTTGAACCCCTGCATACAGTAGATTATTTTGCATCACAGGGAATCAAACAGGTTAGCGAAACCTTACCATCTGATAAACTTGGAAAACAACTCCGCAGTTTTACCGAATGGCTTAAAATTATGAAGCGGCTTCCGGCAGAAGAGGCTGTTGAAATAAATGAAACAGATGAAAAAAAGATCAGAACCGAGGCGGAAGATTCTAATACTGCCAAAGAAGTAATAACAGAAGCCATGGCGGATGTGCTTTTAAAGCAGGGAAAGACCCAAAAAGCCATCGAAATCTACCATAAATTAAGTTTGCAACATCCCGAAAAAAGCCCTTACTTTGCGGCCTTAATTGATCAATTAAAAGCATAAGAATATGACCATTTTGTTTGTGATCCTGATTATTATTGCTGCGGTAGTATTAGGTTTTATCGTACTCGTTCAAAATCCAAAAGGCGGTGGCTTAGCAGGAAATGTAGCCGGTTTCAGCAACCAGTTTATGGGTGTAAAACAAACCACAGATGTGCTGGAAAAAGGCACCTGGATCTTTGCAGCAGCTATTGGATTACTCTGTTTATTTTCTACCTTATTTATTCCAAGGGATAAAACAACTTTGCAGGACGACACAAAAGCTAAAACAGAACAATCAACGCCAGCTACACCAAAGCCGGTGCCAGCGAAATAATTTATATGAACGCATAAGAAAAAACCCCGCTAATAGCGGGGTTTTTTCTTATCGCACCTTTATATACGTAATATCATACAAGGCACTTACCTGAGGCCGTATAGCTTGTACAGGAATGGAAAACATATTACCAAATTCAAGCCACGTAAAATTGTAAGAATAAAATTCCGAATTGGAATTATATAACCTCACTCCAATTTTTCCCCCAATGGGTGCGGTATATTCCTTCTTAAAGTTCCCAATATTAATGTATGGCGACATAGAAGCCCTTAAATAAAGGGAATTATCAAACATAATTTGCTTACTACCTTCTTTAAAAAACTCGAGTGTATCTTCAGTATTCTTAATATTGATCCATTTCCCGTAAAGTATTGCTGAAGAATCACTTTTTGAACAGGAAGATATTTGAAAGCATAGGATCGAAATAATAAAGAGGAGTCTCATATGAAACCGTTTTATTAATTGACACTTGCTTTTAGAAAACCGTTGCTTCAGCCTTTTTTTTACGGGGCAGTATACTTTGTACCAGCAACCCCACCAGTACAACACCTCCTGCACCAATGGGATTTAACCATAAAAACCCAAGTGATATGGTTTCTTTTTTAATGAGATAAAATATAAACAGAATAAAAAGCTCTGTTATTATTGCCGCAACAAAAACAGCTTTTCCTCCAATACTCTTTAAAAAGAAAGCCACGAGAAAAATACCCAATATAACCCCATAAAACAAAGAACCCAGCACATTTACTGCTTCAATTAAACTGTTACCAAGATTATAAGCAAACATTGCTATGATAATACAAAATACACCCCACCCGAATGTATACCATTTGGACAACCGATATTCTGTTTCCTCCGTTAGTTCTCTTTTACTAAACCTCCTGTGAAAATCAACCATGGTGCAGGAAGCCAGAGAATTTAATGCTGCAGCAATACTGCCCCAGGATGCAAGAAAAATGATGGCAATTAAAAGTCCCACCAACCCTTTTGGCAAATAATCCACAACAAAATGCAGAAAGATATAATTGGTATCATTTGCATCACCACCCACTTCTTTCTTTTTTACCAGGTTTTTAAAATGTGTCCTTAATGTATCGGTTTGTGTTTGTGCAGATTTCCAATTTTGCTCATACGCATCCGTTGGCAGTCCGGCCTGATAGGCATTTACATATTCCATAACATAGCTTTCCTTCAACTTATTTAAAGAATCGTATTGGTGTTGAATTGTTTTTGCAGAGTCTGCATAAACGGATGCCTGCACTTTAACAACCTGCACTTCATTAAAAAATAAAGGTGAAGACTTAAATTGATAAAATGTAAAGACCATTGCCCCGATCAGCAAAATGGCAAATTGCATCGGCACTTTTACCAAACCATTCATTAGTAACCCCAACCGGCTTTGTGTTTCTGATTTGGCTGTTAAATATCTTCCTACCTGCGACTGATCTGTTCCAAAGTATGATAAGGATAAAAATAATCCGCCGATTAACCCGCTAAACAAATTATACTGATCGCTCCAGTTAAAAGAACCATCTTTTTTTATAGCTGTGGTAATTACATTTAATTTCCCCAGCTTACCACTCACTTTTAGTGCATCCACAAAACCAACATTTGAGGGCAGTAAATTAACTACCATGTAAGCCGCCAAAAACATTCCTACAAATACAATAATGAGTTGCAGTTGTTGGGTGTAAGCAACCGCCTTGGCGCCACCGGTTACAGTATAGATAATGAGTAGCCCACCCATAAAAATATTTGTCCAGTAAATATTCCATCCGAATAATGAAGAAAGTATTATGGATGGGGCAAATACACTGATGCCCGTGCTTAAACCTCTTGACAATAAAAATAAAAAGGAAGTAAGTGTTCTTGTTTTTACATCAAAGCGTTGTTCTAAATACTCGTAAGCAGTATAAACTTTTAACCGGTGAAAAATAGGTACAAATGCAATACATATAATGATCATTGCTATGGGCAAACCAAAATAGTATTGTACAAAACGCATCCCGTCTGTATAAGCCTGTCCTGGTGCGGAAAGAAAAGTTACAGCACTTGCCTGGGTACCCATAATGCTGAGTAACACCAGCCACCATGGCATTTTACGGTCGCCTAAAAAGTATCCATCCAGATTACGGGAAGTACGGCTTTTGTAAACACCATATGTAATGATGCCAATAAGTGTTACAATAAGTACTATCCAGTCAATACTGCTCATGCAAATTGTTTAGTAAATAAATAAAACCCTGTAATGAGCAGCACCAATACAACCAGTACAAAGATGTACCAGGCCTTCCATGTTTTAAATAAGGGTATTTTATCCTGCTGTTGTTCCATCGTTATTTTTCCCTTGTAGAAGCGAATAATAAAAAGGCGATCACCAATCCCACGATCAATCCCACTGCCAGTTTCTTAAATACGAAAGTAAGGAGTATCCCAAGCATTAACCCTACTGCTACCCCCATTCCTCCCTTGTTTGAATTGTTTGCCATAGTTCAATTATCATTTAAACGTCATTCCGAGCCTTGCGTAGCTTGGCGAAGGCCATAATTATTTATAATCAAACTTCCGCTGGTAGCATTTTCATTGGGATCATTAAACGATAAAACCGATGCATAACTGCTGTCCACTTTATCAGCTTCGTAAATACTGCGTTCCTGTATCCAGCCATCAAAATCTTTTTCAGTGATTTTATTGGGATAGTTTAATACCGGGTGATTGGGCTGCAAGAAATTAACTTTTGCTTCTTCATCCGTAATCCTGTTTCTTGAAACCATAAATGGAGCAGGCCCAATTTTTCCCGTACCTAAAGGACCAACGCCACTGTTTGTATTGTACTGCACCACATATACGCCGCCTTGTTTTACATAAGCCATCAACGCATCATAAGCATTGGCCATATAATCGTGTACATTGTAGGCACGGACGCCGGTTACCACTGCATCAAATTTTTTTAGGTTATCCAGTGTTAAATCTTTTTCGCTGAGTGGTGTTACCGTATAACCCATTTGCGTTAATGCTTCCGGCACTTTATCACCGGCGCCGGTGATGTAGCCGATTGTTTTACCAATAACTTTATAATCAACCGAAATTGTTTTTACAGCAGCATTGGTGAAATAGGTGATAGCAGGAATGTGGTCGTATTTTATTTCATGAATATTTTTATTCAGCTCTTCATTAAAATTTCCAGTATAAAAAATGGCCTTACTTTCAGTTGATGAGTTAATCATTAATGGGAATGTCTTCTCGTCGCCTTTAGCAAAATCACCCGAACCAATATTGATATGATTGGCCGGAATTGTTTGAGCTGACAGATCAGGAACTAACAGGCTAATTTTTCTGAATGCCCTGACAGAGGCATTAATTGTTTTTTGCTTTATGCCATTAAACACCAACAGGTTTTTATCAGGCTTAATAGTAACTGCAGGTGTTACCACCAATGGTTGAAACAACTCCCCTTTCACCGGGTCAGTAAATTTATATTGCACTGGTCTGCGGATATAAAAATCTTCTCCGCCTATATTTACAACAAACACCACTTCTAAAGAAGGTTTGCTTTGCGCCATTCCTATCAGCTTCTGATCACTTACATTAAAGCTTCCTTTGGTCATTTCTTCTTTTAACCAATAAGGCTGAGATATTTCATGGTTGGCATCAATGGTAATTGTTTTTGAATAAATGAAATTTTTATTCGGCTCTAATTCTTTATTCAATTCATTGAGTGCAGACTTATATGTGTCTCCCTGAGG